>CALVZM010000078.1 GCA_944372515.1 uncultured Clostridia bacterium
CATCTCCCTTTGCAAACCCATGCTCCCGCAACGCGGGGGCTACTCGGGATTTTCAAGGGACGATGTCCCTTGAACAGGGTTACCAAGGGGCGGCGCCCCTTGAAGATTAAGTACCCTTTCGCGGGAACGCCGTTCCCGCACCCTTCGGCAAAGGGAGCATCTCCCTTTGCAATCCCATGCTCCCGCAACGCGGGGGCTACTTGGGATTTTCAAGGGACGATGTCCCTTGAACGGGGATAACAAGGGGCGGCGCCCCTTGAAGATTAAGTCCCTTTTCGCGGGAACGCCGTTCCCGCACCCTCGGCAAAGGCGCTCCCTTTGCAATCCCATGCTCCACGCCGCGGATGCGGCGTTACGTTATTTTTTCAAAGGCTTCATGGTCGGGAACAGGAGCACGTCGCGGATGGAAGAACTGTCGGTGAGCAGCATGACAAAGCGGTCCACGCCCATGCCGAGCCCGCCCGTCGGGGGCAGACCGTATTCAAGCGCCGTGATGAAATCTTCGTCGATCTGCGCGTCGTTGTTGCCCTGCGCGCGCTTTGCCTGTACCTGCCTTTCCATGCGCCCGCGCTGGTCGATGGGATCGTTCAGTTCGGAGAACGCATTGCCCATTTCACGGCGGTAAATGAAATATTCAAACCGCTCGGTAAAGGCGGGGTCGGACGGCTTGCGCTTGGCAAGGGGAGAATTTTCCACGGGATAATCGTAAATAAAGGTCGGCTGGACGAGTTTGTCCTCGACAAAGGCATCGAAGAAGGCAATGAGCACATGCCCCTTGGTCGCCTTGTCGCCCTGTTCGACTTCCACGCCGTGCGCCTTCGCCGCGGCGCGCGCCGCTTCGTCGCTGTCCCATTCGTTATAGTCCACGCCCGCATATTTTTTGACCGCCTCGACCATGGTCAGACGCTCCCAATGCTCCATGTCGATGAGCGTGCCCTGATAGGAGATCTGCAAGGTGCCGCAGACCTTCTTCGTAACCGTCTTGTAGAGGTCCTCGATCATGTCCATCATGTCCATGTAATCGCTGTACGCCTCATACATTTCGATGGTGGTAAATTCGGGGTTGTGCGAGGAGTCCATGCCCTCGTTGCGGAAGATGCGGCCCACTTCGTACACCCGCTCCAAGCCCCCGACGATGAGACGTTTGAGATAGAGTTCGGTCTCGATGCGCAGATACATGTCAATGTCCAGCGCGTTGTGGTGGGTCTTGAACGGACGGGCGTCGGCGCCGATCTCCAAGGTCAGAAGCACGGGCGTCTCCACTTCGGTGTACCCTCTGCCGTCGAGATAGGCGCGGATCTCTTTCATGATCTTCGTGCGGGTCAGAAAGGTCTGCCGCACGGACGGATTGACGATGAGGTCGAGTTCGCGCTTTCTGTACCGCAGGTCCTGATCGGCAAGACCGTGCTGCTTCTCGGGCAGGGGCAAAAGCGCCTTGGAGAGCATTTCCAGGCTCTGCACGTGCACGCTGACTTCCCCCGTCTGGGTCTTGAACACGAAGCCGCGGACGCCGACGATGTCGCCGATGTCAAAGTCCTTTTTATAGGACATATACGCCTCTTCGCCGATGTCCTGGCGGGTGATGTAGAGTTGAATGGAGCCGTCGCGGTCCTGTATATGCGAAAAGGACGCCTTGCCCATGATGCGGCGGGACATGAGCCGACCTGCCATGCAGACCGTCTTACCCTCATAGGCGGAAAAATCCGCCTTGACCTGCGCCGCGCGGGCGTCGACGGGGAATTTCACCTTTTCATAGGGATTCTTCCCCTCTTCCTGCAACTTTTTGAGTTTTTCGCGGCGGATGCGCGCCTGTTCCGCCAGACCTTCCGCTTCGGCTCTCTGTTCTTCGATGGTGTTTTCTGCCATATCCGAAATATCCTTACAATAAAATTTATCAGTTGACCCTGATGTCGAGTATCTTCAACGTATACAGTCCGTCGGGCGCGTTGACTTCCACGACGTCCCCGCGCTTGTGCCGCATGAGGGCGGCGCCGGCGGGCGATTCGTTGGAGATCTTGCCGGCGACGGGATCGGATTCCATGGAGCCCGTGATCTCATATTCGCACTCTTCGTCGAACATGGAGTCATACACCTTGACGGTGCAGCCGATGTGCACATAGGAATCGTCGGCGTTCTCCTCGATGATGACGGCGTTTTTGACCTTGTAATCCAGTTCGGAGATCTCCCCTTCGACGGCGCGCTGTTCTTCGCGCGCGGCATCGTATTCGGCGTTCTCGGACAGGTCGCCGTGGCTGCGCGCTTCCTGGATGCGCGCGACGACTTCCTGACGCTTCTCCGTCTGCAGATATTTCAGGCGGGCGACCGCCTCGTCATACCCTTTTTTTGTCATGAAAAACTGATCTGCCATAATTGAAAAATACCTCTTGTTTCTTTTTGGTTTTTTATTTTTTATCTTGTTTTTTCGCCTTGAAAAAAATCCCGCTCCCGCCGCAAAAAGGGCGGCGGACACGGCAAACAAATAAACAACAAACCGTGGCGCCGCTGCAATAAAACGGCAACGACCACGGTCGGTTTCCCATTATCTCTTAATAAAGTATACTTTATTTTTCCCTTTTTGTCAACGTCTTTGCGGCGTTTTGGGGCAAAAATCCGCCGCGCGCAAACTTTGCACGAAATCGGCGATGCGCTCCATCGCCTCGCTGAGTTGCGCCATGGACGTGGCATAGGAACAGCGCACATGGTTCGCCCCGCAGGCGCCGAACGCACTGCCCGGCACCACCGCCACGCGCTTGGCGGTAAGCAGTTTTTCGGCAAACTCTTCCCCGCTCAGGCCCGTACTCTCTACGGAGGGGAACACGTAAAACGCCCCCTTCGGCTCGAAACAGGAAAGCCCCATGTCGTTGAAACTCTTCACGACGAAACGGCGGCGGCGGTTATACTCCTCCACCATCTCTTCCACGACCGAAAAATGATCCTCGAACCCCTCTTTGAGCGCATAATTGGCGGCGTACTGCCCCGCCGTCGGCGCGCACATGATGCCGTATTGATGGATCTTGAACATCCCTTCGTCGACATCGGGCGGCGCGCAGACGAACCCGATGCGCCAGCCCGTCATGGCAAACGCCTTGGAAAAGCCGTTGATGAGCACCGTGCGTTCCTTCATGCCGGGCAGCGAGGCGATCGAACAGTGCCGCCCGCCATAGGTGAGTTCGGCATAGATCTCGTCCGAGATGACCAGAAGGTCGTGTTTTTGCAGCACGGGCGCAACGGCTTCGAGTTGCTCCTTCGTCATGATGCCGCCCGTGGGATTGTTGGGATAAGCCAGAATGACCGCCTTGGTGCGCGGAGTGATCTTCTTTTCCAACGCCGCGGGCGTAACGATGAACCCGTTTTCCGCCTTACAGTCGATGGATACGGGCATGCCCCCCGCCAAAGTAACGCACGGCGCATAGGAAACATAGCACGGATCGGGGATCAACACCTCATCCCCTTCCTCAATGCAGGCGCGCAGGACCAGATCGATCGCCTCGCTTGCGCCGACCGTAACGATGATGTGTTCGGCGGGGTAATCCAGTGAAAAGCGCTCGCGCAGATAGTGCGATATGTTCTGCCGCAGTTCGGGCAGACCGCGGTTGCCGGTGTACTGCGTATACCCCTTCTGAATGGAGCGCACGCCCGCGTCGCGCACCGTCCAGGGCGTAACGAAATCGGGCTCGCCGACGCCCAGGGAAATGGCGTCCTTCATCTCGTGCACGATGTCGAAAAACTTACGGATGCCGCTCGGTTTCAGTTCTTTGACTTTTTTGGAAACGAACTCTTTCATGGCTGGAAGGACAACCTCTTTTCCGCGGGGGCTTTGAACGTTACGTTGCCCTCGATCTTATATTTGCGCAGGATGAAATGCGTGGCGGTGCCGGTAACGCCCGAAAAGGTGGATATCTTTTCATAGACGAAGCGGGAAATGCTGCGCAGGGACCTGCCCGCGACGAACACGGCAAGATCGTATGCCCCGCTCATGAGGTATACGCCGCGCACCTCGTCATAGCGGGAAATTTCCTCGGCGAGCGCATCGAACCCTTGCCCTTTTTTGGGCGTAACGCGCACTTCGATGAGCGCTTCCACCACGTCGTCGTCGACGGCTTCGGCGTTGGTGATGGCGGCATATTTGACGATGACGCCCCGCGCTTCCATGCCCGCAATGGCGGAAGACACCGTCTTTTCGTCCACGCCCAGCATGACGGCGATCTTTGCCGCCGGATAACGGCAGTCCTCGCCGAGAATGTTCAGGATCTGTTTTTCGATTTTTTCCATGCGTTTACCTCCGCTTTGCCCGTTTTCTCTATTGTATTCCACTTGGCGGATAAAGTCAACGATTTTTCCGTTTTTTGCCCGAAAGTAATTTACTTTCCGCGCATTTTTTTGTATAATGGAAAAAAACGAAACGGGAGAAGTCAGGCATGCGGCTTTGGGCGAAAGTCATGACGGAAGGAAAAATCAGGAAACAATGCACCCTGGAAAAGGACGAACGTCTCACCTGGTCGCATTTTTTCGATTATATGACCGAACTGTGCGACAAATTAGACGTCCCCACGCCCGTCATTCTCAAACCCCACATCCTGCAACTCGCCAAATTCCGCCACGTCAAATTTCTGCCCCGCGACTTTGTCGACGGCGTGGACTTTGACCGCCTCGTCGTGGAAAACATCTCCGAATGACGAACGACTTGCGCCCGCTTTCTTGCCCCCGCCACGCCCGCATCTTCGCCTTCTCATCTCCGCCCCGTGCGGAGATTTTTCTTTGCATCCGTGCCCGCGGCGAAAAAGCCTTTTTCGGTTTTCTGCTTTTTTCGTTTTTTTATGGCATGGGTAACATAAAACCGCCGTTTGCGCGCATAGTAAGGTGTATGAAAGTAAGTTGTATCGTATGCGGTTCTTTGCTGGTCGTTTTCGGCATCTGTTCCGCCGTGAACGCATTCTTTTCCTTCGACCTTCTCCGATTTTTATGCTTTGACAATGCACTTCTTTTGCGCATCGCGCTGGGTCTGCACGGCGTATGCGCCGCCTGGCTGGCGTTCTGGCTCGCCGTTTTCCGCCCGCAGAACGATCTGCGCTGACCCCCGCCGTCCGCTCCGTAATTTTTCAAGGCACAACAAGGGCTTCCAAAGGGTCATGGACCCTTTGGCGGGGTTCAAGGGGCGGCGCCCCTTGGTTTTATACTTCATTAAGCAAGGCTTCTTCCTTGCGTCTATCGCCCGTTCAGGCGATGCGGGGCGGAGCGGTTCGCTCCGCCTTTGAAATACTTTTTTCGCGGGAATGCCGTTCCCGCACCCTTGGCAAAGGGAGCATCTCCCTTTGCAATCCCATATTCCCGCAGAGCGGGAGTACTCGGGATTTTCAAGGGACGATGTCCCTTGAACGAGGATAACAAGGGGCGGCGCCCCTTGGTTTTATACTTCATTAAGCAAGGCTTCTGCCTTGCGCCCTATCGCCCGTTCGGGCGATGTGGGGCGGAGCGGTTCGCTCCGCTCATAAATACCTTTCCGCGGGAACGCCGTTCCCGCACCCTTGGCAAAGGGAGCATCTCCCTTTGCAATCCCATGTTCCCGCAGAGCGGGTTGCTCGGGATTTTCAAGGGACGATGTCCCTTGAACGGGGTTAAAGGGGCGGCGCCCCTTGGATTTTTGAACTTTGTCAAGCAAGGCTTCTGCCTTGCGCACTATCGCCCGTTCGGGCGATGAGGCGCGGAGCGGTTCGCTCCGCTCATAAGATACCTTTTTCGCGGGAACGCCGTTCCCGCACCCTTGGCAAAGGGAGCATCTCCCTTTGCAATCCCGTGTCGGGCGAAACGGAGGGGTAAAACGAGTCCGCGGCGAAAGACAAAAAAACAATGCCCGCGCAGAAAGGAAAAAATGCTTGACGGAAAAGGCAAAAGCGTGGTACAATAACTCCCGCACGGAAGGTTTTCGGCAAACACTTCCGAATAAAAAAACCGAGGTACAATATCATATGAAAAAATGGACCACCCTCATGCTCGCCCGCGCGGGCGTCATGGCGGCGCTCTATGTCGCCCTCACCTTTGCCTGCATTCCCGTGGCAAGCGGCGCCATTCAGTTCCGCATCTCCGAAATGCTCACCGTTTTGCCCCTCTTCTATGTCGAAGCCGTGCCCGCATTGTTCATCGGATGCATGATCGGCAATATCATTTCGGGCTGCACCCTCTTGGATGTGGCGCTCGGCTCGCTGACAAGCCTGCTTGCCGCCGCGCTCACCTTTCTCGTCGGCAGACTGGTCGGGAATAAGCCGCTGAAAATCATCCTCGGCGGGCTCTTCCCCGTCGCGCTCAATGCCTTTTTTCTCCCGCTCATCTGGTGGCTGGCTTACGGCGAACAGACCATCGGCTATTGGCTGAACGTGGGGTATCTCTTCCTCTCGCAGGGAGTCATCATCTGGGGCGCGGGCAGCGTTCTCTGCCTTGCCCTCGCCAAAGCATTGCAACACAACGTGCCCGCGCTGGCACCCGTCGGAACGGGACGCACGGCGACAGACAAAACGGACACCGCAGCGGAAAATATCGGGCACGCCGGAAATTGAAGGTCTTGCCCGTTCCTTGCGGGCATGCCCCGCATAAAAAAAAGACAATCCCCCCTCTTCCCGCCGAAGAACGAGGGGGTTTTTCTTTTTCCTGAAAATAAACGGGGCGCCGAGCCAAAAAAACGGGCGCCCTGTTTTTACGGATAAAAAAGAATCTTCCGCCCCGCCGAAGCGGGACGGAAGACCAAACGAGATGATTTGGAAGAATGGTCGGTGTAAAAATTACTTCTTGCAGTTGGCTTTGAGCGTCGCAAGATTGTCGCGGATCTCTTTGGGAAGTTTGTCGCCGAAGTTGTCGTCGTAATACTTCTCGATCTCCTCCGCTTCATTCGCCCAACGCGCCTTATCGACATAGAGCAGTTTATCCAGCGTTTCGGCGCTCACGTCCGTATCCTTGATGTTGATATCTTTGGCATACGGGACGTAACCGATCGCCGTCTCCTGCGCGTCGACTTTGCCTTCGCAGCGATCGAGGATCCAGTCGATGACGCGCATGTTTTCACCGAATCCGGGCCACATGAAGTTGCCCTTTTCGTCCTGACGGAACCAGTTGACGTTGAAGATCTTGGGCGCTTTGTCGCCGACCTTTTTGCCCATGTCGATCCAGTGCCGGAAGTAGTCCGCGACCGAATAGCCCATGAACGGCTTCATTGCCATGGGGTCGTGGCGGAGCACGCCGACGGCGCCCGTCGCCGCAGCCGTGGTTTCCGAAGACATAATGGAGCCGACGAATACGCCGTGGTTCCAATCCCGCGACTGATACACGAGCGGGGTCGTGGTCGCGCGTCTGCCGCCAAAGACGATGGCAGAGAGGGGCACGCCCTGTTTGGAATTGAATTCGGGGGAGATGCAGGGGCAGTTCTCCGCGGGCGCGGTGAAGCGGGAGTTGGGGTTGGCGGCAGGGTGTTTGCCGTCCGCGTTCATCGCGGGCGTCCAGGGTTCGCCCGTCCAATCATACAAAAATTCGGGTGCATCCTTGGTCATCTTCTCCCACCACACGGTATTGTCCGCGGGGTTGTGCGCCACATTGGTGAAGATGGTGCCCTTCTTGGTGGACGCGAGAGCGTTGAAGTTGGAATGCTCGTTGGTGCCGGGCGCCACGCCGAAGAATCCGTTTTCGGGGTTCGCCGCCCAGAGCCTGCCGTCGTCGCCCACGCGGATCCAGGCGATGTCATCGCCCACGCAGGTGATCTCATAGCCCTTCTTTCTGTATTCTTCGGGCGGGATGAGCATGGCGAGGTTGGTCTTGCCGCAGGCGGAAGGGAATGCCGCCGCGATGTACTTGGTTTCCTTGTCCTGAGGGCGCTTGCAGCCGAGGATGAGCATGTGCTCCGCCATCCAGCCCTCTTTTTTGCCGAGATAAGTGGCAATGCGCAGCGCAAAGCACTTTTTGCCGAGCAGCAAGTTGCTGTCCTAAGCCCAGTCCACCGAAATCATGGTGTTATCCTCGGTGAAGTGCATGATGTAGCGGTTTTCGGGATCGATGTCGCACGAGCAGTGGAAGCCCTTGATGAAGTCGCCGTCCTCGCCGAGTTGATCGAGGCACATCTTGCCCACGCGGGTCATGATCATCATGTTCAGAACGACATAGGTGGAGTCGGTAACCTCCACGCCGATCTTGGAGAAGGAAGAGCCGACCACGCCCATGGAATAAGGGATGACGTACATGGTCTTGCCCTTCATTTTCCCCTTGGCGATGCCGTAAGCCAAATCGTATGCCTTTTTGGGGTCCATCCACTTGACGATAGAATGAGGCATGGCGTCCTCTTCATTGCGGCAGCAGATGAAAGTCCTGTCCTCCACGCGCGCCACGTCGTTGGGCTTGGTGCGGTGCAGGTAGCAATCGGGAAGTTTTTCCTGATTGAGGCGGATGAGTTCACCCGTGCGCACGCCCTCTTCTTTGAGCGCCGCCCGCTGTTCTTCGCTGCCGTCGATCCAGACGATGTTGTCGGGCGTGGCAAGCGCCGCGCTCTCTTCGACAAACCGAAGCACCTTTTTGTTGTTGGTCAATGCGGTCATAGTTTTTTAGTCTCCTTTTATGTGAAAAACTTTTATTGTTTTTTTACCTTGTTTTTATCCCTTCAAATCGGGATTTTTTTCTTCTCGGGAAGATTTTGCCCTTATTCCCGCAGGATAAGTATAGCACAAACTTTCCGAAATGTAAAACGTTTGAATGCACCCGTGCGGAGAAAAAAATTCGCCGCCCTTGGAACGATGATTCTTTTTCCGCGGGAACGCCGTTCCCGATACGGGATTCCAAAGGGTCGAGGACCCTTTGGCGGGGTAAAAGGGGCGGCGCTCCTTGGTTTTAGACTTCATCAAGCAAGGCTTTGCCTTGCGTCTATCGCCCGAACGGGCGATGAGGCGCGGAGCGGTTCGCTCCGCCCATAAGTCCCTTTTTGCGGGAACGCCGTTCCCGCACCCTTGGCAAAGGGAGAATCTCCCTTTGCAATCCCGTGTTCCCGCTGAGCGGGTTGTTTGGGATTTTCAAGGGACATTGTCCCTTGAACGGGGATAACAAGGGGCGGCGCCCCTTGGATTTTTGGGACTCTATTAAGCAAGGCTTTTGCCTTGCGTCTATCGCCCGAACGGGCGATGAGGCGCGGAGCGGTTCGCTCCGCCCATAAGTCCCTTTTTGCGGGAACGCCGTTCCCGCACCCTTGGCAAAGGGAGCATCTCCCTTTGCCAACCCGTGTTCCCGCAGAGCGGGAATACTCGGACGGCGGGGCGCCTTTCGACAAATGTCGGCGCGGGGAGAGAAAAAAAGACATTCTTCTCGGACGGGCGGGACGTATAATTTTATAAAAAACGAAAAACAGAGGCGTCTTTCCCATGAACGGACTCATCAAACGAATGTGCATACTCAAACAACTCAAAGCCGGGTTTTCCGCCGACGGAAATCCCGTCAGCGGCGTCGTCCGCGTCGAACGCTACGGCAAACTTTCCGCCGCGCAACTCTCCCTCATCAATTTTGCCCCGCTCGCCGAAGGAAAATACATATGCGTTTTGTGCGACAGACAGGGAGAACGGCTCATCTTTCCCCTTTTGCCCGATAAAACCGATTATCGCACGGAAACAAGCGCTTTCGACCCCGAAAAAGGATTTTGCGCGCTCGTCTGTTTCCTCAAAAACGGCGTCGATTGCGTTGCCGCCGGACAGTACGGGAGCGGCGCTTATAACCTGCGGCTATTGTCCGAAGGGCTGGTTTCCCTGTCCGTACCGCAAAAGAAAAATCGGGCAACGAATGAGGAAAATCTGCCGCCCATGCCCGAAAAGGAAATCGTATTCGTGCGGGGGAATGAAGAAGGGTTCCCCGTGAAACTTCCCCGCTCCCCCGTCCCCGCGGACCTTCCCGCGGCAGCGGAAAAAGCAAAATACAACGACGAAGCCGTGAGCACGAAAAATTATTATGCGGAGGGAGAAAAGAATGAAGAAGGAGACCTTGCCCGCGGTCATGCGGATGAAAACGCTTGTGCGGCAGGCGAAGAAACGAAAACCGAGGGGGGTGCGGCTCAGGCAAATGATCTCTCTGCGGGCGCTCGCCATCCGTTTGAGTTTGCGCGGGGACAGACCTATTACCTGAAAGTCAAAGAAGAGATCGAAGATCTGTTTTCCCGCGGAGAACGGACGGAAATACTCTCCAAAGCCCTGCCCGAAAGCGAATGGGTGAAGGTCGCCGATGCGGGCGGATGCCTGGTCGGGCTGGTCTATGCCGATATGCAGGTGCGCTATGTCGCCTATGCCCTGCCGGCGGGAAAAGAGCGCACGCCGCCGAAAGAATTGGAACATGCCTGTTTTTTACCCTGTGATCCGCTCGACGAAGAGAGCGAAGGATATTTCGTGCTCTTTCAGGACGCCGACACGGGAGAGGTCGTGCGGGTGGAACAAGCCTGACGTTGCCGCGCAACGCGTCCCGTTTCGGGTTTGCAAAGGGAGATGCTCCCTTTGCCAAGGGCGCGGGAACAGCGTTCCCGCGAAAAGGGTACTTATAAGCGGAGCGAACCGCTCCGCGCCTCATCGCGCGAATGGGCGATAGACACAATGCAAAAGCCTTGCTTGATAGAGTTCAAAACCCAAGGGGCGGCGCCCCTTGATATCCCCGTTCAAGGGACAATGTCCCTTGAAAATCCCGAGTACTCCCGCTCTGCGGGAACATGGGATTGCAAAGGGAGATGCTCCCTTTGCCATGGGTGCGGGAACGGCGTTCCCGCGGAAAGGGATTTGCAGGGCGCAAACAATGTTTGCGCCCTTCCGGCTCCTCACGGCGATAAGCACGGGGCATGCCCCGTGTTGTATGTTTTTCAGCGGCGGTTTTGCGCCGCTGAATAAAGTTCAAAACCCAAGGGGCGCCGCCCCTTGATATCCCCGTTCAAGGGACAATGTCCCTTGAAAATCCCAAACAACCCGCTCTGCGGGAACATGGGATTGCAAAGGGAGATGCTCCCTTTGCCATGGGTGCGGGAACGGCGTTCCCGCGAAAAGGGTACTTATAAGCGGAGCGAACCGCTCCGCGCCTCATCGCCCGAATGGGCGATAGACACAATGCAAAAGCCTTGCTTGACAGAGTTCAAAATCCAAGGGGCGCCGCCCCTTTCACCCCGCCAAAGGGTCCTCGACCCTTTGGAATCCCGAATTGTGCAAAGCGGCAGGCTTGCAAAGTAAAAAAAATAAATCCCCTATTTTTCTTCCTGCCGTTCTTCATGGGCATGGATAGTACAAAAAGCCCCCTTCCGCAAAAAGAAAAGGGGACTTCTTATTTTTTGTGTTTGTTTTATGCGTCCACATCCAGATTCAGACAAAAATCGGTATCGGCGATCTTACGATTCTCTTTTTCGCTCAAAAGATAGAGATGCCTGCCGTCCGTACAGTAAACGCCCTCTTTGCCGAGAGCGTAGTCGCACACGCCGCTTTTGAGCACGGTTTCATCATCCCTGCCGATACGCACGAGTTGCCAACTACGGGGAATGAAGCCGTAATCTTTTTCCTGAAAACGCTTGTTTCGTTTGAGTTCCCTGTCCACGCGGATACGGTTACCTTCCACAAATATTTCGCGCTCCTTTTTCTGCCTGCCCTTGGCGGGATTGGGACCACCCTCTTTTCCCGACACAAGGGATTTGCCTGCAAAGGAGATAACAAAGAACTGCACAAATCCGACGATTGCCTCGACAATGCGCACGGGGATGAGCACGATTTCCAAAAACGGATTGCCTGTCCGCTTTCCCCTCGCAGGGCGGCGGATGGCATACAGATTGCCGTCTTTGTCCCGTTTCGGTTTGCAATAGGAATATTTTTTATCCTCTTTAAGGCATACCATATCCAAAGAAAGCGGATCCAGCGCATAGACGGCAGACGGGGCGTATCCAACAAATTCTCCCCGCTCGTCCCGCCCTACACCCGCAGAATCAAAGAGAATGTTTCCGTCCGTAGGAGAAAGAGCGGGGTTGTCGTCGCGGCTGTCGCCGTCGGTGAGTCCCTGCCTGTCCCCGTCGCGGATAAACTGCGCAATCTGTCGACAAGCGTCGCCGTTTTTTCGCATGGATATGAGCATGGTGCCGCTCTTTTTATCAAAAGAGAGAGCAAGATATTCCCTGTCTCTGTCGTGCACGATGTGTGCCTCGTCTTCCTTTTCACGGGAAAAATCCTTATAATATACCCCCGAACTCTGTCCGACGGTGAAGGAATACGCCACGACGTTTTCGCGGTCGGTGAACGTGATGCCGTTGAGATAAGCGGGAGAGTTTTCCCCTTCATAAGAATCGGAAAAATCATATTCGCCGCGAAGCATGGCGTTCGTCCCCGTTTTTTTCCAGGCATTGTTTGCGGCGATGCGACGGGCATTTTCCTTGTATTTGACAATGAATCCGCTCTCCCGTTCATGCCGACCCTTTTCGTCCAACAGACATATTTTCGTGCCATCCGTAAAAACTATCTTTTCCATAATTTTTTCTTTCCTATCTTGTTTTTTTTCCTCATTCCGCGCAGACAAACTTGCATGTTGATCGCCTTTTGCAACCGATATGATTTGTACCGCGGATGATCCGCGGTACAAAACTAACGGTCCTATAAATTTTTTTACTTCTCTTCCGCCTGCGGCGCGGCAGATTCAGACGAGGAGACTTCTTCGTCGGCTTTCTGCGGCGCAACGAGTTTGGGGAGTTTCAGCCCCGCCATTTTATACACGTCGTCGAGGGCGGGAAGGCTCTTCAAAAGACCCGAAAGAAATCCCGCCGTGGCGGTCTTGCCGTCCTGACCCGTGCCCGAATCCCAGACGGTGATCTTGTCGATTTTGATGTTTTCGATGGCTTTGACCTGTTCGGCGACAAGTTGCTCGATCTTGTTGGCAATGATGAGTTGTACCGCCTCTTCGGACGTGCCCGCCGCCTTGACGAGTTCATCCATACCTTCCGCCTGTTTGGCGAGGATCTCCTTCTGCCCGCGGGCTTCGGCGTCCATTTTGGCATACAGCGCGTCGGCTTCGCCCTTGGCTTTGCGGCGGATCTGCTCGGCTTCGGCTTCCGCCTGGATCTCCACCTTTCTCTTTTCGATCTCGGCGGCAACGATGATGTCCGCTTCCCGCGTCGCCTGTTCCTTGGCGGCACGGGAAATTTCGGCGTCTTTTTCCGCCTGATAGGACTCTTCCAGCGCCTTTGCCGCCTGCACCTTTTCCGCCGTAACGGCAAGTTTCATGGCTTCCGCTTCCTTTTCGCGCAGGACTGCCTGTGCCTGTGCGATCTCGGCTTTGGCTTTGTTTTCCCCCGCGACCGCGGCGCTTTCGGCTTCCGCCACGCGGATGCGCTCTTCCATCTTGGCATTCGCCTGACCGATGCTGCCCTTTTTGTCCTCTTCGGCAACGGAAATGCGGGCGTCGTTGATGGCTTTTGCCGCCGCTTCCTTGCCGAGCGCGATGATGTAGCCCGATTCGTCGGAAATATCGGTAACGTTGACGTTGATGAGGCGCAGACCGATCTTTTTGAGTTCGCCCTCGACGTTGCGGGAAATGGCGTCGAGGAATTTATCTCGGTCGGTGTTGATTTCCTCGATGTTCATGGTCGCGATGACCAGACGGAGTTGACCGAAAATGATGTCCTTGGCAAGTTCGGAGATCTGCGAAAGCGAAAGACCCAAAAGGCGTTCCGCGGCGTTGGGCATGATGTCCGGTTCGGTGGAGATGCCCACGGTGAAGATGGAAGGAACGTCGATGCGGATGTTCTGTTTGGACAGCGCGCTTTTTAAGTCTACGGAAATGGAGAGCGGCGTCAGATCCATGAAAGTATATCTCTGGAAGAATGGCCAGACGAACTGCGCGCCGCCGTGCGTGCACTTGGCGCCGCGGGGCGTTCCGTCGGCATTGTGCCCGATCATCGCGCCCTGCACGACCATGATCTTGTCGGGCGGGCAGATCTTATAGCGGGTAAACAGCGTCAGCACGATGAGTACGACGATGAGCACGACGGCGACGATGACGCCGATGAGCACGCCGTCCGTGCCGGAAGAAGCAAGAAGATTGTTCAGCATTGTTTTCATTTCTCTCCTTCGGTTTTATTTTTTATTCTCTTCACGACGGCGGTACCGTCGGAAAATTCTTCGATGACGACCTTTTCATCCACGCAGAGTTTTTCCGTTTCGTCGGTAACGGCATCCAATTCCATGAACTGTCCCTGCGCGGTCAGGGTGATCTTTCCCCTGCCCGTGCGAGCGGGAAGCACGGAGACATAGACCGTTGCCGTCTTGCCGACGACGTTTTCCTTCTGCAAATTCCCCGAAGTCTGCAATTTATACATCGCCCTCATGGCAAAGGCAATGCCGACCATTGCCGCACTTCCGCACAAAAAGGCGGGAATGACGGAAAGCCAGGTGTATTCTTCCGGAAAATTCAGACTGCACAAAAGTCCCACCCAGCCGCCGAGCGTGAAAAAGGCGGTCAGACCTTTGAGCGTGAAAATGCTGATACCCGTGCCCGCGTCGAAGGCACCGTCGGGAATGCCGTCGCCGTCGATGTCCACGCCGCCTGCATCGGCGCCGCCCGCAAAGGAAAAAAGCATCAGTATGATCTGCAATACCAAAAGAATACTCGCCACCGCCGCGATCCAAAAATAGATCTGCGAGAACACGTCGAGCGAATGCAACCATTCAAACATAATTTTTTTACTCCTGTTTTTTTATATTATATATCCGTTTGTTTCCCGGCATGCCGCACTTTCAAAGAAAGGGAAAAATCACCGTTCTGCCCGATTTTTCGGCATAGCGGACGGTATTGGCGGAACCGCCCTTTTCCCGGTTGCAGTAAGCGATCAGATATGCCGCCCGATCCACCATGTACCGATTTCTCTTCTGCATGCACTGCCGGTCATAATGCGGGGAAATGATCACCTTTTCATTGCAGCGCGAAAGGAGAGAATCGTAAAGCGCCCGCTGCTCCGCCGAAAAATGCGCCGCCTGTTCGGGACAGGGAATGCAGGCGACAACGCGGACATGCCTGCCGCTTTCGCGCAGGGAAAGCAAAATTTCGCAGGCGGCGCAGTCAAAGCCGACCGCCATGCCGCAATAGAAAGTGTCCACTTTTTTCTCTTTCATCAGACGCAAAAAAGATTCTTTCAGTTTTTCGGCGGAAAAATCTTCCGACAACTGCCGATGCCCCGTCAGGGCGCAGGCACGGAAAATATCCTCTTCCCCTGCAAATATCGATTTCTGTATATTCATAATGCCGCTGTTTTTCCCATTTTTTTCATCCGTCCTTTTTTCCCGTCTTTGCGGGCATGCCCCTTTCATACAATGGGATTTTTTCTTTCCTTCCCGTTGCCGCGCGGATATTTTGAAGGCGTCGGAAGAATCTTTTTCACGTCGACGAGCGTGCGCCTTCCATACCCTTCGGGCAAATCAAAGACATAGATCTTTTCCGTCTTGCCGCCGAGAAGAGACACCGCCCTTTTGCCCGCCCGTATCTCCTCTTCATCCCCGCCCTTGTAGGCGATGAATTTTCCGCCGACCCGCACGAAGGGCAGACAATATTCTGCCAGCGTGTTCATGGGCGCCACCGCGCGGGCGCAGGCGACTTCATATTTTTCCCGATATTCCCGCTGCACGGCAAGTTCTTCGACGCGGGCATGGATGACCTCGACGTCCGAAAAATCCAAAGCGCGGCAGGCTTCCTGCAAGAAGGCACATTTTTTTCCCACGCTGTCCGTCAGCGTCATGCAAAGATCGGGACGGAGAATTTTCAAAACGATAGAAGGGAATCCCGCGCCCGACCCCACTTCCAGAACGCGCGCGCCAAACGGAAAAAGAAATTCCCCCGCCGCACTGTCGAGAAAATGTTTGTAGAGGACGTCCTTTTCTTCCGTGATCGAAGTCAGATTGTATTTTTGATTGCATTCGAGAAGCAAACGGCGGAAAATTTCAAACTTTTCCCCTTCTTCTCCCCGTATTTTCCGAAGATATCCTTCGATTTTTTCGTTCATATCCATCATTTTTTTTATTATATCACACTTTTTCCTAAATTTCAACTGCCTTTTTTACATTGCGGAAAACTTGTTAAAATTTCGTCCGTTCGGGGATAAATACTTGCTTTTTTTTCTCTTTTTGCTTATAATAAAGAAGAAGAAAAGACAAAAAAAACCGCCGTGTGGAGAGTGTGCACGGTGTGTAAACATTGTAGACAACTTTGTGGACAACCCTCTTTTTTTCATTTTCCGTTCTTTTTGGTTCCGTATCGCAAAGGACAAAGACCGGAAAGTTATCCACCTGTCAACACCGTATCCACGATTTTATCCACGAAAAAACGGCGGTTTGTACACAAGGGATTCTTTTATAAAAATAAAATAAAACGATATATTTTATCCCCGTTTTTCAGCAAAAGACGGACAAACATAACAAAAAAAAAGATATCTTTTACCGATGATCGGAAGTTGTGAACTTATCCACGCGCCTTATTATTACTATTATTATATCCTCTTATAAAACATATCGATGATATCATCATAGGGACGAAAAGGTGGCAACGCCGAAAAAAGAGGTATGCCTATAACTTTTTCGATCTTTCTTCCGGTTTTGTCCTGACGGCGGCATTCGATGCAAGCGAAAATCGGACTTCCGTGGTGATGTATACCGGCGATAAGAAGTTTAGTTTTTACAGAAGTACCTCTTCCTCCGCCATCACCGAAGAGGAGAAAGAAACGGTGTTGGACTACATCAATGCCGAGCGGGAGAGAATCACCGCAAAGACGAAAGAATTACAGGAAGAAAACAGACAAAAAGCCGAAGAAGAGGAAACAATTTTTCCGGAAGACGGGATTGTTTGCAAACCCGTATACGATTTTTCGGTGCTCAAATCCATGATCGGCGATCTGCTCGATTGAAAATAAAAAAAACAGGGGATCCCCGCTCTGCGGCGGGAAAAATCCCGTGCAAGGAGAAAAGACATGAAATTTATCTGTGAAGGATTGGACCTTTCCGAAGCGCTTCTGCGCGTGAGCAAAGCGTGCGCGGCGCGCACGACGATCGCCATTCTCGAATGCATCAAAGTCAGCGCGCACAACGACGAACTGACCCTGCTTGCCAGCGACGGGGAACTTTCCATTGAAAAAGTCATCAAAGCCGACGTTTTGGAAGAGGGCGAAGTCTGCGTGCCCGGCAAGACGTTCACCGATTTCATCAACAAACTGACGGATACGAGCGTTACCTGCCGCACCAAGGAGAGCGGTCTGGAAATTGCTTACGGCGACAACGCGACCAGTTTGCAGGTCCTGCCCGCCGAAGATTTTCCGCACATCGACAGGAACATCGGGGAAAACAGTTTCGTCATTGAAAAGAAGGTGTTCAAGGACGTCATTGCGCGGACGGTGTTCTGCTGCGCGCAGGACGACAGCCGTCCCATTCTGAAAGGCTGCCTTTTCGACATCGAAGGGGAAGAACTGACGGTAACGGCGCTTGACGGGTTCCGCATGGCGGTTGTGAAGGAAAAGACATTATCGGGCAGTGGAAAACTGCGCATCGTCTGCCCCGCGCGCACCCTCAACGAAATTGCCAGGATGATTGACGACGAGGGAGAAATCACCGTCTTCGTGCAGAACGGCATGATGATGGTCCGGGTCGACAACACCACCGTTATGTCCCGTCTTTATCAGGGCGAATTCATCAATTACAAGGATATCACCCCCACCGTGGCGGAGACCGAAGTGTTTGTCAAAAAGGAAGAACTTTCGGAGAGTCTGGACAGAGCGGGCATTCTGATCCGCGGGGACAAAAACAGCCTCGTCGTGTTCGACATCCGCCCGGGGAGCATCAAGATCACGTCCAATTCGGAGATCGGGAACGTGTCGGAAAACGTACCCTGCGAACTCAAAGGCAGGGAACTGCGCATCGCCATGAACTCGAAATATATTTTGGAGAGTGCCAAAGCCATTCGTTCGGACGACATCAAGATCCGCTTCAACTCCCCCATCTCCCCCTTTGTTCTGACCGCTTCGCAGGAAGACGGAAGTCTGTATCTGATTCTGCCCGTACGGACAAACGGTTAAAAAAAACGAAAAAAAGGAAAAAATAAGGGGGAATTTCCCGTCATTTTCGATTGCGGGGCAAAAATGCTTGACGGAAAAACTTATTTTTTCTATAATATAGCAAAAAACAGATAATATAAAACAGGAGAAACAGAAAAATGAAGAGAACTTATCAACCCAAAAAGAGAGCACGCAAAAAGGTGCACGGATTCAGAAAGAGAATGGCTTCCAATGCCGGAAGGAGAGTTCTGAAAAGAAGGAGAAACAAAGGCAGAGCGCATCTCTCGGCATAAAGAAAAGAGACAAGGCAAAGTCGCTTTGAAAAAAGCGGCTTCTTTGCTTTGATTTCCGCCTTTTTTCACCGCCGCGTTCCCGCGGGTCAAAAAAAATTGTTTCTTTGGATGCATGAAATACGATCGGATCAAAAAAAACACCGAATTTCAGAAGATATTCTCCAACGGAAAAAGGGGTTTTGCGCCTCGGCTGACACTGCTCTATCTCCCTTCCGACGGAATGAAAATGGGGATATGCGTGAGCAAAAAACACGGCAACAGCGTGCGCCGCAACCGCGTCAAGCGTCTGCTCCGTGAGATTTTTCGTCTGCATGCCGAAGAACTCAAAGAAAATTATTGTTATGTTCTTCTGCCCAGGACGGCGGAAGTATATGAATATCATGCGTTGGAAAAGGACTTCCTGCACATACTCGACAGGCAGAAACTGCGCAAAAACCTAAAAGTGCGGGAAGAAAAGACGGACAAAAAGGACTGAATCAAACTATGTCCTCTCTCTTTGCGATCGCCGCGGCGAATGCGCGGTATCTGCGCGGGCATTTTTTTCCCCCTCTCATCAAAGGCGCGTGCATGCGGCTGATCCTCTTGTATCAGAAATACATCTCCCTGCATACCTGCCTGTTTCGCCCCACCTGCTCGCAATATACCTTGGAAAGCATCAATAACTACGGCGTTTTTCTCGGAATTTTAATGGGAATCTGGCGCATTCTGCGCTGCAATCCCCTCTTTGGCGGCGGGTATGACCCCGTGCCCGAAAAATTTTGGAAAATGAAATGGCTGATCTGAACCGCGGTTATGTGCCTTGTTTTCAGGGCGGAGAATAATCAAGAGTCAAATTACCAAATTTAAGGAACGGATATATGATTACCAATCTTCTGGATACAACCATACAACTCTTTGAGGTCAGCGGCGAAATACCGATGAACTTTCTCGAAGCATTCATCGGCATCCTCATCGGCGCCGTCGGCATCACGGGGCTGGGGATCATTTTATACTGTCTGATCCTGAAAGTCGTCATCCTGCCGCTCGACATCTGGCAGAAGGCGACCATGCGCAAACAGTCGCTGAAAATGGAGAAGATGCGCGGACAACTTGAAAAGTTGCAGGTGCAGTATGCCGACAGTCCCGATCTGTATCAGAAAAAGATGCAGGAAGTGTACAAGCAGAACAATTTCAGTCTTTTTGCCTCCTGCATTCCCATGATCGCATCCCTGGTCATCCTCATCTTCGCCTTCCAGTCCCTGACCGGCTTTTCCCAGCACATGAACCTGCAACTTTACACGGGCATGGCGAACGCTTATGATACCGCCATCCTTTCGCACAGCGATCCGGACGCCGTCAGGCAGGAGTACACCGACCCCAATTATTACATCGTCGAAGGGGAAGGGGACGAACACTATATCTATTACCTCGAACACAAGGAAGACAAGCACAGGGAATATCAGATCGACACCGAAAAACTCATGCGTCTGGATTCTTCCTTGAAGGACGGGAACGACTGTTTGGAATACGTCAAAAACCTCGGCAGAGAGGCGGCGGCGGACTATTACGGAAATAACGTGGACGGGTTTTTGTGGATCAAAAATATCTACTATCCCGACGTCGCATGGGCGCACCCCCTGCAAAGTTACGACGATTTCTGCAACGCCATCACGCGGGAGATCGAAACGACGGGCGGGACAAAGATCAAGATCCGCGATTTCATCAACGAGAACACGTATAACGAGATCACCTATAACCTCGGCGAAGCCAAGAGTCAGCCCAACGGATTTTTCATCCTCGTGGCGCTGACCATTCTGGCAAACGTGGGTTCTCAACTGCTTGCCATGCGTTCGCAGAAGGCGCAGCGGGATCTGTCGTCGGTTGATAAATCGGCGCAGAACATGCAGAAATGGATGATGTTTATCATGCCTGCTCTCTTCTGCGTGTTCGCCTTCCTCTATTCGGCGGCTTTCTCTCTTTACCTCATCACGAGCAGTGTTTTCTCCATTTTAAGCACGCTCGTCGTCAACCGCGTCATCGATTCGATATTCAAAAAGAAGCAGGCGCAGGAAGAGAGTGCAAAGCCTTACAGCGGCGGCAGAAAGGCACTGACCCGCGATTGGGAGCGCAACCGCGCCATCATGGGCGAGGACAAACAGGACAAGAAGGGTAAAAAATAAAAAAAAAACGCCGCCTTTGCGGGCGGAAAGATAAGGGAATAAAATAAAGAGGTATGTTTACCATGAAGAAAGAATTAGGCGAATTTACAGGCAAGACCGTGGAAGAGGCGTTTTCCGCGGCAGTGGCGGCGACGGGCATGCCCGCGGATGAGTTGGAATGCGAAGTTCTGGAAGAGGGCAAGACCGGTTTCCTCGGCATCGGTGCGGTCAAAGCGCGCATCAAGGTATACGCACAGGAGAAAACGACGGACGGCGAACGCGCCGTGCAGTTTCTCGACGGGCTTTTGAAACTTCTTTCCATCGAAGCCTCGCCCCGGCTCGTGCGCGAAGAAGAGAAGATCGAAATCGAATTACAGACCGAGGACACGCACGCCGTCATCGGCAAACGCGGCATCATCCTCGACGCCTTGCAGAGTCTTGCGGGCGCCGTTGCCAACACCGGCAGGGAAGAATATAAGCGGGTGGTCGTCGACTGCGAGAGTTACCGTGAAAACCGTGAAGAGACCTTGCGCCGCGTGGCATTGAAGACGGCGCAGAAGGCGGTGCGGCAGGGCAGAAAGATCTCCTTAGAACCCATGAGTGCTTATGAACGCCGCGTCATTCATTCGGCGCTTGCGGACAGCACGGAAGTCAAGACCGGTTCGGAAGGAAAAGAACCGCGTCGTTTCGTCGTGATCACGCCCAACGAACTCAGACCCTATTCCCGCGACCGCAGACAGGGCGGACGCAGTGATTTCCGCCGTGAAGGCGGGCGTGGCAGCCGCGGCGGTTTCAACCGTGAATACGGCAACCGCGACCGTCGGCAAGGCGGCCGCGGCGGGGACGGCAGAGGCGAGTTCCGCAGGGACTTTTCCAGACCGCAGCGCCGTTACACCGAAGAGGAAAAGGCAGAAAGGAGCCGCGTGAGCGGCGGCACGGGCATGGGTGGCACGAACAGTGAACAGTCTTCCTATAAGAAGAGTTCTTCCATGGTCTTCGGCACCTTCCTCGGCAACAGCCGCAAAGACGAAACGCTGAACACGGTCAAACCGGAAGAAAACGGCGAAGAATAATAATTTTCTTATCCCGAAAACCGATCGCCCCGTCCGCAAAACTTTGCGGACGGGGCTTTTGTTCCGCGGGAACAGCGTTCCCGCAGGGCGGATTACTCGGGATTTTCAAGGGACAATGTCCCTTGAACGGGGTTCAAGGGGCGGCGCCCCTTGATTTTGCACTTCATCAAGCAAGGCGTTGCCTTGCTTCCAATCGCCCGTTCGGGCGATTGGAAGCGGAGCGAGCCGCTCCGCCCTTGAAATACCTTTTTGCGGGAACGCCGTTCCCGCCCCTATGGCAAAGGGAGCATCTCCCTTTGCAATCCCGTGTTTCCGCAAGGCGGGAGCATCGCGCTCAAACGCCGCTCTTGTTCCAGAGGACGCCCGCAACCGCTTCCGAGATGATGCGGGACATGGTATAGATGACGTTGAGACGGGTGGAGTTCAGAAGGGAATAGTTGAAGAGGGATTTTTCGGCAATGACACCGAGAACGGAAATGTCGCCGACTTTGCCGAGTTTTTTATTCGCACCGCTCCCCGGACGCAGAGGTTCGGAGGAAATTTTGATGAGACCGATGTCCCCCGCTTCCCCCACCGCCGCGTCGATGGCGATCACCTTTTTCCCGGGGTGCGTGCGGCGCAGGAAAGAGTTGACGTATTTCACTTCCTTTGCCGTTACGGGCGAGGCAAGACAGCCGTAGACGTAGCAGGGAATGCCTTCCGTCTTGTCCTTGATGAGCGTGCCCGTGATGGGACCGAGCGCGTCCCCGATGACCAGATCGCTGCCGATGCAGAGCACCACGGGGCTCTCCTTTTCCCCCGCGAGCAGGGCATTGAGCGCCATCAGCGCGCCCGTCGGCGCCAATGCGTTGTACAGATTGAAAGAATATTGCATAGAAGAAAAAAACAGTCCTTATCGTTTTTTTGTCCGAAGGATTATCCCCCTTTTTTGCGTAAAATATACCGCGAAGCGCGGAGAAAAAAAGGAAAAGAATGGATAATATTGCCGCAAAGGAAAAAATTAAAACACTTGACAAAAATGCGGCGGTGTGGTATGCTTAATACATCTTATCAAATACAATTTACAAGGAGGTAACTTCATGCTCGATTCAGAAATTTCCTCTTCTGCGTCCGCGGCGGAAGGGGCGGCAGGGATCGGCGCGTTTTTGCCGCTGATTCTCGATATTGCCGTGATCGTTTTCTTGCTCGTCTTTGTCATCGTCGGATTCAAAAAAGGATTCCTCAAAGGATTGGTCGGACTGATCGGCACGGCTGTTGCGATCGTCATTGCCATTCTCTGCGCGGCGCCCCTTGCCGGGTTCCTCGAAGATACGTTCGGAATGACGACGGCTATTTCCGGGAATATAGAAAACGCCCTCAACGGCGTGGACGGGTTCACCGTTCCGATGACCGATGAGGGACTGTCTGCCGCACTTGCCAATCTCGGGATCCCCGGATTTTTGTCGGATATGATCATCGACGTCGTTGCGCAGTTGAGCATCGAGGGCGATCCCACCGTTGCCCAGGTCGTTGCGCCCGTCATTGCGGGATTCCTCGCGACCGCCATCTGCGGCGTCGGACTCTTCATCGTTGCGGCGATCGTGCTCAATCTCTTAGCCGGAGCGCTGAGCAAACTCTTCGACAAGATCCCCGTCATCGGCGCGATCAACCACATCCTCGGTCTGGCGCTCGGATTGATCAAGGGTTTGATCTTCGTGTACATCATCCTCGGCGTCTGCTCGGTCATCCCCGTGCAGGCGGTGCAGGATACCCTGGCGGAAACGACGGTCATTCAGTGGCTCTATGAGACCAATCTCATCATGCTGGCGATCGAAAACATTTCCGCATTGACCCCCATCGTGGAATATGTGCAGGATTTCATCAACGGACTGATGGGCGGCGGAGAAGGAACGGAGACCGCAGCGGTCATTCTTGCAAGCCTGCCGCTCTGATCAAGCGGTTTGCCGCATGAGGACGGAAGCAAAAGCCCCTTTTGAAACGAAAAGGCAAAATAAAGCCCGAAACGGAAAAAATTTGGTTTTCCGAAAAGAAAGCAATCGGTCGGTCGACCGATTGCTTTCTCTTTTGCACGCAAATTCTATGGTAGGATGGGTGCGGGAACAGCGCTCCCGAGAAAAAAGCGCGTTCCCCGTTGCGATTTTTTCCGCTTTGAAAAGGGAGCGGAGATCCCCGTTCCCCTCTTTATTTGTCAGACGGGGCGGTTTTTATGGAGCAGTGCGCCGACCGCCGTAAAAGCGGCGGCATAGGCAACGGACAGCAAAAGAGCGGCAAGCAGCGTTTCGCCCGGTACGCTCGTCTGCGAAAGAGTGCCGAAAAGACCGTCCAGCCAATAGTCGCCCGCGCGGAAGGTTTGGTCAAGGTGTCGGCGGTCGAAAACAGCAGGGAGAACAGCATGGGCGCGACGATGCAGGCGGCGATGGCACCGCCCGTCTTTCGGACGAGCATTGCAAGCGCAAAGAAGAGCCCCGCATAGCCGAACACCGTGCAAAGTTGCGCTGCGAGAGCGGCGAAGAGCGCGGGGGTCGGGGTGCCGCCCGCTTCAAAAAGGAGCGCGTCCGACAGGGCGCCGCCGCACCATACGGAGAGGCAGAAGAGCGCCGCGGCGGCAAGGATTGCCGTCAGTTTGGAAAAATAGACCGCCGTCCGCGGATAGCCCTTGGCATAGATGTTTTTGATTGTGCCGTCTGCATGATCCGTGCAGACGAAAAGAGCGGTAAAAATGCCGAGGATGAGCGGCAGGTTGGCGCTCTGCAACGAAGAACGCAATATATTGACAGTCATGAGCGCGGGATAAGAAGCGTCGTCTGCATTTTCGGCGATCAGTTTGGAGAGCGCCGCGCTCAGGAATACAAAAAGCAAAAGCAGCAGCGTGCAGACATAAAAACTTTTCTGCCCAAAAAGTTTCCGAAATTCAAAACGCAATAAGTTTCCCATTATCTTCCGATCCTCCCGATGAAATAATCTTCAAAACCGCCGTGCTGCATGGAAAGTTCAGCGGCTTTTTTATTGCCCGCATTTGTAAGCCCCACGAGGCGCAGGCATTCCCGGATGTCCCTGTCCGTGGTGCCCGAAAGGATGGCAAAGCGCTTCATGTTTTCGTATGCGGTGCAGTTTTTGTATACCCCGGGCGCCTCGATGAGCGACCCGATTTTTTTGCGCGCCCGTTCGGGATTTTCCCCGCCGAACAGTTCGATTTTTCCCTCATCGGGAAAGGTCAGCCCGAGAACGAGTTTCATGGTCGTCGTCTTTCCCGCGCCGTTTTTGCCGATAAACCCGTAAATATCCCCGCGCGCGATGGTCATATTCACTCTGTTTACGGCGACCTTTTCCCGAAACCGTTTTGTGAGATTTTCCGTTTTCAAAACAAGTTCCATTCAAATCCTCCTTTTTTCCTTGACAAATATATCCGGGCAAGGTATAATTTAGAAAAACAAAAATACCGATTTGATACATTTGTTCCAGATTTGTAAACAGTATAAGCGAAAGGCGGCAGGATTGTCAACCGAAAAACGGGCGATGAAAGCGTCGGGCGGGCTTATGCGGAACAAAAGGGAGGGTTTTGTACCGAATGAAGAAAGAAGAGAATGCAAAATTTTTGAAATTATGCCTGGCGGATGCGCTGTTGAAGATGATGAAAACGCAGCGGTTTGACGCAATCAACGTGAACGACGTCTGCAAGCAGGCGGGCGTCGGCAGAACGACGTATTACAGGTATTTCGACAAAAAGAGCGGCATCGAGGATCTGCTCGTATTCAAGATCGTGTACGAGGCGAAGGCATACAATGAGAAGCACAAGGAAGAGGCGGAAAAAGATCGGGGCAAGGTTTTTCTGGATTTCGTATACGAAAACAGGGCGCTTTTCCGATTGATGTATCAAAACGGGCTGACGACTTCCATCATGAAGGCGTTCGACGCTCTTTCCGATTGGCGGGAAGAAAAAAATTCCGCCTATCTGCGCGCCTTCTTTGTATACGGTTTTTTCGGCGTGGTGTATCAGTGGATCAAATATGACTTTGACGAAACGCCCGAAGAGGTGCAGCGGCATACCGCAGAGGTCATTTTGCGGGCGATGCAGGAGAAACAGGCGCAGACATAAGAGAACGCGCGGGAGAAATGGTTATGGTATGGAAAGGCATTTGCAACTATTTTATCAATTTGAAGCATTATTTTTCGCCGCTCGGCGTCTTTGCGCTCGGCATCATGCTCGGCATTTCGGTGCTGATCCCGGGGATCTTGTCCTCTTTGCAGTATCTGGTTGCAAGCGTTTCGCAGGTTACGGGCAATGCGAATTTTGACTTTAATGCGCTCCTCGACTGCTTTGCCGAATCGGTCGGGCGGCTCGATTGGGAGAACCCGTCCGAAGCGCTCGACGTCGTTTTCAGCACCGATTGGTTAAGCGGGACCTTGAACGATTGCATTCACGCGCTTTTGCCGGAAGCGGAGCAATATGCCGAACAGATAACGGCGGCGGTAACGCTGTCGATCGCGGAGATCGTCGCCTGTGTGGTCGTCTTTTTGTTTTTGTCGTCGCTCGGCTTGCTCGGAGGTTTTTTGCTCGCACGTTTTTCTGTGAAAAGGACGATTGCACAGAGGGTGTGGTGGAAAAATTTGCTGTCCGCGCTGTTTGATATCGTCTTTACCGCTTTGACGGCGGCGGTGTTTTTTTGGCTCGGAAAACTATGGACGCCGAGTGTGTTCCTCTCCGGCATCGCGCTGGCGTTGCTGTACAGCGCCGCCGCGTTGCTGAAAGCGTATATCCTGTACGGGTGGAAGAAAGTACATATCCGGGAAGTGGTCAATCTGAAAAATACGGGGCTGCTGATGCTGACGAATTTTCTCGTGTTTTTGATTTCGTCCGTGTTCGTCCTGCTGTCTTTCATCCTGACGAATGTCATTGCGGGGTTATTTATTTGCATCCCGTTCGTTTTTATCGGGCTTTCCGTCGTGCTCTATAACGCCGAGGCGTATGTTAAAAATTTCCTCGAACAACAAAGCCGCACCCCGTCGGCGCCGTCGGCGGAAGGAGCGGAGAAGTAAACCGTGTCGGGCGGCGTTTGTGCAGGAATGGCTTTTTGCGCGGTTGTCCTTGTTTTTTTTGAGGCTTTGTACGGTTTTTTCGTTTACGGGGCGGCGGGTTCTTTGCCCGGCGGGGGCAAGAGAGGTTTTGCCGAGGCGCAAAAAGAGCAAAAGGCAGGCAATGGCGGCAGGACAAAAAAGAAGAACAATGAAAGGTGCAGAAAGTCAAGTGCAGAAAATCCGTTTAGGGGCAGTAACGGTCAGACCGTTCAACGCGCGGTTTGCGCACCGCCGACGGCATGGAGGGAAAGGCGCCGAAACGGAAAGTGCGATGAAACGCGCCTCAAAGTTTGGGAAAAATTCAGCAAAATTGTTTGGGAATGCGTTCGGGGCGGGCCCGTGCGCATTCCTTTTAATTTGCGAAAGAGCCGCTTGTTGTCGGGCAGAAGATATATGTTTGCGGTTTTTTTGTATAAAATATTCCATACGCTTAAAGGGGTTCCGCAAAGCGGTGCAAATTTCGGTGTGCCGAAAAATTCCATCGTGTCGGTTTTTATTTGTTTCCCCTTCTTTGCGTTGGCTTTCGGTGTCGGGGCAGGTATTGGGTGTGGCGGTTTTTTGCTTTTTATCCCCCCGCATTTTTCACGTTGAGTTTTGTATTGACTGCCTCGTTCATTTTCGCAGGGGTTTCGTGTATCGGGGTTTGGTTTTTATGCAGGTTTGTATTGGGTGGGCGGCGGTTTGGCGTTTGGTTTTCTCTTTGAGCCTTGCTGATTTTTATGATGGTTTTTTGCGTTTGCGTCTGTGCTTGTTTGATGTTTGTCCCCTGCCGATATTGATTTTCGGGTTGATTTTCGGGGTTATTCTCGCGTTTGTGTCTTGTTTTCCACGGCGTCAGGATGCAATAAGGCAACGGTGCGGGTTTCTTCTTGCGGGATACTGCCCGTCATTGCGTTCCGTAAGCGCCTCGGTTTATCCGGTTATCCCAAAAAGGACGGGCTGGGTTTTATCGTGTGAAAAGCGCTTGCAAGTCCGCGTCGGCATCGAAAGTATAATAATTATAATTTTTTTGTATCTTGCCGTACTGCGTGTCGGTTTTGCGGTATTCGTCTGTATCGTCCGCAAATAAGTCCGCGCTTATCGTTTCCTTCTTGACGGGCAGCGTGCCGTTTTCATATGTTTTGTCATAGCCTTTTATCCATTCATGGAGCGTTGTGTTGCGCGTGATATCGTCGTTTTTCACTCTATCCGCGTAGGGGTCGTATTCGCCGATATTGTCCGTTTGGAACAGATAACAGCGCGGGCGCGGGAACGTGCCAATATCCGCTCCCCAAATTCTGATTCTAAGGTGCCATATTCATATCGTCGCCCTTTATAACGGCGCTCGCGTTCTGACCCAAACTGTAATAAATTTTCTCGTTGTATTCGGTCATTCCGAAGCGGTCAAACGTGCCCGTCTGCCTGCCGAGCCGCGGATATGCTTTGTCGCAGATGCCCCGATTGCTCGTTATGATCATATTTTTCGTCTTGTATTTTTGTGGGGTTTCGCGGATTTTTGCATTGTTTTGGTGTGCGCCGCGTAACGGGGTCGAATCGGAACGGCGTTGTTGTTTTTCTTGGTTTTTATGGATTTGCATTTTGCGTTCGTGGGGCGGTTTTGCGTTTGATCTCGGGATTGGTTTTGCATTTGCCCTCACGGTGGTTTTTGTGTCGGGGGCTGTATTTGCCGCCGTGTTTGCTGTGTCTTGTTTTTTGTGTCGGTTTTCTGCGTTAATTTTTTGTATTGATTTTCCTCTCTCGGGTTCCTAAATTGATTTGTATCGATTTTCCGTTGTCGGCGCTTGCATTACTTTCGTATCGGATTTTACGCGGGTTTTTATTTCGTTCCCGTGTAGATCTTTGTAGAGGCGTTGCATTGCTATTTGTATTGGGGATTGCGCGGGTTTTTATAGCGTTCTCGTGTAGTTTTTTTGTATGGGGGTGTTACATTACTTTTAGTATTGGGATTTGTGCGGTGTTTATATTGTTCCCGCATGGATTTTTGTATAGGGTGTTGCATTGGCTGTTGATGTTTATATTCACTTTTGTTTTATCGTTTCATCCCCCCCCCCCCACACCCCCCCACCCCCCCCCCCACACCCCCCCCACCCCCCCCCCCCCCCCCACCACCCCACCCCCCCCCCCCCCCCCACCCCCACCACCACGCCCCCCTTTACGCCGATATAGCTCATGGTGAACAGGCGGCCGGCCGCTACGTTCAGG
>CALVZM010000079.1 GCA_944372515.1 uncultured Clostridia bacterium
CCCAGCCAAGCCTGCGCGCAATGCGTGCACCGTTGGCGTTACGGAACATCCCATGTCAAAGACCTTATTGCAGTAATATGCCGCAGAATTGGCTATATCCCGAAAACTCTCGGTAAGTCTGCCGAGAGCGTTCGGGAACAACAGCCAACACACCAGCATCCCCGCCGTGATGACAGCGGCGATGCCGCGTCGGTAATCGATTTTTTGCAGAAACTTTTTCATACCTGAAATCCCGTGTAAATGAAATATCCGATAAAGAGCAACACAACCATGCCCGAAAGCACACACAAAATCCGTTTGAGAATTTTCATTCTTATTCCCTCTTATTCTTTCTGTTTTTCACGGCGTTGGAGATCGCCTTGAAGAGCGTACAGATCGCTTTCCAAAGAAGTCCCAACAACGTCGTAATCGGTCCCCAAAGAAAAACGACCAAAGCAATACCGATAATCAAAAATACGACCGCCAAAACGCTATTGAAAGATTCCCGAAGGGCTTGCAGGAAATCTTTCAGCCATGCCGCCAACTTGTCCGACGTCGTATCCTCCGCCGGCGTGCCGTTCGCAATGACGTCGATCGGATCGGACACGACGCCCAGCACCGTAACCGCTCCTTCTTCGCTTTTGAGGGATATGTCTATGATATCAAAGTCCAGATATACCGTCTCTTGCATCAGGCGGGCGTTCGAGTCCGTTTCATACGGATCGAAAAATCCCGTCGCGTCATTGTTCAGGTTGTACGCCTCCACGCTGTAAAAATCGCTCTGCGCGAAATGGAACACATACACCGCCCCGTCCTGACTGTTGGCGTCGTAATACGCCTTGAAATCCTCATAACAGCTCTCGTCTATGTAATATTCCGATTCCACCTGCGCCGCGCTCAGACATCGCTCCGCCTTCTGTATCGCAGGCATGGTGTACGGCGTTTCCGTTTCCATACCCCAAAATTCGTTCCACCAATTGTCGAACGTGATGCCCGTCAGATGAAATTCGTCTTCTGCCGAAAGGCTCTTGTCCGTCATTTCGTCGGCGACACGGGAGAACAGTTCCGATGAATACCGCCCGAGAATGAGATCGTCCTTCCCCTTCGAGTATGCCAGCATATACTCTCGGATCGTTTCCGAGCGCAAGACATAATCGTCCGCGGAATCCATCTGATCCATGCCGCCCTCCACGGGAAATATGTATTTCAGATTGGAAATGGTATGATCCGCATAATAGCCCTTTGTATCCCAGTCCAACGACACGCGGGCCTTATTGTAAGCATAATCATAAACGACGGAAGAGACCCCTTGTCCGTAATTTATATATTCCCGTCCCGCGCCGAACCCGTATTGCAGGTCTTTGCCCGTTATGTCCTGCCCCATGTACCCGAGCAATTCATTGTACACATCGCTGTTGCCCGTCAGGAACATCCAATCGGTTACCGCTTCCAGATAAGTAAAATGCACCGCATACAATTCCCCGTACTTTTCGATCAGCTCGTTGGGCACGGCGAAATATACGCAAGCCAGCGAATCCTGCGTGTGCTCCTCGCCGTTGTTTCCGTCCGGACGGTAAAAGGCATGCTCCACGTCCAAGGACACCGTGTCGCTGTTCTGTTTGGTAACCGTCAATGTGTTTTCCTGCACGTACTTCCCGTATCCCGCCGCATAGCCCGAAAAACGATAGATCGCGCCGACCTTGTAATCGTTCGCCAGGGCATACCCTTCCCGGTGAAGCTGTATCCCCGCAAGGTCGTACCGCCGTTCGCCGTGCAGACGGTTCTGCTCCAATGCGTTGGAGAGGATCTCGTTGTCTTCGTCCGTTACGCGGAATTTCCAGAGCAGTCCCGCGTTTATCCCCGTGCTCTGACCGCAATAATGCAAGTCCATGTTCGCATACTTCGTCGGGTTGCCGTCCGCGTCGTAAGACACCGCCATGTTCAAGGCGTTCTTCCCGTCTTCCGCCGCAAAGTCGTACCCGCGCACATTGCAGACATACACATACAGCCCGTAATTGACATTCTTTTCCCTTTCCGCCGCAAAACAGTATTCCGTGAAATAGACCGCTATCCCGTCCTCTCCCGCCGCGGCAATCATGTCTGAAAGCAGGACCGCCGAAATGTCCTCGTTCACGTCCGTATCGTCGAACGCATTTTTCCCCGTCTCTGTCTCTGCCGCCGATACCGATACGGAGCGCACGGGCATGCCCGCAAACACCGCCCCGAACGATAATACCGCCGACAAGAATAAACTCAACAATATCTTCATGCCGCTCGTCCTCGCTCCCTTCGTGCTTTGTCAATATTCCGCATAACTGCGCAACCGCTCGTACAACGTCTGATAGAACACGCCCAGATACTCCTCCGCCTTTTCGTCCGATTGAAATTTTTCATATCTGTAAGACGGATCGGCTATCTCCATATACTGGTTGTAGATCGATTGATACCTGTCCGCCGCTTCCGTAATGGAATGATCGTATACGATATGCCCCTCGAGCAGTTCTTCCGCCAGATACGGCGCGATGACTTCCGCCTCCCGCTTATATCCCGCCGACGTGCTGTGCACCGTGTCTTTCAGGTATCGATCGTATTCCTCTTCCGTATTCCCCCAGGCTTCGTTGTAGAGGTCGATGAACAGCAAGCCGTAATACTCCGCGACTTCTCCCACCGCCTTTGCCTTCTCCGCCACGTCGTCCGCGCGGGACCGGTGCGGGGACGCAAGCACGATCTTCACGTCCTCTTTCAGTCCCCGCACTTTTTCCACAATATACTTGTATCCCGCGCATACGCTCGCATTCTCCGCATTGCTCGGCTCGTCCGCTACCGTGCCGGGGACGCTCCCCGTGCTGTTGAACAGACCCATCACGAATACCAGATCGATCCCTTCCAGCGTGGTCTGTGTTACCTTATCCGCAAACACGTTGATCTTTGTCCCGCCGATCGCAAGGTTTTCATAGGAAAGATATGTGTCCCGTTGCACATAGTCCTGCCAATCCCCCGTCTCGGACAGGCTGTCCCCCAATGTCAGCATGGTGTACGCCGACAGGTCCGCCACCGTCGCCGCTTTCCGCTCGAGTTCCACCAATTCCAGTTTCGTCCAGTCCCCCCAGTCCGCCGTATATTCGTTATACATGCTTATGAAGACATAGCTCGCGCCCGTCGGCACCGTGATCGGCATGCTCACCAGGTCCGCAGTCCCGATGACACATTCCGGATCCCATTCGCCTTCCGCCACCTGATCCGATCTCGTCTTATAGACCACCTTCGACACGTCTTGCACCTGTCCGTCATAGAGAAAACAATACGTCTTCCCCGCCTCCACGGGTATGCCCGTTTCCAACGTGGTATAGTCCGCGTTTTCGTCCGTGGATCCCACATTGTTCAGATGACGGCCCGTCAAAAGCGTGTAATCCTTGATCAGGTTTTCGCTGACAATGGTATACCCCGCAAGAAGATCCGTATCTTCGCCCGTGTCGTCCTCTTCGGTTTCCCCGTTGTCCGAACCGCTACTGCCTGTTTGAGTACTGTCCGCGGCAGGCTCTTGCTCTTTCAGCATCCCCGCCAGTCCCACGCTCAATGCCGCGATCGCGGCAATCAAAAGCAATGCAAGCAATACATTCGTTATCTGTTTCATAATAGTCCTCCTCTTTCTCTTCAAAAAAATTACGGCTGCCTGCAATTGTTACAGACAGCCGTCTTGCCTTACTTGCTCACCTTCTCGAACTGCACGTCCGACAAAGTAAACGTCGCGCCTTCTTCCGTCTCCGCGGGAATTCCCACATAGAACGGACCGCTTCCTTCCGTCAGAACGCATCCTTCCAAAGTGAACGTCTTCGCCTCGCCCGCCGTCAGCGCCGCTTCCTGCATGAGAGAATCCGTACCGTCAAAACGATATCGGATATCTCCGTCGCACGACAGTTCCGCCGTAAAGGTTACGGTAAACTCGTCCCCGATTTTGAGCCCTTCCTTCTCGCCCGGCTGATAACGGAAATAAAAATAATCCGTGCCCCAGTCCTCCGCCGTTACCGTCAGGACGCCGTTCTTTTCCGTCGGCTCCTCTTCAAACACCGCGCCGTCCGACGCGTTGTAGAACCACTTCCCCGGCGTGTCCCGCACCACTGCGTTCGTACCCTCGGGCAGTTTGCCGCCGTCGAACGCGCCGAATATGTACGCGCTCAGCGCCGCAACCGCCGCAATCAGCAGTACGCCGAACACCGCCACGATCACCCACTTGACTTTATCCGAAAGGATATGCTCGTCCAATTGTGCATACGACATCTTCCTTTCTCCGCCTCCTTAGCCTCGCTCGGACATCTGCGATGCGAAATAGTTCAAGAGCATCTTGTCCGTGGGGCCCTTTGCCTTCACCGGGCATTCGATGATCTCCCCGTTCTCGTCCGCACTCGCCACGCTGTAACGGTTGCCCGCGATCACCGCGCCGCTGTCGTCCTTGAACTCGAACGGCGTTACGTGCAGTTCCGCTTCCCCGCCGTCCCCGAACAGAATGTCCAGGATCTCATACCCCGCTATGTCCTGCGCTTCCACTTCCGCCTTCACGGGCTTGCCCCGCAGCATGCCCGTGATGAAGTACGAATAGCAATTCCTGCCCTTGAACTGAAAGGTCGTCCGTTCCACCGTGAATACGCTCTGTTTGTTCTCTGCCATTTCTCTTTTTCTCCTTTATGATTTTTTACTTCTTCCCCGCAAGGAAGTCCTTGATGCGCTGTAGCCAGCCCTTCTTCATGCGCGATACGTTCGCCGCGTCGCGTCTGGGCATGCCGCTGTCCATTGCCTGCTTGTACTTGTAGAGCCCCGCATGGTCGCTTTGACACTGCAGATACCCCGAACGCATGCCCGCTTCATAGTCCGTGAGCTGACGCCCTTCCTTGGGACCGTGCATGTGCACTTTGGCTCTGCGTTCCTCCGCATAGCCCTTCGCGCGCTTCGACGGCACCGACCATCTGCCGTCCCGGTATTTGTCCCTTCCCGCAGACATGCCCCCGCCGTTTGAGGCGTTGCCGTTATTTTTTGCCACTCGTCTTTTTACCTCCTGTTCGTTTGTTTTCGCCCGTATCGCCGCTGGCACAGCCTTATATATTCAATTGTCTTTACGGTAAACGAACGCATTCTCTCGCGGGGCGTTCCGCCCCCCTGCGGCGGGGAGTTTGATGCGGCCGCTTGTCTTTTACAAGACTTCCCTCTCCGCCTGTTTCCATCTTCTTTGCGTTCGGTTACTTACGATCTGACCTACCCGACGTATCTTCTCGAATACGCCTGGCAGGGGAACCGCGTTCCGTCCGTGTACTGCCGTTCGGAAAACCAACGCTCGAACTGCCTGTCCCGCATCGGCGTGCGGCGGTAATAGATGTCCCGGCTGAAGACGAACCCGTTCCCGTTCTCGTCTTCCTCGAAGGACAACACCTGGTTGACGATGTAGCCCTTCGTCCGGTATACGTTCGTCGCCCCGTCCACAAACTTCGGTATCTCTTCCGCTGTCATTTGCCTTCACCTCCTTTTTGTCCGTTCAAAGCCCGACGGATATAATCGCACAGGCTGTTGTTCAGGTCTTTGATGTAATTGACGGAATAGTCCCTGTCATAGGCGAATGCCGCCTGCGTATTGTTCTGTATGTATAGAGAAACATAGAGATCGAACAAGATCGGCGGCGCCTGTTCCATCGCGCGGTTGTACCGCTCGGCTTTGCGGATGACGTTGTTGACGATATACTCCGCCGAGGCCCTTTCAAACACTTGCTTGTGCGCATAGTAATAGCGGATGTCCTTGAGGTCTTCCCGCACTTTTTCCAAATCGCTCATAACCTCCTCCCGCTTTTGTCCCTGCCCCTGTCTCCGGGAGAAAGGAAACTGTCTAAAATCGACTGCATAATTTTTCTCTCCTCCTCGTCCAGTCCGACCGACAATGTTTTCAGCAGTTCCGCCTGCCGCGGCGTCAGATAGTGCATGCCCGGCTGAAAGTGTCCCATCACAAACACGCCGCCGTTGTTCCCCTGTTTTGTATAGACGGGATAAGAACAGGAAAGGAGCAGGATATCGTTGCGCATCGTGCGCTCGCAGACGCCGAACTCCGCCGCAAGGTGCGCCACCGTATCTCGTCGGCGTTCGCATAAATATTCCAATATTTCCAGCCGCCGTTCGCTCGTATTTTTCACCCATTTTTTCTCCTTCGCGACTCATCTGCACGTATTCTATCATAGTAACCGGCAACCTAATTGCCTGTTTGAAAAAATTTTTTTAATTTTTTTTGAAAAATTTTTCGGGAGAGCCGCGTACGCCTTCGAGACATAAAAAAACGCCGACGCGACCCCTTCGTTCCCGCACAAAAAAGCCGCCCCGGCATCCTTTTGTATTTTTTCTTTTATATTATTCTTGTCCCCGGAAGGGTAAGAAGACTTCTTTGTCTTTCTCCTTTTTCGTCGGGTATCGGAAAACTTCGTCGCCGTCAAGGGAAAAAATGATCGCCGAAAACCGCCAGCCTGCCCCGCTCTTCACGCAATGATTTTTTCTTTTTCCTTGACTGCTCTCTCCTTTTCCGATGTTTCCGCCCCGTCGAAAGACAAATTCTTCAAAGGAGTATTTCTCTATGTCCAAAATCAGAAAACAATCGGCTTTCACCCACGCAGAACCCTCTCTGTACTCTACCCTTTCCACACTTTCCCCCACCTTTTCCCGCTCCGCGCCCACTCGCTTTTCGGCGGAAAAATCTGCTATACTGCCTACGGACAATCGATCCGACCGCTATGCGGACGGAATTTTTCAGGGAGGAAACGGGATTATAAGCCCCTCGGCTTTTTGTCCGTCCTGTTACGACGATATGTACAACTCTTTCAACATCAATCTGGAATCTCTCATCAACACCGAAACGGAGCGCCTTGCGAACAAGCTCGGAAAATCCTTTCTCGACTGCGAGGACATCGTCCGTCTCACAGGACTCGGACGGGACAACGCGCGCTCGCTCATGCACAACCATTCCTTCCCTGTCGTCAAAGTGGGAAACAGGCAGGTAGTCAGTATTCTCGCCTTCGTTACCTGGCAGATGAGAGAATATCTCGAAGGAGACAACCGCTATGGCAACCGTTAAAAAGAAAAAGAACTCCCGCCGCGGGAACAACGAAGGGTCCGTCTTTCAGCGCGCGGACGGGCGTTGGTGCGCCGTCGTCAATCTCGGTTATGACCGCGACGGCAGGCGCGTGCGCAAAAATTTCTACGGAAAGACCAGAGCCGAAGTTACCGTGAAAATGACCGCCGAACTCGGCGAACGGCTCAAAGGCGGGCACGCCTCTCCCGTCAATGACCCGCTCCATGTACTCCTGCACGAATGGCTCATGACCTTCAAGCGCGCCGACGTGTCCCCGCGCACCTTCGAACGCAATCTCGGCACCGCAAAATTACACATTTATCCGCATATCGGCGCCCTGCGCCTGCATGAAATAACCCCCAACATCGTGCAAAGCCTGTTCAACCGCATGCTCTTCGGCGGCTATGCCCCCGCGTCCGTGCGGAAGGTCAAGTTTTTACTGCATCAATTTTTCGCCTATGCCAAAGCCAACCGATTCGTCGCGGAAAATCCCGTCGACGAATGTATCGTCAAGACCAAAAAGGAGCACAGGGAACAAAAAGAAGAAAAATACAAGGCCGTTCCCATCGAAATACGTGGCGTTTTTCTTGCCGTCATCTCCGAAGACCCCTTCTTAAAACCCTTATACATGATTCAGATGTTTGGGGGACTGCGCATCGGCGAAGCGCTCGCGTTACAATGGAAGGACGTCGATCTTGCCCACGGCGTCATCAATATCGACAATGCCGTTACCATCATTCCCACGCTCGACAGGCAGGGAAACACCATTTCCAAAAAGACCGTCATCTCCGACACCAAGACCGTCGCGAGCATACGGGAAGTACCCATGCCCGAAATATTGAAAAACGCCCTGCTCGAATGGAAGGAGCGGCGGCAAAAACAGCAACGCCTCTGCGGCATTTCCCTCACCGCGCCAGATGACCTCGTTTTCGGTACCAATCAGGGCAGGCTGCGTACATATTACGGAACAAAAACCATGTTCGAACGCCTGATGCGGCGCGCCGGATTGGCAGAATACAAAATACACTTCCACTCCCTGCGGCATACCTATTCCAGCATGCTGTTTGAAGAAAAGGAAAACCCCAAGGTCATTCAGATGCTACTCGGGCATAAGGACGTCACCACGACCATCAAAACGTATAACAGCGTCGACCGTTCCTACTTCAAACAGGCAACCGATAAACTGGACGAAAAATTCCGACCTCGGGAGGATAAATAGAACATCTTTGCACAATGTAAAAAGTCTCCCCGTTCCATAAAAGAACGAGGAGATTTTTCTTTTTTCCGTCCGATTGAGTCAAAAATACATTTTTCCTGACGCCGCCCGACCGTTCGGCAATGCAACCGACATCGACGTCGATCATAAAGCAATTCCATTTATCGACAGTATGAAATGGAACGCTCGACGGAAACCGCGCGGGCTTTTTTCTGCATTATATGTTTTAACTTTCCGTTTCATCGATCTCCCGAATATACGATATATCTCTCCGGTATACCGTAATCGGCTCTCCGCTTTTCTGCGTTACTTCGTAATTCGCATTCGGATCGTCACCAAACGACAGCCCCGTTACTTGCCCTTCAATTTCCGCGCCGTTTTTCAATTTTATTTTTACCTGCCGGAAATCAAACCTTTCAAACAGTACATCCGTCAGCTCCTTCTCTTTCAATCCCCGTTTCATCAATCCGTCCGCAAAACCGACCGCTTTGTCGGCGAATTCCTTCATCTGCCACAACAATTGCAGGGAAAACGTAACGCAGTTTACATCTCCCGGATTCAAATATATATTTACGTCGTCTTTTTCCTTCTGCAGTTCCCCGAGAATATAACCGAATGGCGCATCAAAATAAACTTTACTCATTCTTACATATTCCGGCAACTTCTCCGCCGATGTATAAACGGCATATCCGCACATACCGTTTTGGGTCAATTTCCTGCTTTTCCAGCTCGTTTCCGTTCCGACCAGTATCGCCTCATTGTAAAACAGCAGTCCCATAATTAAAGACGATCGGTTTTCCGGTGTATCATTTTGGTTCACTGCAACCAGCCGCTTTTCAATATCCGTACTGTCCATCAACACACTGTCCGTATCCGCACAAATCGCATCATTCGCCAATTGCAACAACATATCTTCCGCTAATTTTTTCTCCGATTCAACACTCATCTTCTTTCGCTTGTACCCCTTAAAATAAACCATCTTATAATTTGAGTTCCGATAATGGGAAACTACTTTTTTGATTATATCTCATACCCTTTCCGTTGTCAAGAAAACAGGTCAACTTCAAAAATATCCGATGTACATATGACCGATCATACATTCCTTCCGTTGTTTCTTCCTTTTCACACAATATAACAGTATTGTCTTACGATTATTATTCTCTGCCTGTACAACATTCTATGAAATCAAAAAACTCTCCTCATTACCCGACACGAACCGTATTATATTTTTCCGTTAAATTACTGATTTGAAAATGATAATTTCGACTTGCCGACAGGCATTGACCAATGATTTTTCTTTCTCTCCCGGCAAAATATTTTTTCAAAAACTACAGGAAGGACGTGCTCTGATTTTTGACAGCCATTGACAGCCATTGACAGCCGATACGGCAGTTTCAGACCGTTTCGGGGCGATTTAAACAGTTTTTCGGAAAAACGATTTTGCATGCTTTTTTTCTGCTCGCTCTTTCCGACTTGACAGCCTTTTGACAGCCAATTCGCTTTTTTGTCTTTTTTTACAAATCTATATTTTGTAGAATATAAAACAAAAACCACCATATTTGGTGGTTTTTCTGGAGCTGCTAACCGGATTTGAACCGGTGACCTCGTCCTTACCAAGGACGTGCTCTACCTGCTGAGCCATAGCAGCATATTCATTTTTTTGTCCCGCGCGCAAAAGCCCCGTTTTTTGCCTTCGCCGTCCTTACCAAGGACGTGCTCTACCTACTGAGCCATATCAGCGAATGAAGTTTTTTGCATATACGGAAAAGGGCGGGCGTGCCCTTGGCGATACCGTTTAAGTATAGAGGAAAACAAAGAGATTGTCAAGCGGAAACAATGTGTATTTTCAAAAAAATTAACTTATTTTTGCCGCTTTATTTCGCGCTCCCGTTTGGAAAAGGTGCAGCCGCAGAAATCCTGACGATAGAGCCCGTAACGCGCGGAAAGTTCGATCGAACGGTGATACCCGCCCCGTTTTTTGAAATCGGAAGGCAAAAAGGAAACGCCCGTTTCCTCTTCCAGCGAAAAACCGATCTCGTTGATCCAGCGCGATACTTTATAAGGAGAAACGGAGAGCGTCGTGGAGAAATAATCGAACCCGCGCGCTTTGGCTTCCCGCGCCGTGCGGCGCAGGCGCAGCGCATAACAGCGGCGGCAGCGCTCGCCCCGCTCCAAACAATCTTCCAGCCCCGCCGCCACCGTCCGAAAGTCCTGCGGCACATAATCGCAGTCGAGAAATTCCGCCCAGCCCGTTTCGCGCAGAAAGCGGATCTGCTCACTCTTCCGCACGGCATACTCCCCTTCGTCCTCGATGTTGGGATTGTAATAAAAGACGGTAACTTTGAAATGATCGTGCAGCAGTTCCAGACAGGCAGAAGAGCAAGGCGCGCAGCAACTGTGCAGCAGAAGGCTTTTCCCCGCCGGCGTTTCCCGCATGATGCGCAGCATTTTTTCAAATTGATTCTCCGTCTGTCCGTTCATGATCACAGTATACCACTTTTTTCCCTTTTACGCAAGGATTTTTAAGCCGCTTCCGCGAGCATCCCTCTTCCTCCATAAGTAAAAAACAACAAACGCAAAAAACACCCTGCCCATGCCCGCAACAAACGGAGAAACAGATATAATGCGTCCCCGTTCAAAAAGAACGGGGACACACCCAAAAAGAAAAGAGATCAGTTGTCGTTTTTATCGGCGGACGGCTTGCGGTGCCCGTCTGCCGTCTTGCTTGCGCCGTGCGCGCAGTGCCCGCAGCCGCGGCAGCCGCCGCAGCCGTAACCGCAGTCCTCGCAGCCGCCCGACTTGCCCGTCAGACGGCGATATACATTCCAACCGATGACCGCCGCGACGAACAACGCCGCCGCAACGATGACGATGATTTCCGCAGGTCCCATATCACACCGCCTTTTTCCTGCGGTTGAACCAGACGATGCCGAGGGAGATCAGGACCGCCGCCGCCAGCCAGAGGAAGATCGTCCACCACCAGGAACCGACGGTATAGACCGCCGCGGCGACGATGTAAGAAGTTACCAGCCAGAAAAGGAGCGTCCAATTGAAACTCTTCTTGGAAGGGAGTTCCGCCCTTGCCGTCGCCACCGCCGCAAAACAGGGAATGGTCGTCATGTTGAAGGCGATGAAGGCGATGAGTGCGGGCACGGTGATGCCCGTTGCGTCGATCATGGCGACGACGTAACTGATCCCCTCTTCATCCTCCGGCAGAGCCGAACCGATGATGCAGGCAGCCAGCACGCCGAACGTGGCGATGACGTTTTCCTTGGCGATGAGCCCGGTAACGGCGGCGACGACGAAGACCCAGCCCCAATTCTGCAATTGCGCGCCGAAGCCGAGGGGCGTGAACAGGGGCTGCACGAACATGCCGATGCTCGCAAGGATGCTCTCGTTGATCTGTTCGTCCGCCAGAAATTTCCAATCGAAAGAAAAGTGCGAAATGAACCAGATGACGATGGTGGAAGCCAGGATGATGGTGAATGCCTTTTTGATGAAGTGCTTGCACTTATCCCACAAATGTATCATCAGGGACTTGAACTGCGGCAGGTGATAGGCGGGAAGTTCCATGATGAAGGGAGGCACTTCCCCGCGCATGGTCGTGTTGCGCATGACGAGCACCGCAACGATCGCCGTTGCCACGCCGAGCACATACATGCCGAAGGTGATGAAATCGGCATTGCCGACGCCGAACTGCACGACGATGGCGCCCGCGATCGCCGTCAGGATGGGCAGTTTCGCACCGCAGGAGAAGAACGGGATGACCCGCACGGTCGCGGTGCGCTCCTTCTGATCGGCAAGGGTGCGGGTGTTGATCATGGCGGGAATAGAACAGCCGAATCCCATGATCATGGGCATGAATGCCCTGCCCGAAAGACCGAATTTGCCGAATATCCTGTCAAGGATGAAGGCGACGCGCGCCATGTAGCCGCTGTCTTCCAGGATGGAGAAGAACAAAAACAATACGAGGATCTGCGGCAGGAAGGAGAGTACGGCGGCAAGCCCTTCGATGATGCCGTTGTTGATGAAGCCGACAACCCAATCCACGCCGATGTTCTCCACGGCGCCGGAAAGCAGTCCGAAGAGATTGCCGACGATGACGTTGTTCCAAAGGTTGTTGATGATGACGCCCGGGGAATAGACCGTTCCGTCATATACGCAGGCAAGGAGTTGCACACCGAAATTGCCCGTATCCATGCCCAGATCTTCGAGGGTGGGCATCCAGCCGTCCCCGAAACCGTTCAGGAAGAGAAAGTTTTCGGAAAACGTGAGATGGAAGATGGCAAACAGAATGGCGAGAAAGATGGGAATGCCGCCCCAGCGGTTGGTCAGCACCCTGTCCGCCTTGTCGCTCTTGGTCAGCGCCTGCGTGTTCTTTTTGTGCAGCGCGGACGCAAAATTTTTGGATATGTAACCGTACCGCGCATCGGCGACCAGTGCTTCAAAGTCGTCGCCGAAGGTATCGTCGGTAAAAGTCTTCTTGAACGCTTCCACCATCTTCACGGTGGAGGCGTGCGCCTTGGTTTCCAACTCGTCCCCTTCCACCAACTTCACCGCATGGAAGAGGGGGGAAGCCACGTTCTGCCCGGCAAGCGCTATTTGAACGTCCCTTATGAGGTGCGCCAGCGCCGAATCCTGCAAGACCGTCCTGCCCTCGCGCGGACGCTGCGCCGCGGCGTATGCCCGCTGCATCAGTTCGTCGATGCCCTGCCCTTTGAGCGCGGAGATGGACACCACGGGCACGCCGATCTTCTCTTCCAGCGCCTTCACGTCCACCCTGTCCCCGCTCTTTTCCAAGGCGTCCGCCATGTTCAGAGCGACGACAACGGGCACGTCGATCTCCAAGATCTGCGTCGTCAGATAGAGATTGCGTTCGAGATTGGTCGCGTCCACGATGTTGATGACGCAATCGGGGTGTTCGTCCAGGATATAGTTCCTGGAAATGACCTCTTCGGGGGTGTACGGCGACAGGGAATAGATGCCGGGCAGATCGACGATCTGCACCTTTTGTTCCAACTTCTTATACGTCCCCTCCCGTTTGTCGACCGTAACGCCCGGCCAGTTGCCCACGTGCGCCGTGCTGCCCGTGAGCGCGTTGAAAAGCGTCGTCTTGCCGCAGTTCGGATTTCCAGCCAATGCAAAATTCATCTCAGTTTTCGACCTCCATTAACACACACTGTGCTTCGCTCTTACGCAACGTCAGTTCATACCCGCGGATATTCACTTCGATGGGATCGCCCAGCGGCGCGACCTTGCGCATCAGGATTTCCGCATGCGGCGTTACGCCCATGTCAAAGAGCCGCCGCTTGATCCTGCCTTCCGCCGTGATCTTTTTCACGACGCCTCTTTCTCCGACAACAAATTCGTTCAGATATTTTTCCATAAATAAACCTCTGCTCCCGTATTTTCAATATATATGCCGCGCAAGACAAACTTACGCCACGAATATCTTGGTTGCAAGTTGACGGGTCAGCGCCACCCGCCCCTCTTTGATTTTGACGATGACGTTGCCCGCCTCCGACTTGACGAGGCTGATCGACGCGCCCGGCAGAATGCCGAGATTTTCAAGATGGCGCTTCGTGTCTCCGTCCGCAAAGACTTTGACGATCTTCAATTCCGTGTCCGTCGGCGCCGTTACCAATGGCATGTTTCCTGTACCTCCAAAAAGTTTGCCTTATGCAACTTTTTTCTTTATGATAATACATTCGACGGCATTTGTCAAACGATTGAAGGAGAAAAAACGAAAAAAATAAAAAATTTTTTTGATGAAAACGCGGGCGACGGCGCGGAACGGACAAAGCAAGATATATGTCGCGCGCGCTATGCGCGGCGGCATGCGGATTTTGCATCGTTCCGTTTTGCCGTATTTGCGGGCATGGATATGCCCGCTATGCCGTCCGAAAAGAAAAAAGGAGCGGCAGATCCTGCGATCTGCCGCCGTGAAATATCCCGATTTGCGTGCAACCGTTTACTTTGCCCCGTTCTTTCCGCTCTCCGCTATTTTTTCCGCCGCGGCGGAAGATAGGTAACCGGCGCGCAGTTGCCCGCACGCCCCGCCGATGTCCGCGCCCATCTGCCGGCGCAGCGTGGCGGAAATGCCGCCCTTTTCGAGCCGCGCCAGAAAACGGTATGCCGCCTTCTCTTCGGTCGGGGAAAGCGCGCGCTCGCTGACTTTGTTGAGCCGGATCAGATTGACGTGGCAGGGTCTGCCTTTCAACAATCCGATCAGCGCGTCGGCATGCGCGTCGTCGCTGTTCTCCCCCGCGATCAGGGTATACTCGAAATAGTACCGCCGCCCCGTCTTTTCAAAATAGTTCTCGCATGCTTTCAAGATCTGTTCGATGGACCATGCCCGCGCAACGGGCATGATCCGCCTTCTCTCTTCGTCGTCGGTGGCGTGGAGGGATACCGTCAGGTTGACGGGGATGCCTTCCTGCGCGAGGTCATACATCCTGTCCGCCAGCCCGCAGGTGGAAAGGGAAATGTTGCGTGCGGAAATGCCCGCCCCTTCGGGTGCGGTAACGTTCCGCAAAAAGCGGACGGTCGCGGCATAGTTATCCAGCGGCTCCCCGCTGCCCATGAGCACGATGTTGGTTACGGCGCGGGCGTTTTTCGCGGGCATGCCCCCTTCTTTTTTGGCATTTTCCGCAAGAAGGAGCGCGTTGACCGTGAGGATTTGGGAGAGAATCTCCCCCGCGGTGAGGTTGCGGACGAGCCCGCCGAGGGTGGAAGCGCAGAACGAACAGCCCATGCGGCAGCCGACCTGCGTGGAGACGCATTGGGTAACGCCATATTTATAGCGCATCGCCACGCCTTCGATCAGATTGCCGTCGGACAGGGAAAAGAGAAATTTTTCCGTTCCGTCGGCGGATGTAAAACGCTCTCGTATCTGCACGGGCGCATCTTCAAACCGTTCGAGAAGTTTCTCCTTCAAAGACCCCGGCAGGGTGGAGATCTCCGAAATCTTCTTCCCCTGCGTCAGTCCCGCCGAAAGTTGCGCCGCGCGGAATTTCTTTTCCCCGAGGGAAAGGACGAGCGATTGCAGTTCGTCATAGGACATATCCTGTAAAATCTCTTTCATTCGTTCACCAAATCGGCATATCTGCCGTTTACAAGCGTTAAGAGCACGTCGGGCGGGAGTTCGACCTGAAAGCCCACTTTTCCCGCCGAAAAAATGACGGTATCGAAGAGTTGCGCGGTGTCGTTGACCACCGTCGGAAAAGGCTTTTTCATGCCGATGGGCGAGCAGCCGCCGTGGATGTAGCCCGTGAGGGGCAGAAGATCCTTCTGACGGATCATTTCCACCGATTTCGCCCCCACTGCCGCCGCCGCTTTTTTGAGGTGCAGCGTGCAGTTCACGGGGATGACGAACACAAAATAACCCCGTTTGCCGTCCGTCGTTACGAGGGTCTTGAATACCCTGTCCGCCTCCTGCCCCAGCGCTTCGGCGACCGACTGCCCGTCGGTCAGCGCGGGCGAATATTCGTGCGCGGTATAACCGATCTTGTGCGCGTCCAGAAAACGCATGACATTTGTCTTTTCCATGGCAATGATACTCTCCCCGAAAATATCGCCGCAAAATCTTTTCAGCGTTCGCGGCGGAGTTTGCAAAAATAGAAGCCCGCGCCGAATGCGGCGTCCGGCAAAAACTGCAAGCCGTAAGCCGTCTCTTCGTGCGGAAGAGGGTTTTGCGTCCGCTCGGGCACATACTCGGGATGTTCGGACAGGAACGCCCGGACAATGCCGTCGTTTTCGCAGGCAAAGACCGAACAGGTCGAATAATAGAGCGCGCCCCCTTTTTTCACGTAGCGCGAACAGGTTTCCAAAATGGCGCGCTGCATCTTTTGCAGGGAAACCAGATCCTCTTCCTTGCGGCGGAGTTTGACGTCGGGATTCTCGCAGACGGTACCCATGCCCGAACAGGGCACGTCGCACAGTACGCCGTCGAAGGCGCCTTGCAGGCTTTCGTCAAAGACGGAGGAGTCGCGGCATTCCGCCGTGATGTTGCTCCGGTGCATGCGCGCGGCGTATTGCCGGATGAGTTCGACGCGGTGGGGATGCAGTTCAAACGAACGCACGCGGGCGCACTTTGCCGCGAGCAGAACGCTCTTTCCGCCCGGCGCGGCGCAGGCGTCCAGAAGATCGCCGCACGGTTCCACCCCGTAACAGATCGCGATCGACCCGACCGATTGGAAGGTGTAATCCCCCGCAAAAAATCCGCCGTCGCGGACAAAATTGGGAAAAATGTAGGTATGCGGGAAGGGCGTGGCAAGATGCTCGCGGGCAAGATAGTTTTCTTCCCCCCGTTCAAAGCGCACGGTTACGCCGCGGCTCTCCGCCGCCATCACGGACGCCGCGCGGGCGCCATATTGCTCCCGCAGGCGCTTTACGGCAAAGAGCGGATAGGAATAGCGCACGCTCAATCCCTCGTCCCCTTCGGGCATGGGTACGGCGTTTATGTCAAACCGACGCAGAAAGGCGTTGACGAAACCGCTCATGCCGCCCTTGCCGGCACGCTTTAAGAGCGCCACGGCGTTGTCCGTTACCATATAGCGCGCCTTCCCCATGAACAGCATCATATAAAGGGAGATCTTCAACACGATGCGCGCCGCCGCTTTGGGCGTTTTGGGCGCGAACGCGCGGATGCAATGGGTGAGATAGATGTCTTTTTCCAGCACGCCGTATACGATCTTCACCGTGCGGGCGCGGTGGAGTTCCTCCACGGGCGTTTCGGCGAGCGCCTGTTTGAGCAGGGCGCCCTCCGTGTAGATCTTTGTCAGGACCAGATAGGGATCCGCCAGAGGATTGGTCATTGCAGGACCTCGCCTTTGACGAGTTTTCTGCCGTTCAAAGCGTCCGTGCCCGACATATTCCTTCCGCCCGCAAAGCGCACTTCTTCCAATACGACGGCGCCGTCCGCACACCGGATCGCCGCCCGCGCGGGCAGGGCAAGCACCGTGCCGCACGGCTCTTCCCCCGCATAGGGAAGAAAGGAAGCGCGGTAGACGTTGACGGGCGTACCCTTATGCAGAAAGTATGCCGTCGGTTCGGGGTTCATGCCGCGCACGAGATCGACGATCTTTTTCCCCGGCAGGGAAAAATCTATTTTTGCCTGTTCCTTGGTGATCTTTCCGACGAAGGTCGCCTGCGACTTATCCTGCAAAAGCAGGGCGGGAGAGCCCGCCTCGATCAGTTTCAGCCCCTCTGCAATGGCTTCCGCGCCGAGCAAAGACAGGCGGGCGGCAAGTTCCCCCGCCGTTTCTGTTTCTCCGATCGGCGTGCGCCTGACGAGCAGGATGTCCCCCGCGTCCAACTCCGTTTCCGTCTTCATCACGGTAACGCCCGTGTGCGTTTCGCCGTCGATGATGCACTGCTGGATGGGCGCCGCGCCGCGGTAACGGGGCAAGAGGCTGGCATGGATGTTCCAAACGCCGCGCGGGAAGAGATCGAGAATCTGACGGGACAAAATTTGCCCGAAAGCGCAGGTAACCATGAGATCGGCGCCGAACGAAGCCACCGCCTGCACCTCGTCGCGGATGCGGACGGGCTGAAAAACGGGAATACCATGCCCGAGAGCAAAGACCTTGACGGGCGGCGGCGTGATGATTTTTTTCCTGCCCGTCGGCTTGTCCCGACGGGTGATGACGCCGACCACTTCATGGCCGCTTTCCAAAATTTTTTGCAGGGGCGGCACGGCAAATTCGGGCGTGCCCGCATAGAGTATCTTCATGCCTTCCTCCCTTCTTTAACGGACCGTTTCGATGTCCGTCGCCTTATCGATGTATAAAATGCCGTCGAGATGATCGAGTTCGTGGCAGATGCAGCGGGCAAAAAAGCCCTTGGCTTCGAGGACGTGTTCTTCGCCGAAGCGGTCCGAATAGGCGATTTTCACCTTATAGGGACGAGAGACGTTTCCCTGACGCCCGCGGACGGACAGACAGCCTTCCGGTCCCGTCTGTTCCCCTTTCTGTTTGAGAAAACGGGGATTGATCAATTCAAAAAATCCCTCCTCGACGTCGCACACCACCGCGCGGCGCAAAACGCCCACCTGGGGCGCCGCCAGACCCGCGCCCTCTTCGTAACGCACGGTGTCCTTCATGTCGTCGAGAAGTTGCCAGAGATTCTGATCGAATTTTTCCACGGGGAAACACTTCTTCCGAAGCACTTCATCCCCCACCTGTATCACTTTGCGGATCGCCATTGTATGTCTTTCTCCTTATTGCAAGATGCATTCTTTTATTTGATTCACATCGCCCGTTCCCGCACGCATGCCGCACGCGCCCCGCGCGGCGTTTTTATTTGTCAAAGGCTATAAACGGCATACCCATGCCGCGCTGTAACAAAAAAACGCATTAACTGAGGTTCGCGGGATTTTCCTCGACGTAGACGAGCCAGCGCCTGTCCGTATTCTCCGCGCAGACGGCATAGACGGCGGCAAGCAGCGTTTGGTCGGTCAGGCGCATGAGCACCTGATAGCGGTGCCTGCCCTGGATGCGCCGGATGGGGGCGTGCATTTTGTTGAAAAATAAAAACCGATCGCGGTTGTCTAGATATATCTTTTCCAGCGGAAAATAGACCCGCCGCAGCCCTTCGAGCGCGTCGGCGTCCGTTTCCGCACTGACAAGCACCCGCACGATGAGCGCAAACGGCGGGAATGCCGTGGCGCGGCGCAAAGAGATCTCGTTTTCGTAAAACCCTTCGTAATCATAGGACACGGCAAAGCGCAGAACGGCGTTTTCGGGGTCATACGTCTGCAAAACGACCTTGCCCTTTTCTTCCCCCCTGCCGCTCCTGCCCGCCACCTGCGTGATGAGTTGAAAGGTGCGTTCGCCGCTGCGGTAATCGGAAAAGTGCAGGCTCATGTCGGCATCGAGGATGCCCACCAGCGTTACCGCGGGGAAATCGTGCCCCTTGGCGATCATCTGCGTTCCGACGAGAATGTCCGCTTCGCCGCCTGCAAAGGCTTGCAGGATTTTGAAATGCCCTTCCTTGCCCCCCGTGGTATCGTTGTCCATGCGCAGAACGCGCGCGGCGGGATAGAGTTTTTTCAGTTCCTCCACGACCCGTTCGGTGCCTGTGCCGTGATAGACGAGGTGTTTGCCGCCGCACTCGGGACAGGCGGAAAGCATGCGGTAGCGCGCGCCGCAATAGTGGCATTTGAGGCAATGCTCTTCATGATGATAGGTCAGTGCGACGTCGCAGGATTCGCACTTGGCGACATAGCCGCACTCCGTGCAGATGACCGAACGGGAATAACCGCGGCGGTTCAGAAACAAGATCGCCTGCTTGCCGCCCGAAAGCGTTTCTTCCAACTCCTGCCGCAGCGCGGCGGAGAAAAAAGAGTTGTTCCCCTTGCGCACTTCGCGCCGCATGTCCGACACGATGATCTCGGGCATGGGGCGCCGATTGATGCGCTTCGTCAGACGGATGAGGTTGTATTCCCCCGCGCGGGCGTGCATGTATGTTTCCACCGACGGCGTGGCGCTGCCGAGCACCAATTTGCAGCCGTTGTATTCGGCGCGCAGGAGCGCGACGTCAAAGGTATTGTACCGCGGCGAAGTTTCGCTGACGTAACTGCCGTCGTGTTCCTCGTCGATGATGAGCACGCCGATATTTTCCAGCGGGGAGAACACGGCGCTGCGCGCGCCGACGACGATCTTCGCCTCGCCCGAACGGATGCGCCACCACTCGTCGAACCGCTCGCCCGCCGAAAGCCCGCTGTGCAGGATGGCTGCCGCCCCGCCGAAACGGGCGCGGAGTTGGGAGAGCATCTGCGGCGTCAGGGAAATTTCGGGAACGAGAAAGACGGCGCTCCTGCCCTGCGCGAGCGTCTGCGCGATCAGGTTGAGATAGATCTCCGTCTTGCCGCTGCCCGTTACGCCGTGGAGAAGGTGCACCCGCTTGTCCGACGAAAGAACGGAAGAGAGCGCGGCTTCCTGCTCCTTTGTGAGTTCGTGCACGCCGCCGCCCGGCGGCAGATCGGCATACGGCGAGCGCTGCACCCGTTCGCGGGTGATGCGGATCAGTCCCTTTTTTTCCAGCGCGGTCAATGCGCCGGAAAAGCGTTCCCGCAATGCCGCACACGGCGTTTTGCCGTGCGAGAGAAGATATTCAAAGAGTTCCCGCTGCACTTTCGCGCGGGGGGAAAACTCCGCCTGTTCCACGGCGGCGGACGCAAAGGAACGATAGATCTCCCCCACCTTTCCCGCGCGCATTTCGGCGGGAAGAAAGAGGCGCAGGACGAGCGCCATGGGCACGTGGTAACGCGCGGCGAGCCGCGATGCGAGCGCGAGGCATTCCCCGTTCAGTGCGGGCGGCTCGTCGTATACCCGCGCGATGCGCTTCAATGCAGACGGGGGCAGGGACGAACTTTCCTTCACGCGCATGACGAATCCCGCCACATACGTCCTGCCGAAGGGCACCGTTACGCGGCAGCCCGCCTGCAAACCGTCGTCGCAGAGATAGTCGAATATTTTGTCCACTTCGCTGTGCGCGATGTCCACGATGACTTCCGCTACCATGCCCGTTCCCTCTTGCCGTGCGCCGCGCAAAACGGCGCCAAAAAGATCGGTTTTCCCGTCTGAACAGACAGCCCCGCATGACAAACGGGGCTGTCGGATCTTATGCCTTTTTTTTATCCTCTTCTGCGGCGGAAAGAACTCAGTCCTTGGTATAGCCGATCTTTCCTTCGGCGATCTCCTTGCAGGCTTTGACGATCTCCTTTTCGCCGTCATCGCCGGCATAGAGGCTGGCGCTCTGTTCCTGTTCCGCGATCTGGCGGGCGCGCTTGGCTGCCACGACGCAGAGCACATAGGCGCTGGCAGGGTCTTCCTGCGAGCCGAGTTTGCGGGTCATTTCGTCAACCGTAGGTTCGTTTATCATACAACTTTACTCCTTATTTCGATCTTTGATTTTTTTATCCCTTTGCCCGTTCGGCCTCAACGATCTGCCGCAGGCGGGCATATGCCTCCTGCAAGTCGTCGTTGACGACGGTGTAGTCATACCGCCGTGCAAAGGACTCTTCGTATGCCGCGCGCGCAACGCGCTCGGATATCTGCTGTTCGCTCTCGGACTGCCGTCCGCGCAGGCGTTTTTTCAACTCCTCGGCGGAAGGCGGCGCGATGAATACGGTAACCGTATCCGGCTTTTTCGCCTTGGCACTCATGGCGCCCTTGACGTCGATTTCCAGGATGACCGATTTTTTCGCGAGCATCTCCTCGACGAAGGAGAGGGGCGTGCCGTAATAATTGCCGAAATGCTCGTCATACTCCAAAAAACCGCCTGCGGCGATCTTCTTTTCAAACGTATCCCGATCGATGAAAAAATAATCCTTTCCGTCCGCTTCTCCCGCGCGGGGGGCGCGCGTCGTGCAGGATACGGAGGAAACGAGATTTTCATCCCCTTCCAACAGCATCTTCACCAACGTGCCCTTGCCCACGCCCGAAGGACCGGAAATTGCAAACAATACGTTTTTCATCGGCATCACTCCAAATTCTGCACCTGTTCGCGGATCTTTTCGATCTCATTTTTGAGCGCCAGCGAAAGACGGGTAACCGTCAGGTCGTTGCTCTTGGAACAGACGGTGTTTGTTTCGCGGTTGAATTCCTGCACCAGAAAGTCAAGTTTCCTGCCCGCGGCGTCCTCGCGGCAGATGGCGCGGAACTGCGCGATGTGCGAGCGCAAACGGGTGAGTTCTTCATCGATGTTGCTCTTGTCGGCAAACACGGCGACTTCGCTCAGCAGCCTGCCTTCGTCCGCCTCCGCCCCCACGCTTTCAAGCGCCTTATTCACGCGCTCGGTGAGGCGCACACGGTATTCCTCGGCGACGGCGAGCGCGCGTTCGGCAATGCCGTTCACCAACTCTTCCACCCTGTCCATGCGGGCGGTGAGATCGGCGAGCAGTTTTTCCCCTTCCGCCGCACGCATGACGTTGAGCCTGCCGAGCGCATCGCGCAGCGCCGCGGTCAATGCGCCGACGATCTCTTCATCCGCGCCCTGCACCTCTTCCTGCTTCAAAACATCCCCGTAACGGAGCACGCTCGTCAAAGTAACGTCGTCCGCCGCCGAGGGAAGCAGCGCTTTCAGGCGCATCGCCGCGTCGAAATATGCCTGCGCCAAAGGGGCGTCGACCCACAGAGTCTTGGGTTTTTCCCTGTGGTCGGTCAGGTTGACGAATACGTCGGCATGCCCGCGGGAAATTTCAGAGCGCACCAGCGCGCGGATATTCTCTTCCAGCCCCGTAAAGAGGCGGGGCGCCTTGACGGCGATGTCGAGAAAACGGTTGTTGACCGTCTTGATCTCCACGGTCAGTTCCACGCCGCCCTGTCTGTATTCTCCCTTGCCGTAACCCGTCATGCTGAACATATCGTTTTCCCCGTATATGCGTTTTGCTATATTATAGCAAATACGCGCCGAAATTTCAAGCAAAAGGCAATCGTTTTCAAAAAAAACGGGAAGATGATTTTTCTTCCCGCTGCGACCGTCTTTTTTTATTCCGTTTTTCTGCGGGAAAAAGAGCGGCAGATGAGCCGCGCACCCCTTTTCACTCCCTTATCGGCGGCGCTCGTCCTGCGTCCGTTCGCCCTCCTGCGCTTTCCCGATGACGAAATACGCAATGCCCGCGACGACGAACGCGACGATCGCCACGGCAAGGAATACGAGAAACAGGAGCAGCGCGAAAATTTCGGCAGTGTCGCTCCCGCCGCCCGTCCAAAGCACGAAAAACATGCCGACGGTGCCGAGAAAGAGAAGAAGCACGCCAAGAGAAAGGCTCACCTTCTGCAACGTCTTATACGAATGGAGCATGCCCGCATTTTTCGGGGAAACCGACGTCTGTCCTTTTTCCTCCGCCGTATTTTGTAAAACCTCTTTCGTTTCGGACATGGTATCGCCCCGATCCGCAAAAGCGGCATCGGATGGCGCGGAGGCAAGCCGTCCGCGCAACAGTTCGTCCACCGTGCATTCCAGAATATCGGCAAGCGCCACAAGTTGTCCCGTTTCGGGGAAGCATTCCCCCGTCTCCCACTTGGAAACCGCCTTATTGGTAACGTCCAATCGGTCGGCAATGTTCTGCTGGGTCAATCCGAGCGCCTTGCGGCGGGCATAGAGAAAGTCGGGAAAACCGTTCATTTTTTTCTCTCCTTCGTTTTTCTTTTATTATACCGCAAAACGGACGAAAGGGAAAAGTACTTCCCGTAGAATTCAAAAAAATCTTGTCTACCGCAGGTTCAATTCTCAAAAACGATCAAAAAATACGGCAAAACAACGCGAAACCCCACTCACTCCGCGAGCATGCGGGAAAATTCCGCCTCGTCGATGATCTTCACGCCGAGGCGCTGCGCCTTCTGCAACTTGCTGCCCGCCGCTTCGCCCGCGACGACCAGCGTGGTGGCGTTCGTTACGGCGCTCTGACAGACCCCGCCGCGCTCTTCGATGAGTTTTTGCGCCTCGCTGCGCTTATACCCGGCAAGCGACCCCGTGAGCACGACTTTTTGCCCCGCAAACGCGCCGTCGCGGTCGATCTTTTCGGTGTAGGGGGACACGCCGCAGGCGAAGAGTTCCCCGATCTCGCGGACGTTGTTTTCGTCGCGGAAAAAGTCCAAAATGCCGTTTGCCGTAATCTCGCCCACGTTCTCCATCTGCACCAACTCTTCCGCCGTCGCTTCCCGCAGCCGTTCCAACGAGCCGAAACGGCGCGCGAGATCCTTTGCCGCCACCTTGCCCACGCCGTCGATGCCGACGGCAAAGATGAAACGGTCGAGCGGGATGTGCTTGCTCTTTTGCACGGCGGCGAGCAGGTTGGATATTTTTTTATCCTTGAACCCGTCGAGGTCGGCAAGGTCTTTTGCCGTCAGGCGATAGAGATCGGCAAAGGAACGGAGATTTTTCTTTTCGTATAAAAGGGCTGCCGTCATTTCGGAAAAGCCTTCGATGTCCATGGCGTCCTTGCTTGCAAAGTGCACGAATTTATTGATGATGCGCGGCTTGCAGGCGGGATTGGTGCAAAAAAGGTGCGCGCCCCGCTCTTCCACGGGACTGCCGCAGGCGGGACAGACCGTCGGCTTTTGTACGGGGCGGCTGTCCGCGGCATGCCGCGTCGTGCCGAGGATCTCGGGAATGACCTCGTTGGAACGGCGGATGAGCACGCGGGAATTGATCTGCACGTCCTTGCGCAGGATGTCCCCGTAATTGTTGAGCGTGGCGCGGCGCACGGTTACGCCCGCCAATTCAACGGGGTCTAAAACGGCGGCGGGCGTCAGTTTGCCCGTCCGTCCGACCTGCCAAACGACGTCGCGCAAAACGGTGGTCGTCTCTTCGGCTTCAAATTTATACGCCATCGCCCAGCGGGGAAATTTATCGGTGTAACCCAACTCGGCACGCGCGGCAACGTCGTTGAGTTTGATGACCGCGCCGTCGGTCAGAACGTCGATGTTCCGCCGCTGCAATTCGATCTCGTCGATGGCGGCAAATACCTCTTCAGCGCTCTTGCAGACGCGCAGATAATCGAACACCTTGAACCCCTCTTTCCGCAAAAAGTCCATCTGTTCCTTCTGCGTGGGGATCGTGCCTTCGGACATATAATTGATATCGTAAAACAGAATCTCCGGCTTTCGCGCCGCCGTTACTCCGGGATCGAGGTTGCGGATCGCCCCCGCCGCCGCGTTGCGCGCGTTTTTCAGCGGCTCCGCCGCCGTCTTGTTGTATTTTTCAAGCACCGAAAGGCGGATGATCGCCTCCCCGCGCACTTCGAGCGTTCCGCGATAGGAGATCTCCATGGGGAAGGAGCGGATGGTCAAAACCTGCGCGGTTACGTCTTCGCCCGTTACCCCGTTGCCGCGCGTGGTCGCGCGCACGAATTTCCCGTCCGCATAGGTCAGGCAGCAGGTCAGTCCGTCGAATTTGTATTCCACGGTATATTCGGGACGGGGACAGACCTTGGCAACGCGCGTGAAAAACGCCGTCAGTTCCTCTTTGGTAACCGATTTATCCAGACTGTACAGCCGCGCGATGTGGTCGTGGCGGGCGAACGCTTTGATCGGCTCTCCCCCCACGCGGCGGGTCGGGCTGTCAAAGAGCACGACGCCGCTTTCCCCTTCCAGCCGCTGCAATTCGGCATACGCCTTGTCATACTCCGCATCCGACACGGACGGGTCGTCCAGAACGTAATATTCATACGCCCAGCGGTTGAGCGTGGCGGTCAGTTCCCTCTGCCTGTCTGTCGCTTGTTGCATATCTTTTCTCCTTGCTGCAAATGATGAAACGCCGGCAAATCACCGGAGCACGGTGAGGGGCGCGAGGCGAGCGGACAGTTCCTTGTTGCCCGCTTTTTCAAACGCCACCGTGATGATGACGTTGCCCGCACTGCCGCGGGAATGAACGACCGTGCCTTCCCCGAACCGAGGATGCGACACCCGCGTGCCGACGGGATAATTCCCCGCCCCCGCCGTGCCCTGCCCCGCCGCGGGCGCCGCGGTCAGTTTTCGGGCGAACGAATAGGCATTGCCCGCGCTGCCGCCGCTCTCTTGACCCTTTTTCATGCCGCCCATGCCCGCGTTTTGCGGGGATGAGGCACGGAAAGACCCGACGGTGCGGAAGCCGTCGTCGTCCGACGGAAAACCGTACCCGCCGCTGCCGCCGTATCTGCCGAAGGAAGAGCCGTAACTTCTGCGATCGCCATAGGAACCATAAGACTTTCCGTAGGAATCGCCGTAGAAATCCCCCTCATAACGCTTGTAGAGCGGGCGTTCGTCGGAAAGGGAGAGGAAGTCTTTGAGTTCGTTCAAAAAGACCGAACGCGCGGTAGGTTCCCGCCTGCCGTAAAGATAGCGGCTCCTGGAACGGGTGAAATAGATTTTCTCCTCGGCGCGGGTGATGGCGACATACATCAGGCGCCGCTCCTCTTCCATGTCCTTTTCATCGTCCTGCGCCCTGGACACAGGCATGGTGCCATCTTCCAGCCCGCAGACGAACACACACTTGAATTCCAGACCCTTGACGGAATGGATGGTGGCGAGGGTAACATAGTCCCCCTCGTCGGCATCGTCCGTATCCGAAGAAAGGGCGACCTGATTGAGATAGTCCTCCAAAGAGGCGGACGGATTGAGCCGCACGAATTCATCGGCGGAATTGAGAAACTCATCGATGTTGGCGCGCTTGGTCAGGCTATCGTCCGAATCGTCGGCATACGCCTCGCGCATACCCGTCTTTTCGACGACGTACCGCGCCAATTCGGCGACGGACAGCGCCTGTCCCTGAATGACGAGGTCTTTCAGGAGGGCGGCAAAGGCTTTGAGTTTGGTCTTTGCGCCGCTCGTCAACGGCAGTTCGTCCGCATCCAACAGGGCATCATAGACGGTCAGCCCCGTCTGCGCGGCGTATTCTTCCAGCGTCTGCACCGTCTTGTCCCCGATGCCCCGCCGGGGAAAATTGATGATGCGCAGAACGGCTTCCCCGTCAAAGGGATTGTTGACGATACGCAAATAAGCGAGGATGTCCTTGATCTCCTTGCGCTCAAAGAAGCGGAACCCGCCGAAAACTTTGAAGTTGATGCCGTATTTTGCAAACTCCTGTTCATAGGAGCGGGTGAGCGCGTTGATGCGCATGAGCACGGCAAAGTCGGAATATTTCGCCCCTCGCCGCACGAATTCCGCAATGGTGCGCGCGGTGAACGCCGCCTCTTCGGTCTCGTCCGCCGCCTCAAAGGCGACCGCGCGGCTCCCCTCGGCGTTCTCCGTCCAGAGGGTCTTGTCCTTGCGGCTCTTGTTATGATGGATGACGGCGTTGGCGAGGGCGAGAATGGTCTTGGTCGAACGGTAATTCTGTTCGAGTTTGTACACCTTCGCGTCGGGAAAGTTGCGTTCAAAATGCAATATGTTGCCGATGTCGGCGCCCCGCCAGCCGTAGATGGACTGGTCGTCGTCGCCGACGGCGAAGAGATTCTTATGTGCACCCGCGAGCATGCGGATGATCTCGAACTGAACGGCGTTGGTGTCCTGGAACTCGTCCACGAGGATATAGCGGAACTTCCCCGCATAATAGGCGAGGATGTCCTCGTTCTCCCGCAAAAGGCGGGCGGTGAGCATCAGAAGGTCGTCAAAGTCCATGGCGTTGTTTTCCCTGAGGTGCGCCTGATAGCGGCGATAGACCTGCACCACGGCGTCGAGATCCTTGGTGTTGCCCTCCGCGTTCTGCCGTACGGCATAGCCGTCGGGGTCAAGGGCGAGGGTCTTGGCGTTGGAAATGTGCCATTTGACGTTTTTCAGCAATTTTTCATCGTCGTAATCGCATTCCTGGAAGGATTTTTTGATGACGCCCGCCCGTTCGGATTCGCCGTAAATGGAAAATTTATCGTTGAACCCCAGCCGCTCGGCGTTCTTGCGCAAAATGCGGGTGCACATGGAGTGGATGGTGCTCACCCACATGCCCGACACGTCCGTCATCCTGCCGATGCGTTCCTGCATCTCCTTTGCCGCCTTGTTGGTGAAAGTGATGGCGAGGATGTTATAGGGCGACACACCCTTTTCCTCGATGAGATAGGCGATGCGGGAGGTGAGCACGCGGGTCTTGCCGCTCCCCGCACCCGCCAGGACGAGCACCGCCCCTTCGGTGTCCAGCACCGGTCTGACCTGTTCGGGATTGAGTTTTTCCAGTAATTCGTTCATAGGTATATTGTAGCACGTTTTCGGTTATTTTTCAATCGTTTTGAGCGAAGCAAACTCGCTTTCGCGGCGAAATCTCTCCAAGGCGCGCAGATAGCGCTCGGAGAGGGAAAGGTTATAGCGCTGCTTGTCCTCATAGGAGAGCGTGTCGTAATACGCCTTGTCGGTCAGCCTGCCGATGGCGTCGGACACTTCGCCCTCTTTTAAGAGCAGTTCCTTGACGCGCAGGTAAAATTCGTCCTCTTTCTCCCCGCCGAGCGTGGCGGCGAGTTTATCGGCGAAAAAGCGTTCCACGCGGGTTTCGTTGATGCCCTGTTCGCGGGCGGATTTCAGATTCTTTTCGAGGTCTTCCTTGCACTCCGACCAGAATCCGCTCTTCATCCGTCCCTTTGCTTCCCTTGCCAATTCTTTGAGCGTCTTTGCCATGATGATGCTTCTCCTGTTTTTATATTATTTCTGTATACCGTCCGCAAAAAACGACGATTTCCGACCCGAAACGACGATTTTCGCAAACAAAAAAGTCCGTTACCAAAGTAACAGACTTTTGTGTTTCTCAGTTCCTGCTGCGCTTGCGGGCCGCCTCGGATTTCTTTCTCTTGCGAACGGAAGGCTTTTCATAAAATTCCTTCTTCCGAAGATCACCGATGATGCCGTCGCGGGAGCACTTTCTCTTGAAACGGCGCAATGCGCTTTCCACACTTTCGTGTTCTCCGACAATGATCGTGGACATTTTTCCTCTACCCTCCTTCGCCGATGCACTTATTTTTTACCTGACTATTATACCAATTCGGCAAAACACTGTCAAGTTATATTTTGCCCTTTCGGGCATTTTTATCTCGTAAATTTATAAATTTTTTCCTGCAACCAGAGCCAAGACTCTTTGAGCGCGGAGAGGTCTGCATAATCGCGCGCGTAATTTTCGATGAGCACGGCGCCGTCAAAGCCGCTGCCGCAAAGACAGCGGAGCATTTCTTCCAGGTCGAAACACCCCCGCCCGGGCAGACAGGTAACGCCGTCCGCGTCGGCGTCGGAAAAATGCACATAGGCAAGCGCGGGACCCATGTCCGCGATATACGCCTTATAATCATACCCCGAAATGCGCGCCTGCTTGACGTCGAGCACGCCTTTTAAGGCGGGGCACTCCCTTTGCAGTTCGCGGAACACGCCGGGACGGTTATACGTCGCCCATTCCACGTTTTCAAAGGCGAGCGTTACGCCGTAGCGGGCGCAGAATTCGCTTATCTCCCGCGTCCGCGGGGACAGAAAGGAAAAATTGTCATAGTTGCCCGTGCGCTTGATGCGCGCGACCCCGTGAAAGGTGTAATAGCGCGCGCCCATCTCCCGCGCCGCCTCCATCACGCCGCCCAGAACGGCAAAGGCGTCTTTTCTGACCCGCTCATAGGCGCCGTAAAGTTGCGGCTCGTACTGCTCGGTGAGGGTGTGCACCGAATTGACGCGCAAAGAGCCCTTATTGCGGGCGATCTGCGCGCCGAACGCGCGGTCATATTCCGAAAAGGTGCTCAAAAACACTTCGGCGACGGGCACGCCCCATTCGCTAAGGATCGCCGCCGCCTCTTCGTTCGGTTTTTTCAAAAACAGACTTGCCGTGGAAATCCCCGCCTGCACGTCCCCGTTCTCCTTTTTGATTTTTTCTCTTTTCCCCCTGCCCATGCCCCGATTTTAAGAACAAAAGAAGGGGCGGAGAGTGCCGCCCCTGCCTCTTTGTTCCCGATTCAGCGCACGCTTGCGAGCAGATTGGCGATCGCCGCTTTGAGTTCGATGAGTTTGCCTTCGGCTTCGCACTCGTCGCTCGCGCGGACGGAATAGTACACTTTGAGTTTGGGTTCGGTGCCCGACGGACGCACGCAGACGAAGGACCCGCCCTGCAATTCATAATAGATGCAGTTGCACTTGGGAATGCCGAGCGCTTCTTTCTTGCCCGTCGCCGTTTCCACGCGCACGTCCGCGCTGTAATCGCGCATCGCCACGACGGGGATGCCGGCAAGTTCGCGGACGGTAACCGTCTTTAAGGCGTCCACGACGGCGTTCATCTCCTTCATGGCGTTGAGCCCGCTGTATTGCGTGGACGCATTGGCATCGAGCACAAAACCGTAAGTCTTGTAGATCTCTTGCAGCCTCTGCCACACCGTCTTGCCGATGTAGGTGTAATAGCAGACCATCTCGGCGCAGAGCATGGACGCGACAACGGCGTCTTTGTCGCGGGCATGGGTGCCGCGAAGATAGCCGCAGGACTCTTCAAAACCGAACACGAAGGTGTGGCTGCCGTCCTTTTCCCACTGCTTGATCTTTTCGCCGATGAATTTGAAGCCGACGGGCGTTTCAAAGAGCGCGACGCCCGCTTTTTCGCAGATCGGCTTTGCCATACCCGTCGAAACGAAAGACTTGACCACCGCGGCGTTGGCGGGGAGCGCGTTCTCTTCCTGCAAACGGGTGAGGATATAGTCCAGCAGCAGAATACCGACCTGGTTGCCGCTCAGCGCGACGAATTCGCCCTTGTCGTCCTTGACGGCGACGCCCAGACGGTCGGAATCGGGGTCGGTGCCGAACACCACGTCCGCATGGATCTTATCGGCGAGCGCGATCCCCATGGAGAGCGTCTCCTTAAATTCCGGATTGGGGACTTTGACCGTGGAAAATTCGGTGTCGGGCTCCGCCTGTTCCTTGACCACCGTAACGTTGATGCCGAGTTTTTTGAGGATGGTCGTAACGGGGACATAGCCCGAACCGTGCACGGGCGTGTAGACGAGTTTCAGGTCCTTGCCGCACTTTTTGACGGCTTCGGGCGAAAGGGTCAGTTTGGAAAGTTCCTCGATGTACGTCTCGTCCACCGCGGCGGGAACGGGCACGATGAGCGGGCTGTCCTCGTCGCCCTGCACGGAGAGATAGTCGGTGATCTTTTCGATGTAGCCCACGACGGCGGCGGTGTCCTCGGGGGACATCTGCGCGCCGTCCTCGCCGTATACCTTATATCCGTTGTATTCTTTGGGATTGTGCGACGCGGTGATCATGATGCCCGCAATGGTGTGCAGGTAACGCACGGCATAGGACAGCATCGGAACGGGATGCACTTTGTCGAAGAGATATGCCTTGATGCCGTTTGCGGCAAGCACGCCCGCCGCCGCCTTGGCAAATTCCGCCGATTTGCGGCGGGTGTCATAGGAAATGACGACGCCCCGCCCGATCGCCTCATCGCCCAGCGAGCGGATGAACTGCGCAAGCCCCTGCGTGGCACGCATGACCGTGTAGATATTCATCATGTTCATGCCGTAACCGATGATGCCGCGCATGCCCGCCGTGCCGAATTCGAGTTCGCCGCCGAAGCGGTATTCGATCGCCTTGATGTCGTCCTCCACCGCTTTGAGTTCGGCAACGCCTTCATGGCAAAGCCGCCTGTCGTTCAGCCACAGTTCAAAATTCTTTTTGTAATTCATTTTTTCCTCTCCTTATCCTCTCGGATCGATTTAGATTTTTATTTTCTTGTCGTTTTCATCGTTTTCATCAAAATGTCCGCAGGGCGGCAGGCGCCGCTCATGCGTTTTCAGACGGATCGGACGGCGCCCCGTCGGGCAGCGCATTTCCCTCTTCCCCGGTCTGCCCCTCTTTTTCCGCTTCGGGCGCCGCGCCATTATCGGGAACATCGCTCTCATCGGGAGCCGCGCTCTGATCGGTGATGCGGATATAGACGCCGCCGTCCGGGCTGTTCGGGTCGAAAATATGGGTGTAACTCAGGAAATATTTCCTGCCGCTCGACGCATAATAGCCCGTGAACTGCATGCAGGTGAGAAAGATATAACTTGCGGGCAGGGTGATGAACAGGGCGCTGAAAAAGGTAGCGGCGGCGGAAACCACGTTGACGACGAGAAGAAAATAGATCGCCACGAGGTAATTGGAAAAATTGCCGGCGAATTTCTTTTTCCCCATGTGAAAACTTTCCTTCATCGCCGCGCCGAGTTTTTTGCCGTCGGCAATGATCGCGGGCATCCAATCCGAAATGACGGAAAGTTTGATCGCCTGCATGACGACGATGAACGTTACGCTGAAAAAGAGCACGAAAAAGATGGAGAGAAAGGCAAACACGCGGAAGAAGAGCAGGTAGCACACCGCCAGGACCAATACGTCATAGACAAAGGACAGCGGCACATAGACAACCTGATAGAGCGACGCGGTGCCGACGTTCCGCAAAAAGGCGACGAAGAAGGGCGTTTCGGTATACTGCGACATCTTGTCGTGGAGCGTGTTGCCGAAGGCGAACATCACCAGCCCGTTCAAAAAGCCGTTGACGAGATAGAGCAGCACCAATCCGATGCAGGAGAACACCACCTCGGCGAGATGACTGTTCAAGAAGGCGAGGATGCCGCCGATGGACGTTACCAGAGAATCCACGGCAACGCGGAACATCTCGTCGAATTCGGCATAACTGCCGCTGTTGAAAAAGGTTTCCACGACCTTTTCGAGCGCGCTTGCAAACGTTGCCGCCTCGTCGCTTTCCAGAAGGAGTTGCACGTTCGACGTGATGATGACCGCCGCCAGCGTTCCCGTGATCAGCAATACGATCAGACGGAACAAAAGGACGACATAGGTGCTTTTGAAATTGTTCATGAGCAGGCGAAAACTATTGCGAAATCTCACTTTACTCTCTCCCGCAACCATCGGGTTGCTATTCATTCATTACAAAATATTTTTTTATCCTTATGTATATTCCGCGAAAGGGGCGCTCTCCCCTTTCTTCCCGTCCGCGGCGGGGCGGCGGCACGGAGAACGGAAAAAAACAAAAACGGCAAAACCCCGCAAACGGGCTCAGTCGCCGTAACGGGGTTTGAGGTCTTCACGCTCCAACTGCGCCGCGTCGAAATAGACGACTTCCATGCGCACGATGAAGAGCATAAAATAGAACATATAGACAACGGACATCACCGCGTAGGACACGGGGACGGGCGCAAACAGGACGCAGGGAATGATGACGGCGTTCCCCACGATCAAAGACAAAAGCATGGAGCCGATCAGACGGCGTTTGACCTTTTCGGTGAGTTGGTTGGAATAGCGCAACGCCTCGAAGGGGCTGAATCCCGTGATCTGCATGCAGGGCAGCCACAGATAGAAGAGCGCGATGACATACAGCAGCGCCAGCCCGCCCGCCAGCAAAAGGATGCAGAAAAGGACATACTGCGCCGCCGGCACGGAGACGAGGGAAAAGACAGCGAACGCCAGGGAGGCGAAGAGCACCGTCCAGAGTTCGTATACCGCCGAAAAGAAGAGGGTAACCGCCGCCGTGCTGAGCACGTTGTCGTTCACCTTGTCCAAAAGACCGTTGAGCGTGCGTCTGCCGATGCGCATGTGTTTGTCGATCATCGCAAGCAGCATGCTCGCGCAGAGAACGATGGCAAGATAGGCGGCGACGTCGAGCAGCGCGGGCAGCCAGCCCGTAAAATTATAAATGGAAAACGTGTTGAATATCTGCGTCCAGGAGATCGAAGAGAGATCGCCCGTGAAGAAAGCGGCATACATCGCCTGCATCTCTTCCACCCGCGCCATGCCCGCAATGCACAGGGCGGGCAGCACGGACAACAGCACGATATACCATATGTTTCCGAATACATACCGAATGGATGAGTGTGTATAATTCATAAATTTTTTCCTTGCTCTTTATCTGATCCTCGCGTCCGCCGCACCGACAGGACGGCAGTCGCCGCCGTCGGCGGCCTCTATACCTGGTATTATATACCAAAATCGCAAACCTGTAAAGGGATTTGCGCAAAAAAATTGCCGCAGGCACCCAAAAAACGGACAAAAAGGAGAAAAGCCGCTTTTCGCGGCTCTCCCCCTTCCCCAAGGCGCAAGGTCCGAAACGCCCGAAAACGGGCTATTATTCATACTCCGCATAGGAACGCAGACGCTCATAGAGCGTGTTGTAGAACTGCCCCAGATAATCGGGTGCGACGGGGTCCGCCTGAAAGAGCGCATAGCGCACCTTGGCGTCCGTCATCGCCATGTAATAATCGGAGACGACGTAATACCGTTCCGCCGCGTCCAGCGAATAGTCGGGGTTGTCGGGATAGGAATATTCCGTTCCGGAGCCGTCCCCGCCTTGCAGGTATTCGATGCGGAATTGCAGGTCGTCGGCGATCGCCGCCACCTCTTCCTCATAGACCCGCTCCAATTCCTCGCAGGCGTCTTCCGCCACGGAAGAACGGAGCATGCCCCGTTTCAACAGGTCGTAATACACTTTCTGTTTGTCCGCGGCGAGGCGCGCCGTCAGTTGGTTTTTCTTTTCCTGCGCGTCCCGCGCGACGGAGATGGCGGAAGCCGAAAGGTCCTCTTCGTCCAGCCCGATCTCGTCCAAAATGTCCAATTCCATGCCTTCACACCCCCTTCAAAGCCGCGCCTTCCGCTTGCAAACCGTGCACGAAAAATCCGTCCGCGCCGCCGCGGATGCGCAGCAAAAAGCCATGACCGCGCAGCAGCGGAAAGACGGAAGCCTGCCCGTCGAATTCTATATCATATACCCGCTTATCGCGGGCATGCTCCCCTTCGATCGTCAATTGCAGTCTGCCCCGCCCGAAGAGCGTCAGCCTGCGGAGCAGTTTCCGCCCCGCACCGAGCCCGAGCAGCGTTTCCTCGCTTTCCCAAACCCCGGAAAGGGACGGCGCCCGATCGGAAGGAGCAAAGGCATAGACCCCGTCCGCACAGAGAAACAGGTCTTTTTTCTCGCCGTAAACGGGCGCATCCGCCGCAAAAGAGCAAAGATACCCTTCTTCGGAGAGCAAATCGTAAACCAAAGTACGGCGGTCGCCCCCTGCCGCGGTATAGGAGAGGAAATACTGCCGTCCGCACACGCCCGAAACGCAGTCGGGCACGGGGGCGGGCGGCGCGGCAGACAGCCAGGGCGCGGCAATGCGGCGCACGTCGCCCGTCTTTTGACAGACATATAATCCGTCCTCCGCGAGGAAGAGGACGCTTTCCCCCGCCGCCTGCGCCGAGCCGCGGAAAACGCTGCCGAAGGACGCGGGACGGGAGACCGCGGAAAATGCAACGCTCTCCCCTTCCGCCTGCAAAAAGGTCAGTCCCCGTTCGCGCAAAAGGCAGAGCCTGTCCCCGCAGGATAAGATCTCCGACACGCCGCCGTATTCGGGCGAAAGATCGACATACCCCGCCGACGGATAGGCGGCATCAAAGGACGGTTCGGACAGCGGCGCGGAAAAATGCACCCGAAAACCCTTTGCCGCGGAGACGAGAAAGAGGCGCTCGTAGTGGGTGCACCCGCACACCGCCGCGGGCGCGTCGGTCGCCGCGGAAAGCGATTCGCCCTTCCAGACAAAGCACCCTTCGGGCGCGCACAGAAAGAGCGCGGGCACGCCCTGCGCATCGACGAAGCCGATCCCCCGCGGCGGCGCGGCAAAGACGGCATCCCCCGCCGACACGGGCGCCGAAAGACTGCCGTCCGCCGCCGTATAGGTGCAGACATGCAGACCGCCGTCCGAAAAGAAGAGCACTCTGCCGCCGCTCTCCGTCCGCAGAAAATATACCCCCGACACCGCGCTGCCGAACGCCGCGGCATCGAAGAGGCGGCGGGGCGAGCGGACAGAGCAGATCCCCTCCCCCGCCGCGCGGACGTTGCGGCTTTCTCTCGGATAGAGCACGCCCTTTTCCGCCCTTTTCCCTCGCGGCGCCGCCGACAGCGCAAACGACGCCGATTTGCCGTTCAACGCGGGCACGGCTATCTCCTTTTGATAGATCGGCATTTCAGACCCACCTCCTGGAACGGATGACGCGCGGACGGGTGGACGCATGCGCGCACAAAAGCGCGTCCTTGTATTTTTTGTCCCACACGAGCGCCTCGTCGTACTGCCCGGAGATCAGACAGTATTCGCACGCCACGCCGTAAGAGAGCAGCCGCTCGGGAACGCGGGCGGCATATTCGCTGGGGTCGCTCAGCCGCTTGGTCTCGGGAGAATAGGAATACGTGATCACCGAAGTGCCCGCGCGGGTGCGCAGATATTCGGGAAAAACGGTATAGGGCAGTTTGTTGCCGTATTCGTCGGTTACCGACAGAATGGACACGGGCGTGCGCAGAAATGCCGTATAGGGCAGCGCGCCCGTATCGCAGACGACGGTCTCTTCCGCCGTCAGCGGCAGATAATCGAGCGCCACTTCGTTCTCCACGATGTTATAGCAGCGCAAGAGGATGTCCGCTTCCCGTTTCAGGGTGCGCACCTTTTCGGCGTCCGCATTTTCGTTTTCCCCGTCGGATGCGGACATGCCCTCATCCGAAAGCGCCGTTTCCCCTTCTGCCGTCCCGCGAAAAAAACCGCCTTTGAGATATCGGAAAAGTTCTTCCTTTCCAAGAAGAAACGCCGCCTGCGCCGCAATGTCCCTGACAAACATCATATGATTTCCTCCTTCAAAAAAATATGGGCAGAGAACGGAAAATTATTCCAATCCCCTGCCCTGCCCCCGCCAAAAAGCGGCGGCGGAACACACCGCCGCAAAGCGGGGCATAACCTGTTTTATTTCTCGGTGATGCCCGAAAGCATCGCCTGCCCACAGGGACGGGTGCAGACAAGATCGGCATATTTGACGAGCGTCGCCGTGTAAACGGGCTTGCCCGCCACCTGACGGAGCACCTTTCCGTCCTCGCCTTCCAGCCACTGCCAATCGCAGAGTTGATGCAGGCAGAAATCGTCCGTGTTGAGCAGATACATCGTCCCGCTCGGGCAGAAACGGTCCGCCACGACAGGGATGCCGTCGAAACTCATCGCCTTATACCCGCCCGCAAGTTCCATCGTGTCCACGATGCGCTTATACGTCGAAAAATATTCCGCCAGGGCGCGCTTGACGCCCCAGGAGCAGACGATGAAGTTGACGCGGCTGCCCGAAGTCTCTTCCAGATAGTCGATGGCGGTCTGGATGGCGGTCTCGCCGATCGTGCCGACGCTCGTCTTTTTGTAAGGCGCCATCCATTCGTTATCCTTCCGGTTCACGCCGTAAAGGGTATCGCCGTCGCCGAAGATCGCGCCCAGCCCCGTCAGTTCCAGCCCGTCGGAATTCTGCACGACGATGCGGGAAGAGGCGGGCACGCCCTCGCTCGTCAGCGTGGCGCCGTCCACCTTGACGGTCTTGGACGCGCGGTTGATAGAGAGAATGGTCCTGCCGCCCGCCAGAACGGTCTTGCTGCCCGCCGCGACGAAATCGACGATCATGCCTTCGGCGAGATTGCGCACGTCCTCCACCGTAACGACGCCGCTTGCAATGCTTTTGACGGTCGTCAGCGTGCCGCTGCCGTCGCCGAAGAGCATTCTGCCGAAGTTGAAGGAAGAACTCTTGACGAGCCCGTCCATCTCGTCGCTCAGAAGATTGACGAACGCCCCTTCGTTGTTGGCGGAGGAACGGATGGCTTTGTCGGAGATCTCAATGGTGCCGAAGAGATTTTTGAGGGTCGTTACGAACTGCGCGTAGCGATTGCCGCCCGCCGCGGGCAGGTTGCCCTCTTCGGTGCCCGCCCCCACGCCGCCGTTGACGCCGTAGCGCACCAGGCGGCGCACGTCTTTGCCCCAGACGTCCGCCGTGCTCTGCCTGATCTGCGCAAGCAGAGGATTGACCGACGTGTTCAGCATGTCGGATACCGCGCCCAGATAAAAAGTTTTCAATGCGTTGTCCGCTGTTTCCATGGTTACCATAATTGCATTTACTCCTGTTATAAAAAATTATTCTTTGAAAAAACTTATCCGCGATGATTGCGGAAATAACCGAGCGCCATGGCGCCCGCTTCGGCAAGGCTGCCGGGCTTTGCCGCGGGACTGACGACGCTCACGCCGCCGCCCGTCAGCGGGACGGCGCTCTTTTTCACTCCGTCGAGATATTCCGAGATGATCCGCTTTTTTACCTCTTCGGAGACGTTTGCCCGACGGAAAAGTTCCTCGTCCGTTTCGGGCGCCGCTGCGGGCGGCGGGGCGGAAGCGGAAGCCTGCACCGCGGGCGGCGTTGCCGGTCCTGCCGTCTGCGGCGGGATGTTCCTCTCCCCCCTCTCCCGTTCCATCTCTTTCAGGCGCTGAGAGCGGCGGGTGAATTCTGCCTGTAAAGAATTGTAAGCCCGCAAAAGGGCATCGACGCTTTGGAACTTGCCCGTATTCCCCGCTGCCGCCGAGCCTCTGTCCTCCTGCGCCTGCGCGCCTTGCTCCGTCGCGGTGTTTTCGGGCATGCCCTCTGCTTTTTCCATGTTATCCTTTTTTTCTTCGTCCATGATGAAACTCCTTTTTTATTTTTTGTCCAGAAATGCCGTGTGTTCGGCAAGATGCCTCTCCACGCGCGCCTTGGTCTGCGCCCCGCCTTTTGCCGCAAACTCTTCCGAGAGCAGGAAACGTATGTGCTCGGTGGCGTGCAGCGCATGGTCGTCATACGTCTCCGCCTGCACTTCCTCGCCCGCAAGCAGCCGCAGATTTTCCTTTTCCGCCTTGGCGATATGCAGGGAAGAGATGTCCCGCGCGGCGGAAAGGTTGCCGAACCCGAGCACTTCCAGCACCTTGTTTTTGGTGCTTTCCGAGATCCTGCCCTCCCCGTCGGACAAGAGCCCCAGCGAGAGCAGTTCGAGCACGGCGGCGCGCTTCTGCTCGGGCGTCTGCACGTTGGTCGTGTCGAACACCACGTCGTCCGAAGAGATGTCCGACGCATTGAAATAATAAATTTCCGTGCTCTTGCCCTCGCCGCTGACGGCGATCATGCGGCGGGTGGTCGCAAACTGCTTGTACAGTTTGAGTATCTGCCGCCCCACTTCTTCCGCCGCGCGGCAGACGGACTCGGCGCTGACGGACATGCGGTCGTCCTCCTGCGCAAGGAGCAGTTGCAGCCCCGTCGCGCTCGTAACGTTGGTCGGGTTGACGGAATTGCGCGTGATCTCGCTCGTGCCGGAGATGCGCGTGAATTCGCCCGTGATGGTCTCTTCCTCTCTCGCAAACTCGGCGGGGATCTCTCCGCAGTCGAACATGGCGGGCGGACGGCTGCCCTGCCGATAGATCAGTATCTTCCCGGGGCAAAGCCCCTCTTCGGACAACTCGTCCGTATCCACCGACCCGTCCTCGACGGCGACGATCCCCATGGAAAGGCGGTTGAGAAATTCATGCTTGCGGTTGCGCACGGCGTTGTATGCCCGCTGCAACGGAATGAGGCGGTCGACGACGCTCGCGCCGAAGAACGCACCCGGCAGGGGCAGGGAGACCTGCCGCGCAAACGGGAATTTCCTTGCCCCCTTGTCGCCGTTGAGATAGGGCAGATCCCCCTCATAGAGAAGTTTGCCGCCCGCCACGATCTCCAACCGCCCGTTTTTCCGTTTGGAATCGGGCATGGTATACCGCTCGATGACGATTTCGTAATTTTTTCCGGTGTACCCCATGCCCTGCCCTTCGACCGTTTTCCAATGGCGGGAAAGGGAATAGGGCGAAAGGGCGAACTCCGAGATGTCCCGTCCCGCCGTATGCACGCCGAATTTTTCAAAGATCTCCCCGACGGGCACCGCCTTGGCGTGTATGAGCGAACGGACGTCTTCCATGCGCTCCGCGGAGAGCGAATCGGGAAAGATCTCAAAGGGCGGAACGGGCACCACGGCGACATCCCCTTCCTTTCCGTTCCCCGTCCCGCCGACGACCGCCGCGCCGCCGTCGGCGTCCCAGAGCACCTTATAAAAAGCGGTGCCGCACACTTCCGACCACAGCGTGGCGCGGGAAATGATGCCGTGCAGGTTGACCCGCTCGCCGACGGCGCGCAGGATGTCGGAAGCGAGGCGGGCGCACTTGATGTCCCCGTCCTCGTCGGACGCGGCGCGCACTTCGAGGGAAGGACGGCTCTTTTCCAACTTCGCGCAGCGGGTCTCCACCGTCGGCGCGATGTGGTTGAACACGCGGCGGGACTGCCAATAGAAGCGCTTGTCCTCCTCGGCGATCTCCCCGTCGGGGGCGATGTCGCAGTACTGATTGCCGCTGAAAAAATTCATGTTCAGTTCCCAGCCGCGTTCCAACTCCCGCCGCTCGGCGCGGCGGCGCTCAAAATCCTCTTCGACGTCCCGCACAAGCGCCTGCACGCGCTTTTCCTCGGCATGTCTTTCCAGATCGGTCTGTTTCATGTTTCTTTCTCCTTTAACAATTTCAATAAGCGTTGTTTTTCGTTTTCCAATTCCTCGTCGCTCATGGCGGACAGATCGGCGGCGGAGCCGTCCAGCAGCATTTTGACCGCTTTCAGGTCGGGCGGAACGTCCTTGCGCGTTTCCCGCCGCTTGACGAGCCTGAGTTCCCCGTCCTCCACGCCGTATTCCTCCGTTACCTCTTCGAGCGAGAAGCCAAACGCCACCTTTCTGAGCGCGGCGTCGATCTCTTTGTCGTTTTGCCTGTTCTCCATCTTTCAATATTCTCCGTGTTTTTGTCTTGCAAGCCGCCGGATGCGCCGCTGTTTGTCCCGCTGTATCTCGCTGAGCGGCGGCGTTTCGGCGCGTCCCCGCGGACGGGACATGAGGTAATAACGCATTTCGTCCAGGGCATGGTCGTCCCGTTTTTTCGGCACGTCCCCTTCGCCCCAGAAATACCCCTTGATCTCCCGTATCAGATTGACGCAGCCTTTGAAAATGTAGATGTCCGGCATACCGTTTTTTCGGTTGAGATAACTTTTGACCCGCTGGATGCCCGAAAACAGGTCTTTGTCCACGTCGGGATTGACGAGGATGCCCCGTTCGTAAAACAATTCCCCGACGCTCTTGACCGAAGCCAGCGTGCGCTGTTTCGCCGCGCTGTCGATGAGCGCGCGGATGCGTCCCTTTCCGTCGGTGTGCCAGCCGAGGCGGGCGCAGATCTCCTTGATGCGCGCGGCGTGATAGTCGACGTCTTTGCCCGCCTGATAATATTCATAGACGACATATACGTTGTCATCGGGATCGACGGCATACCAATGCGCGGAGAGCGGGTTGTGCAGTCCCGGGTCGATGGAAATGTTGTCCTGCCACTCGGGCGGCAGGGCAAACGGCTCGATGACGTGCACGCTTTCGTCAAATTCCGGATAGACCAGCCCTTCCCCCGCGGCAAACCGCCCGTAGCGGCGGGCTTGCAGCGCCGTTTCGTCCAGACTGTTTTCCAATAGGGCGATCTCCTTTGCGGAAAGAAAGGGATTGTCCGCCCATTCCATGAACTCGTACCACACTTCGGGATTGTTGCCCTTGTTCAGATAAATTTCGTCATAGAGAAAGGTGATGCCTTTCAGGGGCGTCATGGTGCCGAAGAGATCCCCCCGCCTGTCCATGACGCGCATGCGGCACTCCTCATAGACGTCCTTGGGCGGTTCTTCGTCGAACCAGACGAAATCGAGCGAACTGCCCTGAAACTTTTCCCTGCCCTGGTCGCAACTCTTGAACCCGATGACCGAACTGCCGCCCAGGACGTTTTTGACGCGGATGAAGTCGATGACCCCGTTTTCGGGGGAATCCCTGCGGCCCGAAAGCATGACGATCTCCTCGATCCAATCGGGGCGCAGATAGTGCAATATCTTCTTCTGCGCGACATCCCGCTGCACCTGCTGGGAGAGGGAGACCACCCAGCCCGCGACGTTCTTCCGGTTCCTGCGGTAAGGGTGGATGCCGCGCGCCATATAGACGCACTCCACCGCGCCGCACTCGGTCTTGCCCGAACGGTTGCCGCCGAACACCCAGCGGTTGCGCTTTTTGCATTTATGAAAGAGCAGTTGTTTCTTGTGCTTTTTCCTGCCCGTGTTGTAGGCGGCGAGGGCGTCCTGCGCCCTGCGCCTTGCCTGTTCCCGCTCGATCGCGGCAATTTTTTCGATGATATTCTCCATTGTTCGCCCAATTTTGTCCTTTTGCCCCGCTTTTCGGGCGCTATACTTATCTTTGCCTATGAAAAAAGCGATCGTGAGCACGCTACTGAGCCTGCTGTGTGCAACTTCATATCTGTCCGTCGCCGTTCTCCCCGTGAAAAGAGCCGCCGCGGAGAGCGAAGAACGCTATGCCTGCGCCCTCTCCCGCAACGTCTACCTCTACGGCGCGGAGGACGAGGAGAGCGGGCTGTTCTGCATTCCGTATACATATTACGTCAAGGTGCTGTCCGAAGGCGCAGAATATTGCTATGTGCAGTACGCCACGGACACCGCGCCGTACAGCGCCGTATACGGCTATTGCCGCACCGAACAACTGCACTTCGTGGATTTCCTGCCCGAACGCCCCTTCCTCTATTACCCGATCGATGTAACCTATACGCTGGAAACGGGGAGCGCTTTCCCCGCGGGGGAAGACGTGTTTTCCGAAGTTACCCTGACCTATGCCTATTACGGGGACTATGCCGTCGGCTCGTCCGTCTATTGGTACGTCGCCCTCGACGGCGAACGGGGATATCTGCCACGCACGCGGGAACTTTCCTATGAACTGAACACCGATTTTGAACAGACGGAGCCGGGGAAAGACGCGGGAGGAAGCGAAAACGGCTCCCCCGTGCCCGTCGCGCAGATCGTGCTCGGCGTCGTGCTGTGCCTGCTCGCCGCCGGCGTCGCCTATTATCTCCTGCGTCCCCGCCGTGCCCTGCCGCCGCCGACGGAAAACGAATCGGAGATATAAACTTCCTTCATCCGTTGTTTGCGGGCATGCCCTGCTTCTTTTCCCCGTTCGGCACTTCCTTTTTCTTCCTGAAAAGCGGGCTGTCCTTATATTTTCCCATGATGTAGGAATCGCTCCCCGCGCACACCTTCGCATACACCCGCATCGCCCAATCCATGGAAGAAAAATTCTCCAAAAACCAGCCTTCGTCCATGCCCCGCTGCCGCAGAGCGGCAGAAAACTTCTGCAAGACGCGGCGCTGACGGCGATAAAACGTGCGCAGGGACATCCGCACGGGCATATCTTCGTATGCCCGCATCACCCGCTTGCGGCGAAAATAGCGATATTCGAGCATGAACATCTCCTCGCGGGAAAATTCCTTGAAAAGTTCGTCCAGCGCCTCCCGCGCGGCGCAGAGAAAGCGCGACTGAAAGTCGGCAAGCAGCAGCCGCTCGACCAGCGCTTCCGCCCCCTCCTGTTTTCGGTAGGACAAGATCGCCTGCGTGCGCAGGCTGGTGTCCAGCGCCGCCGACATCCCGTCCAGATGCGGGTAGAGATATAACAGCGTCTTTTCATACGCCCCCGCTCTCTTTTCGTTCTCTTCCGCTCTTCTGTTTTCCGCCATATTTCTCCACGTTCCTTTTTCTGAATTTATAAAAAACGAACATTTGTTTGCTTTTTACGAGACTATCATACCACTAAAAACAGGCATACGGTTGCCACTTATGCCAAATTTTTCCAAAAAACAGAAAAAAAGTTTTATCGCAAAATCCGAGCCGCAACGCTTGTATTTTGCGCGGCGATATGGTATAATACGGGAGATATGAAGAGGTTTTTCACGGGAATACTCACAATTTTATGCGCGGGCGCGCTGCTCGCGGGCGCGTGCACGGGCTTGCGGGAGGCAAAAACGGCTTTTGCCGCGCAGACGGACGCAGCGGCGGACACCGCCGAAAAGACGCTGACCAAGGACGAACTCTCCCTGCTCGTGCCCGGAAGTTACGAGCAGTACCTGCCCCTTTCCGGTGCGGACAGCGTAGCGGCGGGCGGGGGATGCATCGCCGTCGCCGATGGTGCAAACATCTATTATTACGATGGGAATGTTTACCGCCCGTATGAGCACAGTGCCGATGTGGCACAACTCAAAACGGACGAAAACGGCGTCTTGTACTTCCTCGACGATAACAATCGTCTTTTTACCCTTGACCCCGCCGAGGACTCGCCGTCGGCAGAGCCTTACATCATCAAATTGGAGGGCGACGACCCCGACGGAGACGCGACGAGCGAACAGTTGCAGTGCACTTCTTTCACTTTGGCGGACGGAACCGTCTTTTTTGCGCGAAACGTGCCGACCAGCACCAGCATTTACAGCGAAACCGCCCCCACCGATCCCATAAAAACATTCTCTTCTTCCATATCCTCCGTCCCCTGTCTGTTCTATGAGAACGGTCTGCTCTATTACACCGACGGACAATATTTCAACACCCTGCACCTCGGGACCGACATGCAGTCGACCGTCGATCTGGGAACGGACATCTACGACATCGCCCTGTCGGGCAACAACCTTTATTACACGGACAAACAAACGCTCTATGTCTACGACCTCACCGCGGGCGAGAGCAAGCGTTTTGAATCGGAAGACGCCGACTACGGCGCGCTCTGCCTTGACGGCAATTTTCTCTATGTGGCGGGCACGACGGACAGAGGGGCAAAGATCTGCCGTTTCGACACGGCAAAGCAGGCGTTCACCGACTATGAGATCGGCGCGGCGTCTGCAAGCGACAACCGCCTGCTTTCGGCGCGGCAGAGCATCGTGGCGGGAGAATATCTCATCACCGCCGACGAAAACCGTCTGCAACTGTATGACCGGACCGACGGCGCTTTCCGCACCTTTGCCTGCGCCTTCACCCCCGCCTTTCTCGCTTCGGACGGAAACACCGTCCTCGTCGCCAACACGTCGACGGTGTGCGGGTATGACCTTGACGGGACCTGCGTGCTGAACGAAACGGCGGGATTCAACGGCAACATCGCGGGCATTGCCGCCGCGCGGGACGGAGATTATTTTGCCGTTACCGAAAACCTGTCTTTCTATCGGATCGACGGGGAAACTTTCTCCCGTTCCCCCGCGAGCACCAAGCCGAACAGCGCGGGCGCCAAGGCGCTGGCGTCGGACATTTACGGCAATCTGTTCGTCCTCTTTGAGGACGATTCCGTGTATCGCTACACCGCCGAAGAGTTCATGGACAAGGACGCCGCGGGCACGCTTGTCTGCACCTTTGAACGGGAAACGACGGACATCGCCGTCGATTTTGACGGAAACGTCTATGCGCTCGCGGACAATGCGCTCCTTTGCAGCGACGGCACGCAATACAACATCGACGATACGGATTGCGTGTTCCGTTCGGACGCCGCACTCAAAGACTTTGCCTTCGGATATGAATCGGGCACGGTCTACTTCCTCTACGACGATCACATTCTGAAAAGCGAGTCAATCGACCTGCCCCACCTCGGATCGCTCGAAACGGGCGACGCCTATGCGAGCGTCTATCGGGAGACGGCGGACGCGGACGACGTTGCGCCCGTGGTTACCCTGCACGCCGAATCCGTTCTGATCCGCTTCGACCTCGGCGCACTGACCGCCGACGCGGCATATTTCCCCTACGACGGCTATGAACGCATCCGGACGGAAACGGACGCGCTGGTCCTCGCCGAAACGGCGGTGCACGGGCTCGATTATTACATCGTAACCGTCTTCGATCCCGCCGCGCGCACCTATACGGCGGGGCTGGTGTTGCAGAGCGCCTGCACCGTCATCCCCGAGAGCGAATACACTTCCGTGCCCGACAATTTCACGGACGGCGTGGGATACGTTACCAATGCCGTGCCCCTCTACAAATACCCCTATCTCACGCAGGAACTGACCTCGATTACGCTCGAAAAGAACACCGTCGTTACCGTCATCCGCGAACTCTCGCTGGGCGACACCCTCGATTACGACTATTATTTCGTATCCTGGTCGGACGGCTTTGACACGCTGTACGGATATCTGCCCGAAACTTTCGTGCGCGATTTCAGGGGGACGACGGACGAGAACGGCTCCGTGTTCTATAAGACGCTGCACTGCGACCGGGACGTCGTTGCCGTTTCCGCCGATAACCGGACGATCACCCTGGAAGCGGGCAGGGATTATGCCGTTGCCGCCTACACCACCGACGACCAAAACAAAATGTTCATTGCCTACGAACAGGGCGGCGTTACCTATTACGCCACCGTGGACGCCGACAGTTTCCGGGACGGCTCCTCGGACGGGCTGCGTTACTTCCTCGTCGCGCTCCTGCTCATTCTCGACGTCATTCTCGTGGTCAATTATATCGTGTTCCGAAAAAAGGACTGACCTTCTCTCCGCGGCGATCGCCTCAAAACGCGCCGGCGGACGCGCGGTAAAACGTTCCGCGCGTCCGCTTTTTTTGTGCTCTTGCGCAAAAAAACAACTTTTTCCCGATTTTTTTCGGCAATCGGACGGCAGACGGGCAAAAGCGTTTTTATTTTGACGGGTTTTGTGTTATACTATAACGCAACAGCGCTTTTTCTCCCGCCGCAGACGCGGCGGGAGAGAAACAAAGAGGTAACAGACACCATGATCATCGATTTTCACACGCACACCTTCCCCGACCACATGGCAACAGCCACCATCGAACTGTTGAAGCAGAAGAGCCGCACGGAAAATTTTTCGGACGGAACGGCGGACGGGCTGAGCCGAAAACTCAAAGAGGCGGGCGTTGACCTTGCCGTCGTCCTGCCCGTGGTTACCAACCCCGCCAAAACCTCGAAAATCAACGACGCCGCCGCCCGTCTCAACGAACGCACGGCAGAAACGCACGTCTTTTCCTTCGGGGGCATGCACCCCGATACCCCCGATTACAAATCGGAACTCAAACGCATCGCCGCGCTCGGGCTGAAAGGGATCAAACTGCACCCCGCCTACCAGCAAGTCCCCTTCGACGACATACGCTATGAACGCATCGTCGGCTATGCGGACGAATTGGGGCTCATCGTGAGCGTCCACGGCGGCGTGGACATCGGCATCGCGGGGGATTGGAGCACGCCCGCGCGCGCCCGCAAACTCTTTGACGACGTGCACCCGCGCAAACTCGTCATGGCGCACATGGGCGGCTGGATGATGTGGGAAGACGTCAAAAGATATCTGTGCGGACTGCCCCTCTTTTTGGACACGTCCTTCTCGTGCGGCAGTTTCGGCTATCAGGCGTCCGTACCCGCGGAAGAACGGCTGCGCCCCCTTGCGGAAGAGGAATTTACGGACATCGTGCGGCGGCACGGCGCGGACAAAGTGCTCTTCGGCACGGACAGCCCGTGGAGCGATCACGCCGCGCAGATCGCCCTCATCCGCCGTCAGCCCCTTTCCGACGCGGAAAAAGCGGCGATTTTGGGCGAAAATGCAAAAAAATTATTGCAATTATAAATTTTGCTATTTACAAAACCCGCTTTTTGTACTATAATAGATAAGATATGATTTTTTTCGTCCGCCCGCGCGCCCGCGCACGGGGACGCGCGGGCGGACTTCCGTCGTATCCCGTTCAAAACACCGAAAAGAAGAAAGGAGAAATACAGAATGAGCAAACAACTGATGCTGGGCAATGCGGCGCTCG
>CALVZM010000080.1 GCA_944372515.1 uncultured Clostridia bacterium
TTTTGCTCCTGCTCGCCTTGTTCCTGGCGCAGAACAGACGGCTGATGGAAGACCTGCGCCCTGCACTGGATTTTCTGGAAACGCACAAAGACGCCGTCGAACTGCTCTCCCGCACCTTTTCTTCCCGCCCCTCTGCCGACCTTTCCGACGGAGAAAGAAAGAACAACGGGGAAAAAAGCGACGGGCATGCCCGCGAAAACAGGGAAAATCGCACAACGCCTTCCGACGGAGCGCAAGAAAGAACGACAGCCCGAGCGGACGAAAAAGACCGACCAAAGGAAAGCGCGGCGCAGGGCGGAACCGACGAAAAAAAAGGATCTCCCGCAAAGGAAGATCGGACTTTCCCCTTACAGGGGATCGCCAATCGGGAGATCCTGGAAAGCATCCTTTCCTATATGAACCGTTGAAATTCCTTCCGCCGCCCGTTCACGCCAGGAGCGCCGCGGCGGCGCGCAGCATCCCGCCGCCGTTGTCCTGATCGCCGTCGCAGGCGATCGCCGTCGCGCCGTCGGCGGGCAGAATGCCCCTGCCCTGGATGCAGTTGCCGCTTTGCGGCCAGCGGATGAGCGCCGTGGTCAGTTTGATGCCCTCGCCCGTGAGAATGTTGGTATACGTCGTCTGCATGATGCCCTTGCCGTATGTCCGCGCCACGCCGTCGATCTCGGCAAGGCAGACATCGTCATATCCGACGGTGCCGTAATCGAGCATCGCGCCGAGAAGCGCTTCCGACGCCGAAGCGGTGTTGCGGTTGGCAAGGACGACGATCCTGCTTTCGTCGGAAAAATATTTTCGGTAATCGCTGCGCGACGCGCGATAGGACAGGCTCTCGTTCCGATATTCGATTTCGGTTACGGCAAAGGCGCCCTCGGCGCTCTTGCAGAGCATGGAGGCGATTTCCGTCAGAATGTCCAATTGTCCGCCACCGTTGTTGCGCAGGTCGAGGAGGAGATCCGTCTTTCCCTTGGCGGCAAAAGTTTCCAGCATGCCGCGCATCTGTTCCGCCGCGTCCCCCTCAAAGGAATCGAGGCGGATGTACGCCGCATCCGCGGGCAGAAAGGACATTCCCGAGCCGTATACTTCCCTTTCTTCGGCTTCCTCCCCCGTGTAGCGAAGGCATTCCCCGTCATCCGCATAAAAGACGTAATTCTGCGTGTATACGCTCTTGTATACCGCATAGGCTTCCCCTTCCGCGTCCGGCTCTTCGCCCGCACGCAGGTAAAACACTTCCTCGTCCGCCTGCCCGGAAACAAAGCCTGCAAACGTCTCGAAATCGGTGAACGGCGTGTCGGCTTGCTCGTCCTCGCCGTACCCGAGCAGGTACAGCCCCGCCGTCAGCCCGCCCTTTTCCGCGGGAGAGTTGCCGTCCACCCTGTAAATCTGCATCCCCTCCGCCGCAGAGAGAAAGGTCAGTCCCGTGCCGCTTTGGTGCCCCTTCTGCGAGGACACCTGCGCTTTCAACTGCTCCGCCGTATAATAAGCGGAATAGCGGTCGAGAAGCCCTTCCTTCTCGTCCGTGCCGAAGAGTTCCTCCATGCCCGCGGCTTGCAGAACGTCTTCGGGGATCTCGCGGTAGTAATAATCGCGCACCATGCTTTTGACCCAGGACAGGGTGCGTTCGGCGGGATCGCGCGTGTAATACCATAAAAGATATATCCCCGCGGCGACGAGCAGCGCGAGCAGGATCGCAAGCAGGATGCAGAGCACCCGCAGAGGAAGGTTCCGCCGCCGGATCGGCGGAAAATTCACCTCACTCCACTCTCCGCCCGTCGGCTTTGCCGCGTCTTTCCCGGCATCGGGCGCCGTTTCCGCCGTATCCGTATTCATGTCCGTATCCATATCCTTGTCATCTTCCATGATCGTCTCCTCCGCTCTTTTTGCGGCGCAATGCCGCTTTTACGGTCGCTTTATACCGAATTTTATATATTTTATATTATAATATATATGTAGAGGGAAAACTTGAAAAGACCCGCCCGCGCAGAGAGAAGTATTCCCTTCCGCCCCTCTTTTTACACTTTTTTCCGAAAGTTGCCGCCCGCATATGCCAAAAAAATACAGTTGGCGGCACCCACGCCCGCGGCAAAGGACACCGCACCGATTTTTTCGGCGGATTTTTTCCGCCGCTTCGGCGGCGTCTCGTCTGCATTATACAGCATACGACAAAAAAAGACAAGTTTTTTTGCGCCGCAAAGCCGAACGGGACAAGCCGATCCCGACAAAAAACGAAAAAATTTTATATTTTAATAAATATAAAAGCCGATCTCCCGTCCCCGCGGCAAAATACCTTGCGCCCGCTCAAAATTTCCAAAAAAAAATTAAAAAACTCTATTGACAATATTCCCCTCGCATGATATAATAAATCAAGACGATATATCTCATTTATTGTTTATTGTCATCATTTTCGGCATCCTTGCTTCCGCGCAGGCGCAAGCGCACGGCGGGGACGGTACGAAAAAATATCAACAGGAGAAATAATCTATGAGCAAAAACACACAAGTAGCGGAAGAATTCTTGGAAGATGAAGTCGCCGAAGAAGAAGAAAAGAAAGTCTCTTCTCACGGCTTCATAAAATTCCTCAGCATCCTGCTCCTGGCGGGACTCGTCGCAGGCTTTTTCGCTCCTGTCTACTTCTCGTTCGCAGACGGCAATTTCAACGTCTACGTCAACGGCTCGATCCTCGGAGGAGACGGCAATTCCCTCTTCCAGATGATGCTGACGGGAATCCGGGACTTCATGGAGGGGTCGGAAAAAACGCTTCCCTTGTTTGCCCGTCTGGTCTGGACCAATAAATACCTCTATGGCGTTGCCGTTGCCGGTGTTTTGCTCCTGATTACGACCATCATCACCCTGGCGACAAAGAACGCTTCACCCGTCTGGTTCCGCATCGACTGCATCATTCTGATGCTCGTGTTCGCCTTCTACGGCGGCGACATCCTTGCGGAAGGCGTCCTGACCTTCGACATCGTCATGATCGCAGGCGCCCTCGCCATCGTGTTCATGATCATCCATGCGTTCTCCAAGGGAGGAAAAGGCGTTGCGCCCGCTTTCAGTTTCATCCTCCTTGCCGCCGCGCTCGTGATCACCGCGCTTTACAGTTTTGTCGGCAGCGACGTGCCTTTCTGCAGCGATGCCGCGGGATACTTCTTCGCCATCCTGCGCGACGTGATGCGTCTTGCCGTCGGCAACATCACCGAGATCACGGTGCCCGCCACGGAAACGTTTGAACTCGTCGCTTACATCTCCTTTGCGCTCCTCGTCGTCAACCTCCTGTTCACGGCGCTGCAAATGGGATTCATCAAAAGCAATGCTTTCACCGTCATCCGCTATATCGCGCAGGTCGGCGTGAGCGTTGCCGCCGTCATCATGATCGCCATGAACGTGGAATCCGACGATATGATCAAACTGCTCGGACCTTCCATCGCCGTTGCCGCTTGCGCCTTCGTCGCGTTCATCTTCACCTGCATCGCCATCGCCGCGGGCAAACCTCGCACCGCCGATGAAGAGGAAGAGGAGGAAGAAGGGACGGAAGACACTGCCGCCATGGACGCTGCCGCACAACCCGCCGCCGCACAGCCGGCGCCCACGCCCGCGCCCGCACCGCAGCCCTATGTGCAGCAGCCTTATGCGCAGCCCGCGGCTTACCCTTACTATCAGCCGGCACCCAACGTGTATATCAACATCAACCCCGCTACCGGTGCCGTAACGACGAGCCAGCCGACCGCGGCGCCTTCCGTGCCCGCGCCCGAAGCAGCCAGACCCGTACAGCAGGCACAGCCGGCACAGGCAATGCCCGTCGTGATCACGGCGCCCGTGAAAGAACAGACGCCCGCCGTTGCGGCGGCGCCCGTTGCGGAAGAGCCCGCGGAAGAGGAAGTGAAACCCGCCAAAAAGCGCAGTTTCTTCGTATTCCTCTCTTTGGTCCTGGCGCTTGTTTCCGTCGGTGTGTTCGTATACCATTACCTGGATATCATCAAGGGATTCTTCACCGACTTCTCGGTTGAAACGCTCCAAAACGTTGAATTCCTGTTGCCTTGCGGCTTTGCCCTCGGCGTGCTGCTCGGCTTCATCTGCTCGCTGGTCGCGCTCGGGAAACCCAGCAAGGGCGGCGCATTCTTCGCCTTCCTGTTCTATGCTCTGGGCGGTGCGGCATGCTTTGCGAACATTGAACTCCACCACGGCGGCATCGTGAAAAACTTCACGCCTGACACCGACATGTTTGCGATCGCCGTTATGGTTCTCATCGCTCTCGCCGTTCTCTGCGCCTTCATCGGTATCTTCCGTACCCGCGGCGTAAAGAAAGAAGCGGTGGCCGAAGAAGAGATCCCCGCCGAAGAAGAGGAAGCGGCGGCTCCCGCGGCAGCGGCACAGCCTGCTCCCGCCCCCGCTCCTGCGCCTGCACCCGTTGCGCAGCAGGCGAAACCGGTTGCCGTGAATCAAGCCCTCGTGGAAGAACCCGAAACGGTCGAACAGGCGGCTGCGCCCGCAACGATCCCCGCGCCCGAAGAAGACGTGGAAGAAGACACCGTTGAGGAACAGACCGACGCCTTCCTGCGTACCCTCTCCCCCGCCGACAAGCGCGAGTTCAAGAGAGTGTTCCTGCAAGGCAAAGCGCCCGCTTATATGCCCGCTTACGAAGTCGGCGGCAACAACAGCCGTTTCTTCGATGCAGCGTTCGTATATCTCGGCAAGATCCGCTCTGCCATTTCCGACAACCTGCTCGGTGCGATGTACGATTTCATGATGGCAAACAAATAATCTTCGTGCAAACGATGGAGAAAGCCGCGGCAACCCCGCGGTTTTCTTTTTGCCTCAAAGCCAAATGTCGGGGTGGAATAGATCAAAGAAAGCCGAAAATCCGCGGATACTCCGCGGGTTTCAAAGAGGTTTTGCCGACTCGCAAAAAAAAAGCGCAAGCGAACGGTCAATGACGATGCGAGCAAAAACCAAGGATAGAACAGCAAATAGAACAATCATAAACGCGGAACAAAGACAAAGGAGCGGAAAACCAAGCAAAGCGCAGAACCGCCCCGTTCAGGGCGGCAAGCAACAAGCGCGCGACGGTCAGACCGTTCCCGCATGCGCGCCGCCGACAATATGTATAGTGCAGCCAAAAACGGAGAAGCCGCCCCGGCTTGCCGGCGGATATTTATGCCTGCACGATGCTGCCCCGCGGCTACGAGCCCATATCCCGTTCCGCGGCAAAAACAAAAACCAATATAGACGCCGCGGGGGGCTTTGTCCCCCGCGGCGTTCGCGCTCTTGTCCGTCCTGTATCCGAATGACGCGGTTCCGTTTCCGTCCGCCTCCCCTTTCCCTTTGCACCTCTTTTCAGAACAGGGGCGCGAACAGGGTCAGCAGAGAATTGAACAGCGATGCAAAGAACCCCATACGGAAATTATAGGGCGTGATCTCTTCCGAAACGGCAAAAACCGAAGAAAAATCCTCTTTGACGTCTTGCAGGCAGGGCACGTCCACAAGCAATGCACCGCACTCATAATGGTGCACCAGGCTCCTGTAATCCATGTTGATCGTCCCGATGAAGGCGGCTCTGTCGTCCGTCAACATCTGTTTGGCATGGATGAATCCGGGCGTGTATTCATAGATCTTCACGCCCGCCTGCAACAGGTAAGCATAATTCGAGCGGGTCATGTTCAGGATGATTTTTTTATCGGGCACATGGGGCGTTACGATCCGCACATCCACGCCGCGCAAAGCGGCGTTGCGCAGCGCCGTTGCCAGGTTATGGTCCGGAATGAGATAGGGCGTGGTGATCCAGACATACTCCTTTGCCGCGGCGATCAGATTGATATAATTGTTTTCCCCGACCTGTTCGTCATAAAAGGGTTTCGGTCCGTCGCCGAAGGGATGCACGCAGCCCGGCTCGTCGAATTTTTCCTGCGGCACGCGGAGATATTTTTCATAATCGGAACTTGTCCGCGCCGTCATGTCGAACATCTGCAAGAACATGGCGGTGAGATTGCCCGCGGAGGCGCCCCGTATCTTGATCGCCGTATCCTTCCAATGCCCCAGACGCTTGTCCTCGTTGATGTATTCATCGCCGAGATTGATGCCGCCCGTATATCCCGTCGTTCCGTCGATGACCGTGATCTTGCGGTGGTCGCGGTTGTTATGAATGCCCGAAAGCAAGGGGCGGAAGGGATTGAATTTCACGCAGCGGATGCCCTCCTTGCGGAGTTTTTTGGCAAAATTGCCGCCGAGCAGTCCCAGCGTGCCGATGTCGTCATACATCACCCGCACTTCCACGCCTGCTTTCACTTTTTCCAGCAATATTTCATGGATCGCATCCCACATTTTCCCCGGCGAAATGATGAAATATTCCATGAAGATGAATTTTTTCGCCTTGCGCAGTTCGGCGAGCAGATCGGCGAAAAACGCCTCTCCGACGGGAAAAAACTCCACTTGATTGCCGATGTCCGCGTCCGTGCGCGACGTGCGCGTCAGATAGTTGTCCGTCCCCACATATGCGCCCAGCCGCACCTGCAATTCCTTCCGCTCGCTCTCCGGCGCGATCAGGTGCAGTTTGCAGGCATCCTCGGCTTTTCGCAGCCGCCTGTACTGCTTTTCGGACAGACGACGGTCGGCAGACAGCAGATAGACGATCAGCGCGAAAAACGGAAGCGCCATGAACAGAAACAGCCAGGGCAGTTTGAACTCGGGCGTTTCCTTGCGGTTGATGATATAGAGAAAAACCGCCAGCCCGAGCAGCACCTGAACGGTCTGAAAGACGATGTAATATTCGTTAAAATAGGACAGTACGGAAAAAACGAGCAAAAATTGCACCAGGATCGCCAAGACGACGAATGCTACCTGATTGAAAAACTTCTTGAAAAATTTCATGGCACTCTCCCGTTGGCGGAAATTTTTTCCGCCAAAGTATATTTTCATTCTATCATGCCGCGCCGCCTTTGTCAAGCCGACAAAAAAAGCCCTCGGAAAGGGTCGCTTCCCGAAGGCTCACAAAGCCGCATTCATCGGCAGCCGCCGCAGGTCTTGCAGTTGCCGCTGCATTTTTTTATGGTCTTTCCCGTCGAGGTCAGCATGGCGCCCGAATAACTGCGCACCCCCTGCGTGCCGCAGTCGGGGCAGAAGGCGGGCTCGGCATGATTTTTGACGAGTTCGTCAAACTCCCTGCCGCAGCGAGGGCATTTGTATTGCAATAAGGGCATGTCTGCCTCCTTTTTTCAATCTTTCGTATCTTTTTTCTGCCCGCGGACGCGGCGGATGGTCTTGTTGCCGTCGATCTTGATGGAACTTGTGGTGCGGAAGGTGATGACGGCGACCACGGCGCTGACGACGGCGGCGATGCCGACCACGATCCAAAACCCCCAGGCGACCTCCTCAAACGGCACGGGCACGTTCATGCCCCACAAACTTGCGATCAGCGTGGGGACGCTGATGATGAGGGTTACCACCGTCAAAAGTTTCATGACGATGTTGACGTTGTTGGAGATCACGGACGCAAACGCATCCATGGTGCCCGTGAGAATGTCGCGGTAAATGTTACACATTTCGATTGCCTGCGTATTCTCGATGATAACGTCGTCATACAGGTCCTGATATTCCTCTTTGTCCACCACGGGCGAAAGTTTTTTGACCCGCGCATAGACGCGCGAATTGGAAGCGAGCGAAGTCGAGAAATAGACGAGGGAATTTTCCAGCCCCAAAAGTTGTATGAGTTCCTTGTTCTTCATCGAGCGGTGCAGTTCCGCCTGCACGCGCAGGGATTTTTTGTCGATCTGCCGCAGATAGGACAAAAATTTCTTTGCGTTCCCCATCATGAAATTGAGCAGGAAGAGCACGGGCTTGGACGTATCCGCCTTGACGCGGTTGGAGATGAAGTCGCCCAAAATGGAGTTGCCGTGCAGGGAAACGGTTACGATGCACTTTTCGTTGAAGATGATGGAGATAGGCAGGGTCTCATAAGAATCCCCCTCTTCGGTGTCGCGCATGACGGGGGTGTCCATCAAAAACATGCTGTCGCCCTCGTCAAATTCGGCACGGGCGGTTTCCTCTTCGTCCAGCGCCGCCTTGATCATCTCTTCGTGGATCCCCGTCATGGCAACGACGTCCTCCACTTCATCATCCGTCGGATTGATCACATCCACCCAGCAATGTTCGGCAAAAGCCGGCAGTTGCGTCATGCGCAACTTTTCATCCGTCTGAAAAAACTTTACCATATGCGGCCCTCCTTTTTTTGTGTATTTTTCCGCTTGCGGAAAATACGGGAAAGAATAAATGAAAAACGCACGGAAAAACTTCCGTGCGCCTGCATTTATCCGAAAAGGAAAACCTTTCGGTCAATCAGTCAATCGCTCGGAAGAATTTTTTCGTTTTGCTTGCATCGGTTGTCGGGAACAGCGTCCATTGTTGACTCCTCAAAATGATTTGCGTAACCATTATAACCCCTGCGCCCGATTTTTGCAAGTGTTTTCGGAAAAAATTCTTCCGATTTTTTTTGAACGGGCTATAAAACGGCGCTGCCCGTCAGAAAACTGTCAAAAAGTCCGTCCACGTCCACGCCCGTCTTCCGAAAACAGGCGATCATATCCTCGGGCGTCGCCAGCAAAAAACGGAAGGCGGAAAAATAATTTTTCAGCCCCGCAAAGAACTTGCTCTCCCCGATGCCTTCGCGCAGCGTATCAAAGAGCAGCACGCCCTTGTTATATGTCAGGTTGACATATTCATATTCGCTGATGAACGTGCCGAGATTGCGGTTCATGGATGTGTCGCTCTCGCCGAAGATCTGGCTGTAAATGCTGTAATACGCCTTATAACTCGTCAGCGCGGCGTGCACGAGTTCCTCGCGCGTCCTGCCGTAGGCGGGATGATTTTCATAAAAGAGCAGCGTGGAATATTCCGCCAGCCCCTCGTCCATCCAGGCATATTCCTGCTGGTTGCTCCCGACCATGGCATACCACCATTGGTGCGCCGTTTCATGCACCACGGTATACAGATAATTTTCCCGTTCGAGCGCATCGGAAAGGAGCACCAGACCGGGATATTCCATCCCCCCGTAACAAAACCCCGTCTGCACGAGCGCAAAACTCGGATAGGCGTATGCCCCGAAGGTATCGGAAAAATAGGTCATCGCCGCACAGGCGGCGTCCAGCGTGCCCTGTGCCTCGCCGTCGTCGTAGTAATAATAGGAGACGTCGACCCCCTGCACCTGCTTGCTGACCACTTCAAACGCATCCGAAACGGCAAGCGCGAAATCCCGCGCCGAAGAGAGCGTATAGCGGTAGGTAACCTTTCCGTCCTTCTGCGCCGTCTTGCCCGCCGCCGAAGCCGCCGCAACGTAACCCGCGGGCAGCGTCAGAGAAACGTTGTAATCGGCACATTGGCTGTAAAACGGGTCGCCGTCCGAATAGTAGATGCATTCATAAAACCCCGCCGCGTCGTCGTAGACGCAGAGCGTGGGATAGAAATTGCCCATGTTCACGACGTGCTCGGTGATCCCCGTGCGGTGCCTGACGTGCGCGAAAGTAACGGTGAACGCGATATCCAAAGCGGCGCTCTCTTCGGGAAAAACCGACTGCTCCAGGCGGACATAGAGAATGTTTTCATCCTCCCCGCCGACTTCCCAACTCTCACAGCCCGACACGTTCTCCACACGCATCTCCCCGTAACTCTCCCCCGCGTAATACGCCGCGGCATGATAGACGGAGGACACGGGCTCATACGCCGCGCCCTCGCGGAAGGCGTTGGGATACAGATTGAACGCCAGCACGGAGATCTCGTTTTCGGTGTCGTTGTAATAATCGAAGTGCATATCGGCGGACAGCATGCCCGCGTCGGGGTCATATTTCGCGTCGATGGTGTACTTGGACAAAACATCGGACGGCGCACAGCCGACGACGAACAGACTGCCGCAGAACACGGCGGCGCAGAGCAGCAGGCAAAGAACTCTCTTCATGACAAAAAAATAACCTCCCGAAGTTCCTCGGTAGGTTATTTTATGTGCATGCAGGTCAAAACATGCCTGCATCGGGGGACAAAGCGTTTACTTTTCCTCGAATGTGAGATATTCGGCGGGATCGGCGAGGGTGCCGCCGACATACATTTCCAGATGCAGGTGCGCCCCCGATTTATATTCGCTGCCGGTCGGCTTGGCGACCGTGGCGATGACCTGCCCCTGCGCGACGGTATCGCCCGCCTGCAAACCCTCGACGGGATCGACGTAATTGTACACGGTCTTCATGCCGTCATCCCGAAGAAGGACGATCTGCGTGCCGCTCAGAATATCATCGGTATAGATCGATTCAATCGTCCCGCCGTACACGGCATACACCTCGCTGCCCGCGTCCGCCGCGATGTCCACGCCGATGTGTTCGTAATAGCAATTGAGGGTGGAATTATAAAAGAATCCCTGTTCGTTGAGCACGTTCATCTCGGACATGGGGTTGACGAAAGATACGGTCGTATCCGTATTGACGTCGCCGCCGTCCTCTCCGCCCGTGCCGCTGTCGTCCGAAGCGGACGTGTCCCCTTCCAGTGTGGGCGTGCGCACGAATGCCCCGTTCACCGCCAGAACGATCAGCACGATCACCGCCGCAAAGAGCAGAACGCCCGCGCTGAGCGCGGCATACAGCCAGGCTCTTTTTGCCGTTTTGGTCCCGTTTTCCGTCTGTTGATTGTTATCCATCATGAAAATCCTCCCTTCCCGTCCGGGAAATCAGTCTTGACGGGTATGATTGTTGCCGCCTTTTGCCCCGTTTATACCTCAAAAGCAAAAAAAATATTCTTTCCGCCGCATATTTTTTTTCGGACGGAACTTAAAACCCGCCGAAAATGAGCGGCGTGCCGACCGCCGTCTTGCCGTCCGCGCGCACCACGACGTGCAGGTTGACCGTATAGCCGCCCAGCGCCACGCCCTCGCCCAAAAGAGGGCTGTAAGCATAGTATCCCGTCGTCCCCGCCGCCTCTTCGCAAAAATAAAGCCGCGCTTCAAACGCCGCCAGCAATGCCGCCGCCGTCGTATCGCCCGCGCCGTACACCGTGCTTTCGCCCTTGACCTCTCCGCCGAGAAAATAGCGGTAAAAGACAGCCGCCGCCCCGTCGCAGACGACCGTCTGCGCCTGCGACGACGCGCTGCCGCAGTAAAAGGTATATTCCTCGCCCGGTCTGAAACAGGTGTCCGTATGCAAAGCAACGGGCAGAAAAAGCAAAGCGCCCGCGATAAAACAGCCGATCATGCGCCGTAAATGTCCGGTCATAAAAAACTCCCGCCGGTAAAGTACCGAACAAATTCTTGTCCGCCGCGGCAATTTTTATACCCTTGTCCCGCCGCCTGCCTCTTTTTCTCTTCCGCATCAGAAGGCGCGGCGACAGGGCAAAAAATGAGACGGCGGAACCGTTTGCACGATTCCGCCGCCTCATTATCATAGGAAGGAAAAGTATATTGATCGGTCAAACGCCGACCGCCTGTGTTCGATACAGAGTATAGCAAAAACGCCGAAAGATTTCAATAGTTTTGACTTATTCGGTCCTTTTTTTAACGCAAATGGTATTTTTCGGGCACACAAACGTCCTTTTTTTGACACAAACTGTATTTTTGTACCGTACATACCGCCGTACATGACGGCACGCCCCGTTCCCCGCCGCGGGGGCGGAAAACGAAAACCGGGGAGCGGACGTTTTTCCCCGAAAAAGAAAAAAACGGGCGCCGACCCGTTCTTTTCATCGGACGAAATCCGCCCCTTTCCGCCGCAAAGACCGTAGTCAAAAGCGGAGTTGCCCTCTCATTCCCAGGGCAAAGGCTCGCCGCCGAGGATGTGGATGTGCAGATGCGGCACGCTCTGTCCCGCATTGGTGCCCTGGTTGACGACCAGGCGGAACCCGTCCTCCACGCCGAGCGTTTTTTTCAGCGCGGGGATCTTTTGCAGCGCGCGCTTGACGATGAGGGCGCGGCGCTCGTCCATCTCTTCCAGCAGTGCAAAATGCTCTTTGGGGATGCAGAGGCAATGCACTTTCGCCTTCGGCTCGATGTCCCGGATGACGATTATCTCCTCGTCCTCATAGAGTTTCTGCGAGGGGATCTCCCCCGCGACGATCTTGCAAAACACACAGTCATTCATGGTAAATTTCTCCTATACAATATTCTTCTTTTCTTTCTTTGAGCACGATCTCCCGCCGCCGCGGCACCCGCCCGGGCACGGCGACACGGATGTAATTTTCGGTATACCCGAAGGTATACCCGTCCTTCTCCTCTTCGGGAACGAAGGAAAATTTTTCCCCGAGGAACCGATCGACATACGCCGCACGGCGGGCGGAAGCAGCCGCCGCCAGACGAAGGCGCCGCTCCTCTTTGACCGCCGCGGGCAATTGCGGCAGACGCGCCGCGGGCGTGCCCTCGCGGGGGGAATAGACAAAGCAATGCACCTGCGCAAACGCCGCCTCGTCCACGAGGGACAGCGTTTGCAAAAACTCCTCTTCCGTCTCTCCCGGGAACCCCGCGATGACGTCCGTCGTGATCGCCGCACGCGGAAAGGCGGCATAGAGCAGGCGGCATTTTTCAAGGTATTCCTCGCGGGAATAATGACGGTTCATCCGCCTCAAAACGGCGGTCGAGCCGCTCTGCAAAGACAAATGGAAATGGGGCGCAAAATCGGACATGCCCCTCGCCGCGGCACAAAATTCTTCATCCACGATCCCCGCTTCCAGCGAACCGAGCCGCACCCGCGCGGGCAGGGAGGAAAGGTCGCGCAACAGCCCCGCAAGCCCCTTGTCCCCGTCCCGGTAAGAAGAGATGTCGATGCCCGTCAAAACGACCTCTTCCGCACCCCGTTCCGCCGCGGCATATGCTTCCCTGACCACGCTTTCCGACGGGCGGGAACGGCTTCTGCCGCGCAGATAGGGCACAATGCAATAGGAACAGAAATTGTTGCACCCGTCCTGGATCTTCACGAAATGCCTGGTGCGCACCGCCGCAGGCACGGGCAGTTCGTCGAAACGCCCGTCCGCGTCTTCCAGAAAGACCCCGTCCCGTTCCAAAAGGAAGGGAATGCGGCTCTTGTTGCGCGCGCCCGTTACCGTCTGCACGTTCTCCCGCGCGGCAAACGCCCGTGCATTTTTCTGCGCCGCGCAGCCGCACACCAAAACGCGCGCGGCGGGATTGAATTTCAGCGCCCGCGCCACGAGTTGACGGCTCTTTTTTTCGGCTTCCGCCGTAACCGCACATGTGTTGAGAATGTATAAATCGGCATAGCCGAGCGCGGTCGAGACCTCATAGCCCCGCTCGCCGAGCGCACGCACGAGGGAGGCGCTCTCCACTTCGTTGACCTTGCAGCCGAGGGTGAAAATCACCGCTTTTGCCATGTTTCTTCTCCTCTGCCCCCGCTTTCGGGCGCATTTTTCCGCCGCCGTTTGGGCGCGTCAGTTCTGCCACTCGCCCGCGCCGAACATCACCACGGCAGTCAGGGCGACCGCCGCCGTTTCGGCGCGCAGGATGCGTTTGCCGAGGCTGACGCCGCGATAACCGAGCGAAACCGCCCCTTCAAACTCCGCGCGGGTGAATCCCCCTTCGCTGCCGACGACCAGAACCGCCGAACCGTCTATCCTGCGCAGATCGGCGCCTTTTTCCCGTAAAAATTCACAGGCAAAAAACTTATTCGCATAGCCCATGCCCGAATGCAGGGCGTCTTGCAATGAAGGATGATATTCGATTGCGGGCGCACACGAACGCAGGCACTGTTTTGCCGATTCCTTTGCCACGCGCCGCAGGCGTTCCAATTTGTTCTCCGAAACGTGCGCCGAAGAATATTCGGAAGAAAAGAGCCCGATCTCCCGCACGCCCAATTCCGTCGCCTTCTGCACGACAAATTCGTTGCGGTCGGCGTTTTTGAGGAACCCGAAGAGCAGTTTTACGTCCGTCGCCGCTTCCCGTTCCCCCTCGCGGACGGAGAGAACGTGCACGCGCATCTCCCGCTTGCCCACGGACGTTACGATGCCGTCATATTCCTTTCCGCTGTTGTCGAGCAAAATGACCTCGCTGCCCGTATCCAAACGCAGCACGGTGCGCGCATGGGCAAATTCTTCCCCCGTCAGCAGCGCTTCCTCGCCGACCATCCCGTCTATGAAAAATCTTCTCTTTTCCAAGGTCAATTTCTCCTTAAAACCATGGCATGCCACTCCCCTTGACTGCGTTCCCGCTCCAAGGACATGCCCTGCGATTCATAGGCAGATTTGACCTTTTCGACGCGGTCGTGCAGGATTCCCGACAAAATCAGCGCGCCCCCGCGTTTGAGGCAGGCGGAAACGGATTCCGCCAGGGAAACCAAGACTTCCGCGGTGATGTTCGCCACGACCACGTCCGCCCCTTCCCCGCCGCCGGCGGGAATGCCGGAATGCACGACCTGCACCCGTTCGGACACGCCGTTGAGCGCCGCATTGTGCTTTGCCGAATCGACCGCCACGGGATCGATGTCGTTCAGATATGCCTTTTTGGCGCCGAGCAGCACCGCCGCAATGCCCAATATCCCGCTGCCGCAGCCCACGTCGATGACCGTGGAACCCGCCCCGACGTATGCCTGCAAATATTCCACGCACATGGCAGTCGTTTCGTGTTCGCCCGTGCCGAACGCCATGTTGGAATCGAGACGGATGATCTTTTCCCCGACGGACGGCGCATAGTCGATCCATTCGGGCACGACGACGATCTTTTGCAGGTGTATGGGACGGAAATGCTCTTTCCAGACTTCCAGCCAGGCATCGCCGTCCACCGTCCGCTCGGTGTCTTCCAGCGTTCCGAAATCGACGGCGCCCGCCGCGTTCTGCACCATGGCGGCAAGATCGGCGCGCAGGGCACGGCGCACCGCGCCCGCACGGTCAACGGCGACATAACACTTCACGAGGACGTCCGCGCGGTCGTTCCAGACGAGCGAATCGTCCATATAGTCCCAATAGACGCCCCCTTCGCCCCGCTGCAACGCCACGATGTCGTTGACGTCGCAGATGTTGACGCCGAAATCGGTATAGTTCCACATGGCGTCCGCCACAAGTTCGCTCGCCGCCGACGTGGTGTGCACGGTTATCTCGGTAAACTGACTCATATCCCCTCCGCTGCGGAAAAAATCCTTTTTTTCATTATAACACGTCCGCGCTTTATTTTCAAGCAAAAACGCCGTCTGTCAAAGACAAACGGCGCTCACGTCGATGCGTTCCGCGCGGGACGGGGAATGGCTGCCGCCGCCCGCAAAGGGATTTAGTTTTCTCTCCCCGCAAGGTAATCGACCGTGCAGGAAAAATATTTCGCCAGAACCTGTAAATGCATGAAACTGGGGTTGCGGGTGCCGTGATACCAGCCGTCCACGCTCTGTTTGGAGAGCCCCGTATCCTTGATCAAACGATAGCGCGTAACATGTCTCTTTGTGAGAAGTTCGCAAAAACGGGAATTGAACGGTACGTTCGCCGTGCGGGCTTTGTTTTCGTCGGACTGACCGCAAAGCCAATCCAAGGAACAATCCAACTTATCGGCAATGGCATTCGCCGTCGGCAGCGAAGGCAGGCAATCGCCGCGCAGATATTTATAGAGCAAGGATAAATTCATGTCCATTTCCGCCGCAAACTGCGCACGAGAAAAACCATGCGCCTGCAAAGCCGCCTGCAACCTCTCCCCGAAAACACTCTTTTTTGTCATAAGTCTACCATCCTTCGCAATCTATTCTGCTGCCCTTGTATTTTACACTCCCAAAACTTTTCCTTTTTCCCTTTTATTATATCTTAGAATCGGGATAAAGTCAACGATTTTGTTGCATTTTTACTGATTTTAATGTTCAATCCGTACCGAAACAGATAAAAAATAACATTTCGCCGACCGAACGGAAGGACTTTCCCTTTTCAGTCCCCGCGGGGGGACTGCGGCAGGGAACTTTCCCCGGACACCAGCGATTTCATGACGGAAAACACCTCGTCGCCGACGATGTGTTCCATACGGCAGGCGTCCCGTTCCGCCGCCTCGCGGGGCACGCCGAGCCGCACCCAGAATTCGGTGATGGTCCTGTGCTTTTCATAGACCGCGCGGGCGCGCTCCCGCCCCCGTTCGCTCAGCCGCAGGTGCACGCCGTCCATCACGACATACCCCTCCTGCATCAGTATCTTCATGCCCTTGGTAACCGTGGGCTTGGACACGCCGAGCCGCCTTGCGACGTCCACCGAATGCACGTCCTTTCCCCCTTCGCCGAGAAGGAGGATGGCTTCCAGATAGTTTTCTCCCGATTCATGTATCGCCATAATTGCCTTTCTCCCCTATCGGCAGTATAACACATTCCCGAAAAAATTTCAAGAATTTTTCACGCCCTGCCATCGGGCGGCGGAAATTTCCCGCGCCGCGGCGGCAATCGCTTTACTTTGTCTGCCTCCGCTGGTATAATAAGGATATATCGCGCCAAAGCGCGAAAAAAAATCGGTGCGGGTAAAAAAATCATGGCATATTCCGTCTATCTTAAAAAGAACGAAGAAAAGCGCCTGCTGGCGGGGCACAGTTGGGTATATGCCAACGAAGTACAGCGCGTGGAAGGCAAGGACAAAAACGGCGCCCTCGCCGCCGTGTATGCCGCCGACGGGCGGTATATCGGCAGCGGATACATCAACCACGCTTCCAAGATCATCGTGCGCCTCTTTTTGCGTCATCCCGTCGAGGATGAAAAACAGTTCTATCTCACCCGTCTCAAAGAATGCGCCGAATATCGCCGCAAACTCGGGCATGCCTATGACAATTGCTGCCGTCTTGTATTTGCGGAAGCAGACGGGCTGCCGGGGCTGATCGTCGATAAATACGGGGAATATCTGGTCATGCAGTGCCTCTCCCTCGGCATCCGTCAGAGGAAAGAACTGATCGCGCAATGCCTCTTTGAACTCTTTGCGCCCAAAGGGATCTATGAGCGTTCGGACGCCGCCGTCCGCGCCAAAGAGGGGCTTCCGCCCGAAAAAGGCGTGCTGCTCGGCGAAGTGCCCGACGAGATCATCGTCGAAGAAAACGGACTGAAAATGTCCGTGGACGTGAAAAACGGACAGAAAACGGGCTATTTCCTCGACCAGAAGGAAAACCGCCGCGCGATCCGCCCCTACTGCGCGGACGGAGAAGTGCTCGATTGCTTCTGCAACAGCGGCGGTTTTTCCCTCAACGCCGCCATGACGGCAAAGAGCGTGATCGCCGCCGACATCTCCCCCGCCGCATTGGAAAACGTGCAGCGCAATTGCCGCCTCAACGGCATTGAAAACGTAACCGTCCGCTGCGGCGATGTGTTCGGACTGCTGCGGGAATATAAAAAGGAAAACCGCCGTTTCGACGCCGGCATCCTCGACCCGCCCGCCTTCTGCAAGAGCGCGTCGGGGGTCAAAGACGCCTTCCGCGGATATAAGGACATCAATATCCTCGGCATGAAACTCGTCCGCCCGGGCGGATTCCTCGTCTCCTGTTCGTGTTCGCACTACATGACGGCGACACTTTTTGAAAAAATGCTCGCCGAAGCCGCCGTGCAGAGCGGCAGACGCGCCCGCGCCGTCGAGATCCGTTCGCAGGCGCCCGATCACCCCGCGCTGCTGGGCGAGGAGGAGACGCGCTATCTCAAATTTTTCGTCCTGCAAATCCTCTGACCGCCCTCCCGTGCGGACAAACCCCGCCGACCATCGGTTTTTTTCAAAAAATCTCTGTGTCAGATGTCGGAGCGGATTTTTCCCCGCCATTGACTGCATGACCCCAAAAAACGGTTCGGATGCAACCTGCTCTCCGAACCGTTTTTTATCTTTCCCGCCTGCCGCAGGCGGGAAAATTCATGCTTCCGCTTTGTTCGTGTAGCGGATCTGCCCGCCGTTTTCCACGGTCAGATTGTTGCTCCACGAAGTCAACTCCCAGCCTTCCAGACTGAGTTTATACCCGTCTAAAATGATCAGTCCGTTGTTGACGAGCAAGGCATATCCCGCGGCATCCGCCGCTTTGCCCCAGCAGGAGATCGCCGCATCGCAGTTTTTGAATACGACCTTGGCGGAATTTTCCACGGTGATGCACTCGTCGCCGTTCCCCGCGTTGACGCCCCTGCCGTAACTTTCTTCAAGGTTTTGCCCGTTCTCTACGGTGAGGTCGCAGTTGCGCACGGTCATCGAGCCGCCCTGTCCCGGCACGATCACGCCGTCCTTGCACATGCCGAAGACATATACGTTGCCGCCGTTGAGATCGATGGTCCGGGCTTTGAGGGTGTAATTCACGTCCCACCACGGGTTATAGGCATGATTGACGAGCGTTACTTTGCCGACAGTTTGGCTGCCGCTCGTCGTGCGGAAAGAAACGGGACGGGACGCATCCTCTCCTTCCACGGTGTAACCGCTGTCCGCAATGACGGTGAGCACGGCGTCGCCGACGGAAATATCCGCATATTTCACGCCGCTGCCGGCACGGATATAACTTTCGCCGCCCGTGAAGAGGAACTGCCTGTTGACGGGCGTGCCGCCCGTTTCGGGCGCGCTGCCCGTGATGCCGTAAGACGAGGCGGCGATGTACAACGCGCCGCCTGCGCCGACTTCCAGCCGCTGCGCGCCGTCCCCTGTCAGATAAATACCGCTGTCAAACCCTTCGACGGACAGTTTTCCGTGCAGGGAAAGATCACCCGCGGCGACGACGCCGCTCGCATCCGTCGAAGAAACGCCGACATAGCGCACGTTCAACGCGCCGCCCGAAAGGGTCAGCGCCCCCGCGTCGACGCCCGTTGACGAAGAGAAGGTCTCCACGTCCACCGACGCGCCTTCCACGGTCAGCGACTCCGCCCGGATGCTGCCCTTTACGGTAAGCGCCGCGCCCGCTTCCCCGCGGATGACGAGCGCACCGGGCGAGATGATCGAAGCGCGTTCCGCCGTTACGCCCCACATGGGGATCATGACGTTTTCTATCGCGCTGTCCCCTGCCATGACGATCGTGAGCGTGCCGAAGGGCTGATTGTTCGCCGGGGCGATGCCGTCGATGCTGCCCCCTTTGAGCGTAACGGTGAAATCGTTGCCGTTTTTGCTCGCTTCAAAATATTCGTTCGAGACCTGCGCGTTCCCGTCGCCGACGATCGCACCGCCGACATAGAGCGCGGCGGACGAGGCATCGAAGGAAAGGGCGCTGCCCGTGAACGAAAAACTGTATGCATACTCCGAGAAGGAAAAGGAACAACTGCCGTAACCGTTGACAGCCGCGGGCTGCATTTCGTAAACGATCTCGGGCAAAGACGCCACCCATGCCGCGGTTTTCCCGAGAGAATAGAGCGCTTTGGCAAGCGCTTTTTCCCCTGCGTCCTCGCTCAGGTCGGCTTTGGCTGCGGCACGGTTGACGGAATAATCCGCTATGCCGCTGATGACCTTTCCGCCGTCCATGACGCAGACAGAAACGGTCTGCGTGAATTCCGGCGGCGCGAACGGTCCCGCCGTGAAGGCATAGGTGCGCACGGCGGACGTGCTCCCGATCTCTTCGACCGCGCATTCATACGTCCTGCCGCCGACTTCCGCCGTGGCAGTGAGCGCGGTATAGGACGAATCGGCGGGAACGGAGAAGGTATAGCGCAGGCAGGCGCCGCCCGCATTGACCAAGGCGGGCACGCCGCCCCAGGAAAAGCCTGCATCCGCCGTGCCGCTCAGCGAGAGATTGTCCCGTGCGCCGAAATCGCTGTGATAGATGTTGGCGCCCAGGCTGTCATATACGAGGGCTGCCTCGGTCTCGTCCAGTGAAACTTCCGCCCCGCAGAGCGCCGCATAGTGGAGAATGCTGACCGCCGCACGCTGCAACGCAATGCCGTCAAGTTGCGATCGTTCGCCCGTAAACGCGGGCGCTGCGGCGATCAACTTTTCCAGCAGCGCCACGGGCGAAAAACTGCGCGTCTTCCCCTGTGCCTGCACCGTGAACGTATCCGACAGCGCCGCATAGGAGAACGGATAGGAAAACACCTTGTTTTCCCCCTCCGTCTCGCATTCGGTCAACACCGCGCCGCCGATGGTTACCGCGGAGACGGACGCGGGCACGCGGATGAGCATGCGGGGCGTTTCCGCCACGGCAACGGCAAGCGCGATGCCGGACTGCGCGTCCTCGTCATAGGGCAGTACCGCCGCGGGTGCCGTTCCCTCTTCGGGAATTTCGGGCTCGGGATCCGGCTTGTCCGGGGTTTCCGTCTCTTCCCCTTCCGTGCCGCTGTAAGAATAGTAAGGCGCCAGGTCGGCGAGCATGTCCGAATAACACGCATCGTCGTAAAGCACGTTCTGTTCGTTCTTTTCCACGTTGACGGTCCTGCCCGCGGTGTACCGATCGAAGACATATTCCCCGCCGCTTACGGCAAGCAGGGCGGCGATGTCCGAAACGCGGTCGGGCGACGTGCTGAGTTTCCAGGAATAGATGTTCCCCTCGCCCACGATGGACGCGCCGTAGAATTTTTCCGTGCCCGAAACGGGATCGGACAGGGCGACCGAATAGGCGATGCCGCCCGCCGACGCATACCCGAACGTACCTTCCGTTTCGATTTCGATCTTGGCAAGATCGGTGTTGCCCGTCTGCATGACCTTGCGCAACTGCACGGTGCAGGTGTATTCATAGGTATAATCCCGTTTCAGCCGCAGGGACTGCGCATAGTAATATGTCGCCGTTTCGCCGCTCACCGTATCGAGAGGATAGACGGACGAAGTGTAAAAATAAGTCTTGCCGTCGTCGATCGAAGCGTAATCGGGATCGTCCGTGAGAGTAACTTCCATATTGCCGCTGTTTTCAAACCGCCCGATGAGCGCGCTCACCGCACCCTCTTCGGTCTCGTCGTCCGCACAGGCAGCCGCGATGCCCGCCAAGGAGAGCGCCAGAGCGGACGCAAAACAAAGCATCAGGATCTTTTTGATCTTTTTCATACTTCCTCCTTACATACCCATGGCTGCGGACAGCCAGAGTTCCTGGGGCGCGGAAAAACGCTCGTTCACAAAGCCGTTGCCGCGGTCGAAATAGGTAATATTCGCGTACATGGTGCCCAAGTAATAACTGTTATAGCGCAAATCGACGGGCGCCTCGTGATTATACACGAAATCGTTGAGTACGACTTCCGAATAGACGTCGCCGTAATTGGACGACAACGGCACGTATGTCCATACCCATGCCTGCATATAGAAGGGAATTTTATAAGACTTTCCGTCCGCGCCGGTATAGATATAGACGCCGCGGCTCCAACCGTTGCCCGTTCCGAGCAGGGGATTCATGTCGTAATCGGTTACATATAGGGTGAGCGTCGGCGCCGTCCCGCCCGATGCAGGCGTCTGCGCAGACGAAGCGGGGTCATAGGCAGGATCGGCGGGATCGGTCGGATCGGCAGGGTCATAAGTAAAGCGCAAAATGCGTTTATCCGAATCGATGACCAGTTTATAGCCGTGGTCCTCCACGATCATGCCGCCCACCACGGCGGTGCGGAAGAGAGAGGCGGACGCGGTGAACGTTCTGCCGCCGTATACCGCCTCGTAATATTCATCGCCGTCCCCGCCGCGGACGAGCCGTTCCTCCACCGACGGAGACTGCAAGAGTTCCTCCGTGCCGGAAAGTTCATAGGCAAAGGGCAGAACGCTCTCGGTGCCGTCCGCCGCGGTATAGACATAATATCCGCTCGTCTTTCCGGTGCAGTCCGTCTGATAGCCGTCGCCGCGTTCGGTTACGACGAGCGTCAGGCTTCCCGCATTCGCCGCGCCGCTCTCGAAGGGCACGACGTCCGACGAAGAACCGACGATCAGGCTGCGGTCTTTTAAGTTAAAGACGCTGAAAGAACAGGACGTTTCGCCGCAATAGACGGACAGATCGTAATACCCTGCCACGGAAGGACTGCCCTTGCAGGAAACGGTGTACATGTCTTCGTTGACGCGGACGCGATAGCCGCCCCGCGTCTCTTCCGCCGGACCGAACACGTCGGTCTGCGGCGCGCGGTCGAGTTCCGCATACGCCTCGAAGTCCTCGCTGAACGAAGCCCCCTCTTCCGTTACCTCGACATGGCGGGGATAGGTCTCGATCTGCAAACTGCGCACGAACAGCACGTCCACATAGACGACGGCTTCGTAATTGGTGTATTCGTCGTACATATAACTCACCAAGACGGCTTTTGTGCCCGCGCTCGTGAAATCGGCGGTAACCGTGCAGTCTTCAAAGGGAATGTTTTCGGGCTCTTCCGCCGTGCCGATGTTGAGGTATGCCCCCGCCCCTTCAAAACTCTGCCCGACGAGATATTCGGTGCGCAGGGGCGTTTCGCTGACGAGCGTCGCCCCGAACGTGCGGATCTCCCGTTCCACGCTGCCCATGAGCGTCCAGGTCAGAAGCGCCGCCGCCAGCGCGGCGGTCATCACCCCGAACAGGGCGTAGATCACCGCGGACGTGTGATTTTTCAGATAAGATGCAATGCCGTTCATATGTCCTTCCTCCCCCGGCGGGCGGCGTCCGCCGCATTCTTTCCCGCCGCACGCCGTCCGGCGGGCAAAAACGCCGCGACGAAGATGCAGACGACGGAGAGAAGATAACACGCGGCAGTCGCCACCGCATAATAAGCGATGACCTTGTTCGCCTCGGTGTCGCCCATGTTGAGGTCGCTCGATACGAACGTGAAGGCGATGGGCGAGAGGCAGGGCTGCAAAAACTGCAACATGCCGTAGACGAGCAGGAACGCCGCGGGGATGAAGAGCAGCCCCGTCCAGAAGGGCTTTTCTCCCCGCAGAAGCGTGTTGATCGCGATGAAGAGAAGCAGCCAGACGGCGAGCACCGAACAGGTGAGCGCCCAGCGGTTCAGGGCATAGGGCTCTATGCCGTAAGTAACGAGATAGAGAACGAGCCCCGCGACGGCAAAGAGCAGCGCCGCCGCCGAAAAGTAAAACCCCGGGCGGGGACGGGAAATGCGCAGTTTCATTCTTCCGTACCTCCTTGTGCGCGGGCACGGCGGTCATCCCGCACGCCCGCATAGATCAGCCAGCCGCAAAGTCCGAGCGCAACGCCGCCGCAGCCCGCCCCGATGCCGAAGAGGGCATACTGCCACCAACTCATGTCGTCGGCGAGGACGTCGCCCGGGGCATAGCCGTTGAGCGCGCTGCTGTTGGCGATGGCATACATATAATAATGCATGTTCTCATAGAGCGCCGTCAGCATGGCGGGGTCGCTGCGGACGCGCTGTTTGTTGTTGTAATCCGACCAGTCCGACGAGGCGAGGAAAGTTTCGCCGCTCGAAGTCGCCATGAAAGTAACGTGATTGATGACACAGTCCGTGGGGTTGAAAAAGCCCGTGCGCGATACCATGTCCGTGGAGATGAGCCCTTTGAAGCCCCATTCGCCGCGCAGGATGTTCTTCATCATGCCCGTATGCGCGTTGACGCCCGTGATGCCCGCGCGCGAGAAAGAACTCATCAGCCCCAGCGCGTCCAGCCGGTTGCCCGAACTGTTGATGTACTCCACGTCCTCGCACAGCCCCTGGAAGGCGCGCAGTTCCATTTCCCTGCCCGTCTGTTCGTTGAAGAACTGACAGAGCCCCTCGCGGTAAGACTCCTGCGTGTTGAAAGCAAAGTGCTTTGCCGAGAGGATGGAGCCCTTTTCCAGCCCGCCGCGGACAAAACTCACGCCGAGGCAGTTGGTGAGGACGGGGTCTTCGCTATAATATTCATGGTTGCGGGAATTGAAGGGCGTGCGGTGCAGGTTCATGCCGGGCGCCCACATGATGGGATTGCGGCTCCAAAGATTGTCCTCGCCGAAGATCCTGCCTTCCTCTTCGAGCAGCGCGCGGTTGAACGTCGCGGCGATCAGGGGGGCGCAGGGCATGTCCGCGCTCATATAACCGGCATTGACATCCGACTTCGCCACCGCCATGGTCCCCGTTTCGGGCGCGAGTGCGCCGTAACTGCGGGTAACGTTGCCGTTGGGTCCGTCGATCTGCCAGACGACGGGAGCATTGACCGAAGCGAACGCCTTGCAGTTGGTGCCGCCGAGCGGCGCGAACTGCCACGCCTCGTCAAAGGTGATCTGCTGCAAGAGGTAGTCCCAATCCTCCGCGTCGTATGCCTTGCCCTTATACGAGGCTATGTCCGTATTTTCCAGCGGCACGCCCGTATTTTCATCATACTCCTCGGCATGATCGACGCCGAACTGTACATAATCGGGCGCCGTGCCCGCCGTACTCATCTCATAGCCGCGGTTGTTTTCGCTGAGCAGTTTATTCATGCCTTCCGAAACGGGCAGTCCCGTGTAGGAAACGGGATAGGTGCCCTGCCAGTCGCTCCTCGAAAGATACGTTACCTCTCTGCCCGTATCGAAATAATTGTAATCGGCATCCTGCAATTGGTTCTGCACGGTCTGTCCCCCTTCGGACTGCGCGAAATAAGAAGCGTCCACGCCGTCCGCGTCAAAGGAGAATCCGTCCGCTTCGCCCGTATCCCACACGTACGTCCCCGCAGGATTGACCGCACAGCCCTCTTCCGCGTACAGTTCTTCTTCGGGCACGTCGTAACAGTTTGCAAGGATGTTGTTGAGGGCGTCGTGCGCGCCGTTGCCGACGGCAAAACAATATTCCCCGTTTTCCATGATATATCCGCCCGTAACGCCGTCGTGCGAAACGGTTTGGTCGTAGGAAGCAAAATATTTGATGTCTGCCGTCAGGGTGATCGTCGTCGGCTCCTGCGGTTGCAGGACGTCCGTCTTTTCAAAGGCGACAAGTTGCACGGCGCTCTTTTCCACGCCGCTCTTTTGGTCATAATCGGTATAGGGGGACTGCACATACAGTTGCACGGTGCTCTTGGCGGGATAGTTCCCCGTGTTGACGACTTCCACGTCCACCCGCACCGTCTTTTCCGTTTTGTCGTATACGAACGTTTCGGGCAGGATACGGCGGGAGAAGGTCGTGTAGGAAAGCCCGTAGCCGAAAGACCAACTTACCTGGTCTTCATACTTCCATTCCGCGGCGCCCTCCGACGTGCCCGCACTGCCCGCGGCGCCGCTTTCGGGACGGAGCAGCGCATCGGCATACCGCGTTTCGTAATAATAATATCCCGTATAAATGCCCTCCGCCATCACGACGTAATGTCCGTTGGAAGCGAGGTTATAAGACCCGTTCGACCAGGTGAACTGCGCCGTGCCGTCGGGATCGCCCGCGCCGAAATTGCGCGCGGCGGGAGAAACGGAAGCATCCGCCGCATAGATGTCGGGCAGGCTGCCCGAAGGCGCCGCATCGCCGACAAGCACCCGCGCCACGCCGTTGAGACCGTAGGACCCCGGCAGTCCGATCCACAGAATGGAATTGACCCGATCGTCGTCTTTGAGTTCGTCGATCTCCATGGCGACCGCGCTCGAAACGAGCACGACGACCTTGCCGGGAGAGATTTGGTGGGCAACGTCGATGAGCGCCCGCTCCTCGTCGCTCAATCCGATGGCGCTCTTTTGCGAACTGCCCGCCTTGACGCCGCTTTTGCCGGGCAGATAGTCCCGCCCTTCGCCGCTCGGTCTGCCGATGACGACGATCGCCGCGTCGGCATACGAGCGATAGTCCCCCGTATCCCCCAAAGACATGGCGGGTTCATCGATGGAATAAGCGCCGCCCGCCTGATCGGCAGACTCCGACCCTGCGGGGAGCGGGGAATAGGCTTTATCCGAATAGAAGGACTTCATCGTCGGATTGATGTGCACGTTTTGCCCTTCCAACGCCCTTTCCAGCGTGATGGGCAATCCGATCGTCCCTTCGCTCGTCGTTACGCTCTGTTCGTAAATTTTACTGCCCGTGATGCCGCCGTAAAAGGTCAGGCGCGTGTCGCGGAGAATGCCCGCGTCGGTATAGGTATACGGACGGTTTCCAAGGACGGTAACCCGTTTTTCGGCGCCGCTTTCCCGCTCCTCCTCCGAACGAAGGGGCAGTGCGCCGTCGTTTTTCAGGAGCACGCAGCCCTCTTCGGCAAGTTGCCCGGCAATGCGCCCGCGCTCCGTCAGCATCTCTTCGAGGCTCTCATATTCGGACTCGTATACATAGGCTTCGCCGGACGAACCGCCCGCCGACGCACCGCCCAGCATACCGTCCACCATGCCCTTATAGTCCCCCGAAGCGGCAATGGATTCCGCTCCCAGGCACAAGGCGCACAAAAAGGCCGCCGCGACCGCCAGCCCTCTCAATATCCTGCTTGTCTGTCTCATCCTCTTCTCCTTTCTTTATTCCGCCATCGGACGTTGCCCGACGCGCCGTGCTATCACTGCTGCCATTCTAACACACCGCCGCACGGGCGTCAATATGTACGGCGGATTTGCAATTTATATTGTAAACTTACACATGATACGACTTGCAAACAATCATAAAAAATCATATTTGCGCACATTATTTTGTTTATCGGCGTTGCAACGCTTCTTATTTCGGCATATACGTTGAAATTTTTGAATAATTTTATTCATTTTTATTTTTTATCCGTTGAAAAAAAACTTGCTTTTTCCGCACGGATGTGCTACCATTTTGGCAGAAAATGCAAAAGGAGGAAACATGATGCATCGAATGACGAAAAAACTGTTTGCCCTTGCGCTGGCAACGCTTTGCGCGGCGGGCGGTTTTTTGCTCGCGGCATGCGAGGATAAAAACGGCGGCGAAGAGTATGCCCCGCATAAGGAAGCCGCCGTATCGGTGGAAAAGAAGGGGATCAGCGTTTCGCGCTACAACCAAAACACCGCGGAAAACGGCGGGCGGATCAACGACCTGCAAGTGAGTTGGTGGTACAATTGGGGCGTGGAACCGGAAAACGAACACATCGAAGGAGAGTTCGTACCCATGCTGTGGGGCAAGAACGACGTGAACGAGGCAAATCTGGAATATATCCGCACGGGATATGAGGAAGGCAGGTTCACGCACCTTCTGACCTTCAACGAACCCGACCTGCCGGGCGACGACGGACTGTCCGCCAACATGACCGTGGAGGAAACGATCGCACTGTGGCCGCAACTCATGGAACTCGGCATCCCCCTCTCCTCCCCCGCCGTTTCCTCTTACAGTGCCGAAAGCGGGCATTGGTGGCTGGATGAATTCATGGCGCGGGCGGACGAACTGGACTACCGCGTGGATTTCATCGCCATCCACATCTATCAGTCCTTTTATGACGGCAAAGCCGTCTCTCAATTGAAAGAAACGCTGGACGCGCTGTATGCGAAATACCGCATTCCCGTATGGCTGACCGAATTCGGCGCGATCGACATCGTTGCGCGCGATTCCCACGCGGGACAGGTGAGCGCGGGCTGCACCGAGGAGAACGCGAAAAAATATATCGTGCAGACCACCGACATGCTCGAACAGTGCGGCTATGTGGAGCGCTACGCCTGGTTCGTGGATAACTTTGCGGGGCTGTACGGCGACGCGCGACCGTGGGAAGCGCCCTACACCGCGTTGTACAACGACGACGATACCATGTCCGGAACGGGCGCAACTTACCGCGATGTTCTCTCCGTCGTCCCCCTGACGCTGGAAACGCCGACGCTCGCCGTTGCCAAGGCGGGAGAAAAATATGAACAGACCGTTTCCGTATGCGGCGGAACGGGGAATTACGTCTTTTCCGTCAAGGGGCTGCCCGCCGGACTGACCATGACGAAATCGGGACGCATCGAAGGCACGCCCTCCATGGGCGGCATCTATCCCGTAACGGTAACCGTTACCGACGGGGGCAAAGGATACCGCAGGCAGACTTTCACGCACAAATTCTCCCTGACGGTCAACAGTTGAAAAAAAGCGGCGGATAAAGCGCGTTCTGCCCTGCCCGCCGTGAATTTTTCGTCAAATAACACGTTTTTCACAAAACGGCATTGACAAGCACACAAAATCGTGGTATACTCAATGTATCTTTATGTTCGAGGTGTAAAATCATTATGAATTATGCATTGAAAGGCATTACTTTCCGTGAACTGACCGTGGCGACCAACCCCGGCTTCCGTCCCGAACCGGGCAAAAAAACGGAGTTCAAACAGGAGATCCGCGTGGAAAAAGTGGCAAAAGCCAACGGCGCCGAAAAGACCTATCTCAGCGGGCTGCGCTTTGAAATGAAATCCACGCCCGAAAACCCCACGCCCTACAACGTCTGCGTGCACGTCGTCGGCGTATTCGAAGCGGAAAACGTTGACACCGACCAGGATATGCAGACCCTGCAATATGCAACGACCAACGTCCTGCTGCCCACATTGCGCGCCGCCGTTGCCAACCTGCTCGCCACCGCCATGCTCCCCCCCATCCAGATCCCCCTCATCCCCTGTACCAGACTTTGCAGGATGCCGGGCGAAAGCGAACCCAACTTCAAGGTCAAGTTCGACGAATCCCTGCTGGCATAAAAGCAAAACACCCTTTTTCGCCGCAGGAGCGATGCGGGAAAAGCCCCGCCGCAGGAGCGGCTCTCGAAACGACAAAAAAGACGGAAGGCGCACTTCCGTCTTTTTTTCATGGAACCGAATTTCCGTCTTGCCCCGTCAAAGCACTTCCACCGGACAGACGCGCAGGGCGGCAAGCGCGTTTTCATGCCCGGCGGGCGTTGCGCCCGCGCACGCCGACGCAAGCACACACACCTTCGTTTCGGGCGCAAACGCCTTGATGAGCAAGGCATTGGATATGACGCAGATGTCCGTGCAAACGCCGATGAGTTCCGCCTCTTCATATCCCCCCGCCGCCACATAGGCGGCAAGTTCTTTTGACCCGAAAGCGGGCTTGTCGAAAATTTTCCCGCCCGCATAGACCCCCTCGGCGATTTCCCAGCCTTCCGTGCCGCCGATGCAGTGCTCCACGGGCAGATTTCTCCCCTCCTGCGTTTGCAGGTAATTGCGGGCATGGGTATCACGGGTATACACGATCTCCCATCCTTCTTTTTGCCGCCGCCCGATCTCGGCGCGCACGGCGGGCAAAACGGCAGCCGCCTCTTTCGTGCCCAGGGCGCCCGTGATGAAATCGTTTTGCATATCCACGACGATCAGAATTTTTTTCATGCCTTTTCTCCGTACTTTCTGTCATATGCCGCAATGCATTTGCGTATGATGCTCACGGCGTCGTCGCGGTGGCTGATCTCCTTGACCGCCGTGCTCTTGTGTTCGAGCGATTTATACACCTCAAAGAAGTGCATCATTTCTTCAAAGATGTGTTTGGGCAGTTCCCCGATGTCGCGATAGCCGTTATACGTCGGGTCGCCGAAGGGAATGGCGATGATCTTCTCGTCCAGACTGCCGCCGTCGACCATCTTGATGACGCCGATGGGATAACAGCGGACGAGGGTCATGGGATAGATGGGCGCGTTGCCGAGCACGAGCACGTCCAGAGGATCCCCGTCCTCCGCCAGCGTGCGGGGCAGAAAGCCGTAGTTGGCGGGATAGACCGTGGACGTGTAGAGCACGCGGTCGAGGCGCAGAAGCCCCGTCTCCTTGTCAAGTTCATACTTCTCCTTGCAGCCCCTGGGGATCTCGATGAGGGCTTCAAAATCCTCTTCCGCGATCCTCGCAGGGTCGATGTCGTGCCATATATTCATAATTTTTCCAACTCCTTAAAAAATCGGCGGCAGGCGCGCCCCGCATTTTTTATCTTATTGTAACACAAAAGCCGCGTCCTGACAAGGGGCAAAAAGAATTTTCATTAAATTATTTTGTTTTTCGGGAAATATACTTTACAAGAGAAAGATTTTATGGTATAGTAATAAAGATAGCCGCCATGCAGAAGTACCCAAGAGGCTCAAGGGGCTCCCCTGCTAAGGGAGTAGTACCGGTAACGGTAGCGCGAGTTCGAATCTCGCCTTCTGCGCCAAAAAGGGAACAAGGATTTTTTTCCTTGTTCCCTTTTTGCTTGCGGGAGGCGAACCGCTCGAAATCGCGTATTCCCGCGAGGACGGGCGAGGAGGCGACAGTACGGATGTTCGGGGCTTTTTGCTCTGCTCTTCGCCGACGACGTTTTGCCGCTAAGCGGCAATACCTCGAATAAAAAAAAAAAAAGGGAACAAGGATTTTTTTCCTTGTTCCCTTTTTGCTTGCGGGAGGCGAACCGCTCGAAATCGCGTGTTCCCGCGAGGACGGGCGAGGAGGCGACAGTACGGATGTTCGGGGCTTTTTTCTCTGCCCTTCGCCGACGACGCTTTGCCGCCAAGCGGTAATACCTCGCCTTCTGCGCCATGTGTGAATAATACGAACTCTTTTTCGGGGTTTGTATTATTTTTTGCCTGCGATTTCTTTGGTGCCGTTATCCGATTAAAATAATCCTCCCGAAATTGCTTTTTCGGGTCGGCTATGGTAGCATAGTTTTAGTTGTCATCTTTCATTCAGAAAGACGATTTTTCACTCCTATAATTAGTCAACAAAGAAAACATGTGGCTAAAACTATAGGGGCGACCTATTGCTATAAACCTCAAAGGGCAATCCTCATAATAGCATTACAGAAGATTCATTAGCCAGATTCAAAAGAAATTTTTCCGTTTCTTATGTCGCCCTTATATTATAGCCCATTGTCGTGCGGCTATCAAATTTTTACATGGAAATAATTAAATCACACAAATATTCCCCGAATTTAACACAGGTGGCTGTTGTTTTCTGATATAGAATTCTATATAATCCGTTTCTATAAGCATGTTATTATCCTTATCAAATTGTTTTACAATATAGGCATATCTTCCAAATGCTAAGCCTGTAATCGACTTGAAAAATATTCCGTTTTCTATCGTTGTTTTCATAATCAACGACCATGAAAGTACATTTTCCTGATCGACGGGACCGTAAGGTCCTCCGACTTTTTTTACTTCTGTTTTTTCAGGGATAAATAACGATATTTCGGTATGGTCATAATTATCCGCACACGGCTGGAAATAGATATTTACCAAACTTTCCCCGGTAGAATGTTTAATTGCTGCACGCTTTAATGTATTCTCTTTTTGCAAAACTGCTTGCATTTCATTATATGCCTGTTTGTCTGCCTTCTTATAGGCAATCCCAATTTCCAAATCATCCGCAATATTTTTTATAAATTTCAATCTTATTGCGTCAATTCTATCATTGAAATCTATTATAATTTCTGAAAGCGGAACATCTGTATATGAATTGTTTTTCCTGACTTGAACAGCAGCGACAAACGGGCATTTATCTTGAGAGATTTTTAGCACATATACCGTCTTGGTTATATCTTTATCCTGTTTGATTGTAAAATAATTAGTTGTTTTATCATAACTGCCATAAGTATCATCTTTACATGATTCGCCGACAGGGGCACAATCAGAAAACAAAAATGTTCCCTTGTCATTATCTTTTATGTGTGATAACAAATATTCCTGATATTTATTCATAGAACTTCTCCTTATTTCAACCCACAAATATATTTAATGCAAAATTCGAGTTCTTCTTTTGTCATCTTGTCAACTTTCTTCTCGGAATGAACAATGCTGTTGCGATATTTACGAAGTTTTTGGAGATATGTAACGAATTCATGCGTTCTTTTTTCAATATAACCCCAGCCGTCATCCTCTTCGTAAACTCCGTAATGTGAACAATATTTGTCAAGCATCTCCGAAAAATCGCCTTCATAATGATATTTGCTTTTTAACACGGCTTCTAACCGCACGCAGAGTTTTATTGCCACTAACTCGATATTTCCCTTATCGAGTTCTTTACGGAAATACTCTTCACTTAATCCCTCAATAACTTTGCTGGTGTTATGACTTGCTTTAAAATCGTCAACAACTTGTTGTTTACAAAGTAATAGATATTCGGCAAGTTGATCCGTGGTTTTAATTGTTATCAAACTCCGGTTGGGTTCATACCATGTTAATCCTTCATGTGAATGAACAAGTCCTGAAAATTTACCTTTATTTCTTAACTTAAAATATTTTATATTAGGATTAGATTTTTCATAATGTGCAAAAAACTGTTCTACAGGGGCTCCGATAAAAGGGGGCAGCTTATTTTTTGACGAGATCCATTGCTCAATTTTCTCTTTATCTCCATTCTGAACATAACATATCAATGAATCATCATTGTGATCGACC
>CALVZM010000081.1 GCA_944372515.1 uncultured Clostridia bacterium
GTAAATTCACCTTCATTGTCGAATTGCTTCTTGCCCAGTCGGCGCTGTTGTATTCTTATCCCAAGCGCAGCCGTTTTGCCCTGCGCCTGACCATATCCTATGCTGTCTGCATTGCGGCGTCGGCGGGGTTATATTGTATTCCGTATTTTTCTTCGCCGTGGTTTGTGGTGTTGCATCTTGTCCGCATGCTCGTCATTCTTGCTTTGACGGTGGCGGCGGCATGCGTTTGCTACGACTGTAAATTCGGCGCCGTCTTTTCCGCCTGCATCGGCGGTGAGGCGGTGCAGCACATAGGATATCATTGCGCCAAACTTGTTTCCTTGTTGCCCTTCCTGCCCGAGATGAACGTCTACACGGAATTTGTCTGCTGCGTGCTCGCGGCGGGCGTGGCGTGCCTCGTGGTGGGGCGCGCGGCAAAGAAATACCGCTATTACGAAAATTATGACCGCCGCATGATCTCCGTTGCCGTGATCATCGTTTTTCTTTGTCTTGGCATCGTGCGGCTGTGGCAAACGGAAAGCCTTACCCCTTCAATCATTGCCGCGCTGTGTGTCTATGCCATCGCCTGCAACGCGCTTGCCCTCTTCATCCAATATTTCATGTACCGTTTTGCCACCGTTGCTTCTGCTAACATCACTTTGCAACGCATCGGCGAGGAGCGCGAACGGCAGTATGAACTGAGCAAGGAGAACATCGAACTGCTCAACCAGAAATGCCACGACCTGAAACACAAACTTCTCGCTCTGGGCGACAAACTGCCGCCGAGCGAGATCGAATCCATGAAGGAGACCATCGCCGAATACGACGGATTCGTGCGCACGGGCAACGCCGCTTTCGACACCGTCGTCAACGAAAAAATGCGCCGCTGCCGCCGCGAGCGCATCACGCTCACCTGCATGGGCGACGGACATGCGCTCGATTTTATGGAAGTCATGGACATCTATTCCCTCTTCGGCAACGCGCTCGACAACGCCGTGGAGGCGACGGAAGGTCTGCCCGACCCCGGGCGGCGGCAGATCAGCGTCGTCATCGAAAAGCGGGGCGGCTTCGTCAACGTCAGCGTGCTCAATTATACCGACGGCAAAGGGGAATTGCCCGAGGGGCTGCCCGAAACGACCAAGACCGCCGAGCCGGGTTATCACGGCTTCGGACTGAAAAGCATCCGCGCCACGGCGGAAAAGTACGGCGGCGACATTGCCGTCTCCCGCTCGGACGGGGTGTTCCGCCTGAACATCTTCCTGCTCGACGGCGGGAAGGGAAAAGAGAAAAAGAAAGCCTGAAAAGCGCAAAAATCAAGGAAAGTTCCGTTTGTTTGAACGGGGCTTTCTTTTTTTGTTCCGTTTTTGCCGTTTTTTATCAAAAGTTCATCTCGATTTCACGCAATTTACACCATAGGGATTGCAATTCGCGCCAAAATCAACAAGTTTTTTTTGCGGGAAGTATAATGGGGACAAATTCGGAAGCCGCAAGGCAAAGGAGGTATCGATGACCGGATAAGAGGGGAAGGAAAAAAAAGCAGGCAAGAGGCAAAGCCGTCCGCCGTGGGGCGGACGCGGGAACGGTTCGTCCGTTCGGAAAAAATTTTGAAAAAGGAGATTTTCGGCATGAAAGAGTATTTTGCGGATAAAAAGCCCGGTTTCTATGTAACCATTGCCGTGGCGGTCATATCCATTATAACGCTCATTGTCTATGGTGTCGGATACGGGCAGACCAGGTATATGTCCTGGGAAGCGTTCTGGTTCATCCTGATCGGCATCGTGGTCGCGGCTGCGCTCGTGGCGCTGCGGCTCTATCGTTTTGCGCCGGCGGCGCTCTTTGCCGCCAATACGTTGGCGCTGTGTTTCTTTGCGTATCATATCTATTTCTTTATTTCATCCGTTGTATACGGCATTCAATTCTCGGCGTTTCCGCCCGAATTTATTGCCAGCGTGGTCATGTTCGTGCTGGCGATCGTTTCGAGCATCGTGGCGATCTTCATGAAACAAACTGACGGAAAAGGAGACAGATTATGAAATTCAAATTATTGAGAAAAATTATAACTGTTGCGGGCTCTTTCCTTTTTGCCGTCGTGATAACCGGTACGGTCATTGCGTGGGAAAATGAAGGACAGATCAATTCCGCTTTGAATACGTCGAGCGTTGAGCCTTATGAGATAGAGGGCGGCGAAGAGGTCGATTCCGAATATTACAAGTCCGATTATAAGTCGGTCGGCGAATTGACGGATGCCGCATGGGCGAAAGCCGAAGAAGCCGAGGCAGAGGGTGCCGTTCTGTTGAAAAACGACAACAACGCACTGCCTCTTTCCAAGGGCAACAAAGTCAGTCTCGTCGGCGTAACCGCATACGATCCCGTATACGGTGGCACCGGTTCGGGCAGCATTACGGCAACTTATCGCGTAACCTTTGAAAAGTCTTTGACGGATGCGGGATTGGAAGTCAATTCCACGCTCGGCAACCTGTATAAGGGCGATTGGGAACAGTATAAGCGTACAATGTCCGGCAGTTTTGGCACGACAAGTTTCCTCGCAAACGGCGTCCCTTGGGATACATTTGAAGGGACGGCAGGCGCAGTTGACAGTTTTAAGACTTATGGCGACGCCGCCATCTTTGTCGTCGGCCGTATCGGCGGCGAGGGCTATGACCTCATCCGCAAAGGGGCGGACGGTATCGATGAAGGCGACGGCTTGGGCGGGGACTATCTCGGACTTACCCAAAACGAGATTAACACCCTCAAAGGGCTGAAAGCGCTCAAAGATGAGGGTACCATCAAAAAGATCATCGTGCTCATCAACTATGCGGGCATGATCGAAGGGGACTTCATCAACGACGCGCAGTACGGCATCGACGCCTGCATGTGGATCGGTGCGACGGGCGGCGGCAATGCTGCCGTCGGCAAACTGCTCACGGGTGAATATAATCCTTCCGGCAGATTGCCCGACACTATGTGGATGAACAATAATCTCAATCCCGTCAACGTCAATTATAAGGCGTCTATTTATGAAGGTGCGTCGAATTTCGGCGTCAATACGGCGGTCGGTACGGGTATGTATCCCGAATATACGCTGGCTTCCTATGTGGTCTATCAGGAAGGCATGTATCTCGGCTATCGCTACACCGAGACCCGCTATGAAGACGTCGTGCTCGGCACGCCGAATGTGGGCGACTTCAATTACAGCGACGTCGTTGCCTATCCCTTCGGCTACGGCATGAGTTACAGCACCTTTGAAACTTCGGGCGTCTCCGTGGAAAAGACGGGCGACAGGGACTACACCGTCAGCGTAACCGTCAAAAACAAGGGTCCCGCCGCGGGCAAATATTCCGTTCCCGTCTGGATCTCCAAGCCCTATGATGATTATGCAAGGGAAAACCAGATCCAGGTTCCTTCCGTGGAACTTCTCGACTTCCTGAAAACCGATCTTCTGAAACCGAACGAGAGCAAGACCTATTCGGTGGTCGCGGATGAAAAGTATTTCGCTTCCTATGATGCAGAGGACGCCAAAACTTACGTCGTAATGCCGGGCGACTACTATGTCGCGGTGGGCGGCAGCGCACACGACGCCGTCAACAACGTGCTCATGGCAAAGAAGGATAGCGGCGTTTCCGTCGACGAGAGCAAGATGGTCGGCAAGGGCGATGCTTCCATGGTTAAAAAGTTTAAACTCGGGCTGGATACCGATAAATATTCGCTTTCGGACGAAGTTTCCATGATCGACGGCAGAAGCAACATGGCGATCACCAACCTCTTTGACTTCTCGGATATCAATCGCTATGAAGGCAAGGGCAGCAATAAAGTCGAATATTACAGCCGCGACGCATGGAATAAGGTTTCCCTCGACATGACGAACGGTCATCCGAAATTGACGATGACCGAGCAGATGGCGAAAGACATCTTCGCGCAAGTGCCCGAAGAGACGGGCAACTATACCGGTATGCCCGGGGTTCCCGAAAAGTATAAACAGCCTTTGCCGAAAGACAACGGAGAATATCCGACCTACGGCGCACAGAACGGGCTGGTGCTCGTCAACATGCGCTATGACGACAACGGCGATCCCATCAGTTTCTTCGATCCCATCTGGGATACCTTCATGGATCAGATCACATGGGATGAGACGGTAACCGTGCTCGGCGATGCATGGCATCGTACCGCGGCGATCGAGAGCGTCGTCAAGCCTCAAACGCGCGATGAGAACGGACCGAATGGCTTTACCTGGGTTTCCTATACAGCCAAAACGGGTCTCGGATATCGCACCGAAGTCAAGAAAGGAAATGTCGATGCGGAGGGCAATCTGACAGATGCCGCCGATCCCGATTTGAAGGCGCAGTCGCCCATGGGCTTCCCTTGTAACGGTATCATCGCAGCATCTTTCAATAAAGAACTCGCCTATGAAGTCGGCGAAATTATCGGTGAAAGCGGCATTTGGACGGGTACTTCCGCGCTTTACGGCACGGGTCTCAACATTCACCGTTCGCCTTACCTCGGCAGAACGTGCGAATATTACAGCGAATGCGGCACGCTCTCCGGCATGATCGGTGCGGCGGAATGCAAGGCGATCGAAGAAAAGGGCGTGCACGTCTATAACAAG
>CALVZM010000082.1 GCA_944372515.1 uncultured Clostridia bacterium
ATAACACCTACAAGCATACCAAAACTTGCGGCGTGATCGAAGAGGACACGGCGTTCGGGCTAAAAAAGATCGCCGAGCCCATCGGGCTGGTCGCGGCGGTCATCCCGACGACCAATCCCACTTCCACGGCAATTTTCAAGACGCTCATTGCCTTAAAGACCCGCAACGGCATCATCATCAGCCCGCACCCCCGCGCCAAAAAATCGACCATCGCGGCGGCGAAAGTCGTGCTGGATGCCGCCGTCAAAGCGGGCGCGCCCGAGGGTATCATCGGCTGGATCGACGTGCCTTCCCTCGACATGACCAACACGCTCATGAAGGAAGCGGACATCATCCTTGCCACGGGCGGCCCCGGCATGGTCAAGAGCGCCTATTCTTCGGGCAAACCCGCCCTCGGCGTCGGCGCGGGCAACACGCCTGCCATCATCGACGACACCGCGGACGTCAAGTTGGCGGTCAACTCCATCATCCACTCCAAGACCTTCGACAACGGCATGATCTGCGCTTCCGAGCAGTCGGTTATCGTGCTCGACGAGGTGTATGAAGAGGTCAAGAAGGAATTTGCTTACCGCGGCTGCTATTTCTGCAACGAAGAGGAGAAGAACAAGGTCCGTTCGACCATTCTCATCAACGGTGCGCTCAACGCCAAGATCGTCGGACAGAAGCCCGTTACCATCGCCAAACTCTGCGGTTTTGACATTCCCGAAGCGACCAAAGTGCTCGTCGGCGAAGTGGAGAGCGTGAACATCGAAGAGCCGTTCGCGCACGAAAAACTCTCTCCCGTCCTCGCCATGTACCGCGCCAAGGATTTCGACGACGCCCTCGCCAAGGCGCAGCAACTCATTGCCGACGGCGGCATGGGACACACTTCCGCCATCTACATCGATCAGTTGACGCAGAAGGAAAAGTTGGAAAAATGGGAAGCGTGCATGAAGACCTGCCGCATGCTCATCAACACGCCTTCTTCCCAGGGCGGTATCGGCGATCTCTATAACTTCAAACTGACGCCTTCCCTGACCCTCGGCTGCGGTTCCTGGGGCGGCAACTCCGTCTCCGAAAACGTCGGCGTGAAGCACCTCATCAACATCAAGACCGTTGCGGAAAGGAGAGAAAACATGCTCTGGTTCAGAACCCCTCAGAAGGTATATCACAAGAAGGGCTGCCTGCCCGTCGCGCTTGCCGAACTCAAAGACGTCATGGGCAAGAAAAAGGCGTTCATCGTTACCGATAAATTCCTGTATGAGACCAACCGCATTCAGCCCATCACCGACAAACTCGACGAAATGGGCATTCGCTACACCTGCTTTGCCGACGTCGAACCCGATCCTTCCCTCGACAGCGCGAAAGCGGGCGCCAAACTGATGGCGGAGTTCCAGCCCGACGTCATCATCGCCCTCGGCGGCGGTTCCGCCATGGACGCGGGCAAGATCATGTGGGTGCTCTATGAACATCCCGAAGTGGACTTCTATGACATGGCGATGCGGTTCATGGATATCCGCAAGCGCGTATATACCTTCCCCAAGATGGCCGCAAAGGCATATTTCGTCGCCATCCCGACCTCTTCGGGCACCGGCTCGGAAGTTACGCCGTTTGCCGTCATCTCCGACAGGGCGACGGGCAACAAATATCCTTTGGCGGACTATGAACTGCTGCCCAACATGGCGATCGTGGATACTGATTTCATGATGACCCAGCCCAAGGGACTGACCGCCGCTTCGGGCATCGACGCGCTGACCCATGCCCTCGAAGCCTATGCTTCCGTCATGGCGACGCCGTACACCGACGGCGAAGCGCTCGTCGCCTGCAAACTCATCTTCAAATACCTGCCCCGCGCCTATGAAAACGGACTCAACGACCCCGAAGCGCGCGAAGGCATGGCGGACGCCGCTACCATGGCGGGTATCGCTTTTGCCAACGCCTTCCTCGGCGTGTGCCACTCCATGGCGCACAAGATGGGCGCCTTCCATCACATCCCGCACGGCATTGCCAATGCCCTGCTCATTGAGGACGTCATTCGCTATAACAGTGCCGAAGTGCCGCCCAAGATGGGCACCTTCCCGCAGTATCAATACCCGCATACCCGTGCGAGATATGCCGAAGTCGCCGATTATCTCGGGCTTGGCGGCAAGAGCGAAGAGGCGAAAGTGGAGAACCTCATCAAGGCGATCGCCGAACTCAAAGCAAAGGTCGGCATCAAAAAGACGATGAAGGATTACGGCGTGGATGAGAAGTATTTCTTCGATACGCTCGACGAGATGAGCGAAAAGGCGTTTGACGACCAGTGCACGGGCGCCAACCCCCGCTATCCCCTGATCTCCGAGATCAAGGAGATGTACATCCGCAACAGCGGTTTCAAAGCGCCCAAGAAGTAAGTGGTGCAAAAAGAGAAAACGGGGTCCCGCGAGATTTCTCGCGGGACCTTTTCCGTTCGTACATACGCAAAACATCCGCCTGTGGTTTTTTTGCAAGGTTTTGCGGACTGCATACGGCAAGGGCTCCGAAAAAAGGAACAAAGGAGCGGCTTGTCCGTGTGCGGCGGGGATGTATCATATCACAAGACCGTTTCCGTCTTTTTTCCCGATTGACAAATTTTTCCGTTGGCGGTATAATAAAAGGGAACGGGCGGCGTTTTATCGCCATCGTCCGCCCGTCGGAAGAGGAGACCGCATGACCCGCATTTTGCTCAGTGAATCACACCCGCGCCTGCACCGCGCGCTCTCATTCGTCGTTCCGCTCGCCGTTTGCGCCGCTTTGATCGTCGCTATATACGTCGGCATGCTGTACGCCTATAACGTCTTTCCGTTTTCGGACAGGACGGCGTCTCAATATGACCTGCTGGCGCAGATCGTGCCGTATGCGGAGCATCTCTTCGACGTCGCCAAAGGGGAAGCGTCCCTTTTTTACAGCGTCCGCGTCGGCGGGGGCATGGATGTGTTCGGCATTCTGATGTATTGTCTTCTCAGTCCGTTCACCTTTCTGTTCTTTCTGTTCGGGGAGGGGAATGTCTATTATGCGGCGTCGGTGATGGTGCCCGCCAAGTTGATCTGCGTCGCGGCGGCGGCGCTGGTCATGATGCGCGTGCGCTTTGGCGGCATGTCTTCGTTTCTGACCGTGCCCGTCGCCGTGTTATATGCCTTCTGTGGCTTTACCTTCGTCGCCAACACCTACATCAATTGGATGGATCTGCTCATGTATATGCCTCTGGCGGTGCTGGCGTTCGGGCATATGCGCCGCACGGGGAAGGTCCGCCTGCTCGCCTGCGTCATCGCCGCCTGCATTTACACCTGTTTCTCCCTCTTCTGTTTTTCCATGTTTGTGAGTTATCCCGTCTGCATCGCTTACGGTTTGCTCGCCCTGCCGCGGGAAGAGAGAAAGGGATATTTTTTCCGCATTTCCCTGGCATATCTCTGCGGCATTCTGGCGGCGTTTCCGGTCATGGTACCGTCCTTAATTGCCTTTCTTCGTTCGGGACGCGGCGGGGATATCTTTGAATTCCTGTGGGCTTCCACCAATTTCAACTCCTATCAGCAGAAGTTTTCCTACATCCTGAGCGACGCTCTCTTCGTGCTGCTCGTTGCGGTATATTTCATACGGACCCGTTTTCGCACCCGCAAAAGCCGTTTTCTGGGCGTGGCGGCGTTGCTCATCATGATGCCCGTGCTCGTGGACGAGGTGTGCAAATTCATGAATATGGGCAGTTATCTTGCCTATGCCCTGCGCTTCGGGTTCCTCAATGCGATTTATGAACTGTATGTTTCCTGCCTGGTGCTGGAAAGGGTGCGTTTCGGGGCATTTCCCGCGGGCGGACGGGCGGACGGGCTTTTGCCCTCTCCTGCGGCCGCTTCGGGCGGCGGGACGGTCTTTTTGCGGGAGAAGGGCGGGGGCATGTCCGCTTTGACGGGGAAAAAGGAAACGGGGAAAAACCGTTTGGAACAAGGGGCGGGTTCTTCGTTGCGGGAAAGCGCGCCGATGGGAAAGCGGGAGTGCGTCTTTTTTCTCCTGCTCGTCGTTTTCAGCCTTCTGACGCTTGCGGCGATCTATCTGACCTATTGCGTCGTCAGCGGCGGGGGCGGTTTTGATTTTTCCTTTTGGCCCGCGCTGGATTCGGCGTTTCAATGGCTGACGGACGCGAGCGCGGGGTACGCCTCTTCTTTTGCGCATTCGCTCGGGGGATTGGGCGGCGTCGCCGTCATCTTCGGCGCCGTTGCGCTGGCGTGCATTCCCGCCATGCTCTTTTACAGATTGCGCCTTGTGCGCCTGCAATTCATCTATCCGTGCGTGGCGGCGGTCCTGTTGGCGCAGACCGTTTTTCTCGGCGCCCAACTCGTCGGCGGCAACGTGTTCAATCCAGTCCGCTACAACGAATATAATTCCCTCTGTGAGCAGGTCATGACCGCAGAGGACGAGCGCGGGCACATCCGCATCAAGGACTACGGCGCCTATCTCAGCGACAACCAGACGCTCATCACGGACACGGCTTCCGGCAGTTTCTTCTCGTCGGTCGCCGATGCGGACAACTATGCGTTCAACGAAGTGTTCGGCTACAACGGCAACGACATCAACGCCTTGAAGAGCGGCGGCGGCACGGTGTTCGGCGATTGCCTTCTGGGGTATAAATATTATTTCTATCAGACCGAATACGGCGGGTCGCTCGGACGCGAATATCTTCGGAAAGCGGCGCAGGAGACCCACTTCGCGATGTATGAGAACACGATCGTCTTTCCCTCCGCCTTTACCCTTTCCGATGCGGACATGGGTGTGGTCGCCGATTATGACAGTTATTTTGAGAACATGCAGGGTCTTTATGAATTTCTCGGCGGGGAAAGGGAAGTTTTCACCACCTATGACATCCCGTCTTCGGACGTGAGTTATTCGACCGCGACCGATCCCGAAACGGGCAGGACGTATGAAACGGTATTCGTTAAGGTGCGCATCCGCGAATCGGGGGACATCTCTTTCTTTTCGCAACTGCCGAAAGACAAGGGCATCCGCTTTTACACGAGCAGCATTCGGAATTCCTTCGATATCTCTCAGGTCAAGACGTATTCCTATCACGACAAGGCGCCCGGAAGTTGGTATTATATGTATCTGTACAGCACCGACCCGTCTTACCGTCTGACCGTGGAGGAAGTCAGGCGCAGTTGTTCGATTAAAATCATTTCGGTGGATACGCTGGCGGCGCTTTCCGAAGCCCTTTGGGCGCGGGCGGCGGAGTATACGGTGAAAAACGACCTCTTTTCCACGACGTATGCCGCCGAAGTTACCGCCGACGCGGGGGAATATCTGTTCCTGAATTCCGTTGCCGTCAAGGGGATGCGGGCATACGTCAACGGGCGCGAGGTCGAACTCGTCGGGAACGGGCTGAACATGCTCCTTCTCCCCCTCGAAGCGGGGAAGAACGAAGTGGAGATCGTCTATGTCTCGCCCTATCCCGTCTACGGGCTGATCGCCGCCGTCCTTTCGCTGACGGCGCTCGTTGTCCTTGCGTTCATTCTGAAAAAGAAGGAGCGGGTGCACGCCCTTGAAAAGCCGGTCGCCGCAATGTCGGTCGCGCTGGCGGCGGTCGTCGTCGCCGTGTTCATGCTTCTGCCCACAGCCGCGTTCATCGTCAAACTGTTGGTGTGGTAATCCGCCTTGCCCCTTTCCCGTCGAGAAAAAACGGTGAAAGGGGTCGCAGGAAAGGGCGGAAAGAGGAAAAAGCCATGGAGAGATTGATTCCCGAAAAATTGAAGGCGCTCGCCGCCGTCCTGCCCGTGCCGCTCTATGTTGTGGGCGGCAGCGTGCGCGATTTTCTGGCGGGGCATGCCCGTGAAAAGGGGGATTTTGCCGATTGGGACGTCTGCGCCCCGCTGGCGGGCGACGTCTTTGCCGCGGCGGCAAAAAAGTGCGGCTTTTCCGTGCGGGCGGTCTATGCCAACACGGGCACCGTCAAACTGACGGACGAAGCGGGGACGGGTGTGGAGTTCTCCTCTTTCCGTTCGGATGAATATGTCCGCGGCACGCACACGCCCGCCGCCGTCTTTTTCACGGAGAACATCCTGCTTGACGCCGCGCGGCGGGACTTCACCTGCAACGCCGTCTATTACGACATCGGGGCGCAAAAGTTCGTCGATCCGCTCGGCGGCATGGCGGACATTGCCGCCAAGCGCGTGCGGACGGTCCGCGAAAGCGGGCGGGTGTTCGGCGAGGACGGTCTGCGCCTTCTGCGGCTGGCGCGGCAGTGCGGACAGTTGGGCTTTCAAGCCGACGAGGCGACCTTGCGCGGCGCGCGGGAAAATGCCGCGCTGATCGACGACATTGCCGCGGAGCGCGTCTTTTTTGAACTCGACCTGATGCTGCGCGCCGACGAAAAATACGGCGTGCGGGACGGGCAGTATCGAGCGCTGCGTTTGCTGGACGAAACGCGGGTGCTCGACAGGGTCCTGCCCGCGCTGGCGGCGGGCAGGGGCATGGAACAGCCCGCCGCCTTTCATGCCCACGACGTGCTGGAACATTCCCTGCGGTGCGTGCTCTATGCGCCCCCGTCCGTGCGCTGGGCGGCGCTGCTGCACGACGTGGGAAAGCCCTTCTGCAAATTGCGCGACGGCAATTTTCATCGGCATCCCGAGGAAGGCGCCGTCCTTGCCGACGGGATATTCCGCCGCCTGAAAGCGCCTTCCCGCCTGCGGGAACGCACGTGCGAACTCGTTCTTCTGCACATGTACGACATGCGCTGCGACACCCGCGAGAGAAAACTCAGACGGTTTTTATCTGCGCATTTTTCCCTGCTCGACGATCTCATCGCGCTCAAACAGGCAGACTGGTCGGCGTGCAAGGACGACCTCTCTTTTGCGCCCGCGGCGCTGCGATGGAGGGGCGTGCTCGCGCAGATGCGCGCGGAGGGCGTTCCCTTTTCCCTAAGGGAACTGCAATTGAACGGAAAGGAACTGTTGGAAGGGGGCATGCCCGCAAAATATGTGGGAAAGGTATTGCATGCTCTTCTTCTGCACTGCGCCGCCGATCCGCAGGATAACCGCGCCGACCGCCTGCGGAAGATCGCCGTCGGGATCTGCAACGACCTGCGCGCCGCAGACGGGGCGCGGGGGGATGCGCCCGCCACAAAAAAGGAAGGGGGATAAGGAACGCGCGCCCGCGGGAGTACCCGCGGCAGGGCATCCTTTTTTTAAGAAATTTTTCCGTCCGTTCGCCGCAACGGGCGGTTTTTCTTTTTTTCGGCGCTGTTTTTTTTATGTTTTTTGTTTAGAACGTCAAAATCGGTTTAAGAATAGAATAAAAAGAAAACGAGGAAGTGATGTATATGAACGCAGAAAAATTTACCCGAAAGGCACTCGAAGCGGTGCAGGACGCCCAGCGCATCGCGGGTGAAAACGGCAATCAGCGGCTCGAACAGGTGCACCTTTTGCAGGCGCTCTTGTCCGCCGAGGACGGGCTCATCCCCAAACTGCTCTCCCGCATGGGCGCCGATCCCGCCGCCCTCTCGCGCGCAGCGGAGCAAAACATAAATGCCATGCCCAAGATCAGCGGGGGAAACGGTCAGTTATACCTTTCGAGCGAACTTTCCCGCGCCCTCGACGAGGCGGAAAAACAGATGTCCGCCATGAAGGATTCCTATATCTCCGTGGAACATCTGATGCTCGCGCTCTTTGAACAGCCCGACAAGACGGTCAAAGAACTCTTCCGTCGGTTCGATTTACAGAAAAACGCCTTTTTGCAAGCCCTGCGGGAAGTGCGCGGCAGCGCGCAGGTCAATTCGGACAACCCCGAGGATACGTATGACGTGCTGAACAAATACGGCACCGATCTCGTGGAGCGGGCGCGGCAGCACAAACTCGACCCCGTCATCGGGCGGGACGAGGAGATCCGCAACGTCATCCGCATTCTCTCCCGCAAGAGCAAAAACAACCCCGTCCTCATCGGCGAAGCGGGCGTCGGCAAGACGGCGATCGCCGAGGGGCTCGCCATCCGCATCATGCAGGGGGACGTGCCCGATTCCATCAAGGACAGAAAGGTCTTTTCTTTGGACATGGGTGCCCTCATTGCGGGTGCCAAATTCCGCGGCGAGTTTGAAGAACGGCTCAAAGCCGTCCTCAACGAGGTCAAAAAGAGCGAGGGGAAGATCATCCTCTTCATCGACGAACTGCACACCATCGTGGGTGCGGGGAAGTCGGACGGCGCCATGGATGCGGGCAACCTCTTAAAGCCCATGCTGGCGCGCGGGGAACTGCACTGCATCGGCGCGACGACGCTGGACGAGTACCGGAAATACATCGAAAAAGACCCTGCGCTCGAACGTCGGTTCCAGCCCGTCATGGTGGACGAACCGTCCGTCGAGGACACCATTTCCATCCTGCGCGGGCTCAAAGAGCGCTATGAAGTCTTTCACGGCGTCAAGATCCAGGACAACGCCCTCATCGCCGCGGCGACCCTCTCCAACCGTTACATCACGGACCGGTTCCTGCCCGACAAAGCCATCGACCTCGTGGACGAGGCGTGCGCCCTCATCAAGACGGAAATGCAGTCCATGCCCGCGGAGATGGACGAGGCGTCGCGCAAGATCATGCAACTTGAAATCGAGGAGAACGCCTTAAAGAAGGAGACGGACGAACTGACCGTTTCGCGCTTGAAGGAATTGCAGAAAGAACTTGCCGCGCTCCGCGAGGAGTATGCGGGCATGAAGGCGAAGTGGCTCGAAGAAAAGGAATCGATCGGCAAGGGGCAGAAACTCCGCGAGCAGATCGAAAAGGCAAACGCCGATCTGGAAACGGCAAAGCGCAACGCCAATTACGACGAGGCGGGGCGGCTGGAATACGGCGTGCTGCCCGACCTGAAAAAACAACTCGCCGAATATGAACACAAACAGTCCGGCGGCAAGGAAAACGCCTTGCTGCGCGATAAGGTTACCGAAGAGGAGATCGCCCGCATCATCGGGCGCTGGACGGGCATCCCCGTTTCCAGGCTGATGGAGGGCGAGCGCGAAAAACTTTTGCGCCTGCCCGAAACGCTGCACAAACACGTCATCGGTCAGGACGAGGCGGTGCAGAAGGTCTCCGATGCCATCCTGCGTTCCCGCGCGGGCATCGCCGATCCCCGCCGCCCGATCGGTTCCTTCCTGTTCCTGGGTCCCACGGGCGTGGGCAAGACCGAACTTGCCAAGACGCTGGCGCGCTCCCTTTTCGACGACGAAAAGAACCTTGTGCGCATAGACATGTCCGAATATATGGAAAAATTCAGTGTGTCCCGTCTGATCGGCGCGCCCCCCGGATACGTGGGGTATGACGAGGGCGGTCAACTCACCGAAGCGGTGCGCAGGAAGCCCTATTGCGTCATCCTGTTCGACGAGATCGAAAAGGCGCATCCCGACGTGTTCAACATTCTTTTGCAGGTGCTTGACGACGGGCGCATTACGGACAGCCAGGGCCGCACGGTCGATTTCAAGAATACCGTCATCATCCTGACGTCCAACCTCGGCTCGCAGTTCATTCTGGAAGGCATCGACGAGGACACGCACGAGATCCTGCCGCAGGCGCGGGAAGAGGTCAACGCATTGCTCAAACGCTCCTTCCGTCCCGAATTTCTGAACCGCCTCGACGAGATCGTGTTCTATAAGCCGCTCTCCGAAGAGGACATCGCGGGCATCGTCGGGCTCTTGCTGGACGACCTCAGAGCGCGGCTTGCGGAAAAGCAACTCACGCTGGAAATCACCGACCGTGCCAAAAATTACATCGCGGAAAACGGCTATGACCCCGTGTACGGCGCGCGTCCGTTGAAACGCTACCTGCAAAACACGTTGGAAAACGCGCTTGCGCGGTTCATCATCGCGGGGAAATGCGCGGCGGGCGACACGCTCGGGGTGGACGTCGGCAAGGACGGTCTGACGGTGGAAAGAAAAGAAGCGGGATCCGTTGCTTGACAACGCGGACAAAAGAAACGCGGGCTTTAAGCCTGCGGGCGGGCGAAAGAATTCTTTCGCCCGCAATTTTTTTTGCCATATTGTTTGACTTTATGCCCTTTTTTCTATTATAATAATAAATGTAATTGATAATCTTATACCGAGCAGAAGGAGAACGAAAGCAATGGGAGTACCGGAGATATTCGGCGAGAACGTATTCAGCGAAACGGTGATGAAGAATAAATTGCCGAAAGACGTATATCGTTCCTTGAAGCGGACGATCGACAACGGCGAGGCGCTGGACATCGGCGTGGCGAACGTGGTGGCGAACGCGATGAAGGATTGGGCGGTGGAAAAGGGCGCAACGCACTATACCCACTGGTTCCAGCCGATGACGGGCGTAACGGCGGAAAAGCACGACAGTTTCATTGCGCCGACGTCGGACGGGAAAGTCATCATGGAATTTTCGGGCAAGGAGTTGGTGGTCGGGGAACCGGACGCATCGTCCTTCCCTTCGGGCGGCATCCGTGCGACCTTCGAGGCGCGCGGCTATACCGCGTGGGACCCGACGTCCTATGCGTTCGTGCGGGACGGCACGCTCTACATCCCGACGGCATTCTGCTCCTACACGGGGGAAGTGCTGGACAAAAAGACCCCGCTCCTGCGCAGCATGGACGCCCTGAACAAGCAGGCGCTGCGGATATTGAAACTCTTCGGAAACGAGGACGTGAAGCACGTAACTTCGACGCTGGGACCGGAACAGGAATATTTTCTGATCGACGAGAAGGTCTATGAGGCGCGCGAGGACCTGAAAATGACGGGCAGAACGCTCTTCGGGGCGATGCCGCCGAAGGGACAGGAGTTGGAAGATCATTATTTCGGCTCGATCAAGACGCGGGTGTCGGAGTTCATGAAAGACCTGGATACGGAACTTTGGAAACTCGGCATCCTCGCCAAGACCAAGCACAACGAAGTTGCTCCCGCGCAGCATGAGTTGGCGCCCATTTTTTCCACGACCAACGTGGCGACCGATCACAACCAGTTGACGATGGAGATGATGAAGAAGGTGGCGCAGCGCCACGGCATGGTCTGCTTGTTGCACGAAAAACCGTTTGAAGGGATCAACGGCAGCGGAAAACACAACAATTGGTCAATGAGCACGAACACGGGCGTGAACCTCCTCGACCCCGGCAAAACGCCTGCGGACAACGCGCAGTTCATGCTCTTTCTGACGGCGGTCATCAAAGCGGTGGACGAATATCAGGATCTCTTGCGCCTTTCCGTGGCGAGCGCGGGCAACGATCATCGCCTGGGCGCGCACGAAGCGCCGCCCGCGATCATTTCCATCTTCCTCGGGGACGAACTCGAAGGCATCGTGGAAAGCATCGTGCACGGCGAGAAAGCGGCGAACGGCAAAAAGGGCAAGATGCGCCTGGGGGTGGACGTCCTGCCGGAGATCCCGCGGGATTCGACCGACCGCAACCGCACGTCGCCCTTCGCCTTTACGGGCAATAAATTTGAATTCCGCATGCCGGGATCGAGTTTTTCGGTGGCGGAACCCAACATTGTCATCAACACCATCGTCGCGGATGTGCTCGAACAGTTTGCCGATCAGTTGGAAAAGTCGGAAAATTTCAACGACGCTTTGCAGGCGCTGCTTTCCAAAAACCTGAAAGAGCACCGTCGGATCATTTTCAACGGCAACGGTTATTCGCGGGAATGGGAAGAGGAAGCCGGGAAGAGAGGGCTTCTGAACCTGCGCAACACGGCAGAGGCGCTGCCCTATTTCCAATTGGACAAGAACATCGAAGTGTTCCGCCGGCACGGCATTTTCACCAGCCGCGAACTGCTCTCCCGCATGGAGATCGCGCAGGAGAATTATAAAAAGATCATCACCATCGAGGCGAGGACCATGGTCGACATGGCAAAGAAGCAGATCTATCCCGCCGTCAATGCCTATATCGCCGAACTGTGCGGCGTTGCCGACGGCAAAGCCGCTTACGGCGCGGACGTAACGGGCGACAAAGCCCTCATTTCCCGCTTGTCTGCGGGCAACGCGCAACTCTTTGCGGCGGTGAGCGAGTTGGAGGACACCCTGCGGGAAGGGGAGCGGCACAGCCTGGCGGAGGAGGGGGCGAAATTCTGCGCCTACCGCATCCTGCCCGTCATGGAACGTCTCCGCGCGGCGGCGGACGATCTGGAACGGGACACGGCAAAAGACTATTGGCCCATGCCCACGTATGCCGACTTGTTCTTCTCTGTGGAATGAGTTTCCGCCCGATTGGAGAACGCGGGCATGAAAAGTTTGTTTTATGCAGACATGGGTATGTCAAAATCAAAAGACGACGGAAAATTTTTCTCCGCCGTCTTTTTTTGTCTGTTTCTTTGAAAAAATTCTTTTTCGGGGGTGCATCGGGCGGGGCAAGCGTCTAAACGGCGGGGCGCAAGCATACAATAGTAAACCATGAAGCGTTTCATCTCCGCAGTGTTATGTGCCGTTTTTCTTGTCGGTGCGGGTCTGTATGTTTGGGCTTTTCCGCCCGGAAAGGATGCCGCCGCGGGGGAAGGCGGGGTCGTTTTGCGCCTTTGGCACATCGATTCCTTCGAGGGCGGCAAGGGCTCCCGCGCCGCCTTTTTATCCCGCGCCGCGTCGGCGTTTGAAAAGGGAAGAGAGGACGTATACGTCATGGTGCGCACCCTGACGGTGCAGGGAGCGGCGCAGGCGCTGCGTGCGGGCGATGTTCCCGATCTCATCTCCTTTTCCTGCGGGCTGGACGGAGTCGCCGAGCATTGCCTGCGCCTGCAACCGAACTTCGGCGGGGGCGAAATCGGCGGGGGAACGTATGCCTATCCCTGGTGCGCGGGGCAGTATTATCTCTTTTCGTTCAAGGACGATTTTTCCGCCGTGTCCGCGGAAACGCTCGTCATCTCCGAAGGGGGCAACAATCTTGCCGCCGCCGCGGCGGCGCTTTCGGGCATTGCGGGCGATGAGGCGATCGAAGATTCGACCGCAGCGTATGTGCATTTTCTGGCGGGGAAATATCGCTATATGCTCGGCACCCAGCGGGATGTCTGCCGCTTTCAGACGCGGGGCGCCTCGGTCTTTTGCCGCCCGCTGAGCGCTTATTGCGATCTCTATCAGTACATCGCCGTTACGGCGGACGGGAAGGAAAAGGAGTCCGAGAGCCGTGCGTTCGTCGATTTTCTGCTCGGGGAAGAGGTGCAGGAAAAACTTTTTGAGATCGGCATGTATGCCCCGGGAGATGCCGCCGCGGCATACACGTTATCGGCGTTCGTGAGCGCGGACGGCGTTGCGTCGGCGCGTGCCGCGGCAGAGGAAGCCTTGCGCCGCGGAGAAATAAAAATTTTGAAAAGTTATCTCAAAACATTGAATTGAAACGGATTTTGTGGTAGAATGATAAGGAGATGAAAAATGGGTCGTTACGGGCTTTTTTTGTCGGCGCTCCTGCCCGACATTCCCTTTGAACGGGACGTTCCGCTTTCGGAACGCACCACGGTGGGGGTCGGCGGGGCGGCGGATGTCTTTGCTCCCTGCACGGCGGGGCAGGTCTCTTCGCTTCTGCGCGTCTGCGAGCGCTGTCGGGTGGACATCTATCCGCTCGGCGCGGGCAGCAATGTTCTGCCCTCCGACGAGGATTTTAAGGGCATGGTCATCTCCACTTCGCATTTTGACCGATTGGCGGCGGAAGGGGATACTCTCACCGCGGAAAGCGGCGCGAAGGTCGGAAAATTGTTGCAGTTCTGCCGCCTGCGCGGCTTGTCGGGGCTGGAATTTCTGGCAGGCATCCCCGCCCGGGCGGGCGGGCTCGTGTGCATGAACGCGGGGACCAAGGACGGGCACGTCGCCGATTGCCTTGAAAGCGTAACCTTTGTCCGCGGCGGCAAGGTATACACCCTCGCGGCGCGGGACTGTGCCTTCGGCGAGAAGAAAAGTCTTTTCCAGGATATTCCCTGCGTCATTCTGTCCGCCCGTTTCCGTCTGCGCCCCGCAACCCGGGAAGAGGTGGGAGAGCGCATCGCCGCCGCGCTGGAAAAGCGCAAGGACCTGCCCAAGGGCAAGAGCATGGGCTGCGTCTTCAAAAATCCCGCGGGCGGGGTCTCCGCCGGGGCGCTCATCGAGCGGAGCGGTTGCAAGGGCTGGCGGGAAGGCGGCGCCGTCGTCAGCCGGATACACGCCAATTTCATGCTCAACGTCGGCGGGGCGAGCGCAAGCGACTTCCGTCTGCTCATCCGCAGGGTCAAAGAGCGCGTCCGCCGCTGCACGGGCATCTGCCTGGAAGAGGAAATACGGTATATGCGCTAAAAGAGAGTAAAAGCCGTTTATAAGCGGGCATGCCGCCTTGTTTTTGCCGTAACGTTTGCCAAAAGCAAACGCCGGAAAAACGCCGCGGCTGCCCGAAAGAACCATCCGCATACGGGAGGAGGAAGGGAATGATTCTCACATCCGATTATCATACGCACACGCCCTATTCGCACGGCAAGGGCACGGTGCTTGAAAACGCCGTGCAGGCACAGAAGAAGGGACTGCGGCAGATCGGCATCACCGATCACGGCTTCGCGCACCTCGCCTTCGGGATACGGCGCAAAAAAGTGCCCGCGCTTATCGCCGATTGCCGCGCCGCCGCCGAAAAGACGGGGGTGGAAGTCTTGTGCGGCATGGAAGCGAACATCCTGGGCGAGAGCGGAAAGACGGACATGCTCCCTTCCGATTATGCAAATTTCGATTTGTTCATCGCGGGGAAGCACGTCTTTGTCGCCTATGAAAACCTTGCGGCGTGGACGGGATATTTCGGCGGCAATTTTTTGACGGACAAATTCGGGAGGAAACCGTCGCAGAGCCTGGTGCGCCGCACGACGGGGGCATACATCAACGCCATCGAAAAGAACCCCGTGGACATCCTTTCCCACCTCAACTATCTCTGTTTTGCCGATGCGGTGGAAGTGGCGAAATGCGCCGCCGATCACGGGACATACATCGAGATCAACACCAAAAAGACCCACCTTTCCGACGAGGAATGGCAGGATATCATCGATAAGACGTCGGTGCGTTTCGTCATCGATTCGGACGCGCACTCGCCCGAGCGGGTGGGGGACGTCCGTCTTGCCGAAGCGCTCTTTGATCGGGTGGCGTTTCCCTTGGAACGCATCGACAACATCGACGGGCGGACGGCATCGTTCCGCTTGCAGGCATACAAAAAAGAACACGGTTGATCTGTCGGCGGATCGGTTTTGTTTTTTCAAAAGATGCGGGCATGCCCCACGGCAATTTGCCAAGCGGGGCGGGGAGGAAGAGAACGGGTGGCGAATTTCACATCGGAGATCAAACGGGAGTTTTTCCATAAAAAACCGCGGACGGCGGCGGCAAAGACGGCGGTCTTTTCTGCGTTCGTCCGCACGGGCGGCTGCATCTCTTTCACGCAGGGCACGTTGGGATTTTTTCTGGTTACGGAATCGGAAAAAATCGCCGAATACTACATCGCGCTCGCCGAGGAGTTGTTCGGCATCTCCTGCATCGCCCGCGCGGCGGAGGACAAACTGCGCGGCAAAGCCAAACTGACGGTGGAATACGGCGGCGAAAAGGCATTCGACGTTTTGGCGCGCATCGGCGTCTTTGAGCGCGTCCCGTCGGGGAAATACCAATTGTATGCGGGCATCCCCTCCCGCATCGTCGCAGATGAGGAAAGCCGCCTTTTTTACATCCGCGGCGCCTTTCTGGGGGGCGGAAGTTGCACGCTCCCCCGCGCCGGGGCAAAGACGGGGTATCATCTGGAATTCGTGTTCGCACACGAGGAGACGGCGCGGGATTTTGCTTCGCTGCTTGCCTCGTTTGAACTCATCGCCAAGATCATCCGCCGCAAGGAAAGTTTCGTGGTCTATCTCGCCTCGCTGGCGGCGATCTCCGATTTTCTGGCGGTTACGGGCGCGGAGGGCGCGCTCGAAAAACTCAACGCCACGGCGGAAGCGCGGGAGGAAGTCAACAATTCCAACCGCGCCAACAACTGTTTCGTCGGCAACATGGACCGCACGGCGACGGCGGCGGCACGGCAGTGCATCGCCATCGAATATCTGAACGCACGGGGCATCCTGCCGCGGCTGGAAGAGGAACTGCGCGCGGTTGCGGCGGCGCGGCTCAAAGACAGGGAAGCCTCCCTCTTTGAACTTGCGGGGGCGATGGGACTGAGCAAAAGTTGCGTCAATCACCGCATGCGCCGCATCATGGAATTATACAGAGAGAGTAAAGTGGATAAGGAGCAAAAGGAAGAAAAATGACCGACTTCGTGCACTTGCATCTGCATACCGAATACAGCCTTCTCGACGGCGCCGCCAAGGTGGAGGACCTCGTGGACCACATGGTCAAAAACGGCGTCGACACCTGCGCCGTTACCGACCACGGCAACATGTATGCCACCCTCTATTTTGCGGAGGAGTGCGTCAAACGCGGGCTGAAATACATCATCGGCTGTGAATTGTACATGACCGACGATTACCGCGTCAAGACCCCCGGCACCAAGACCGAACATCTCATCCTGCTCGCCAAGAACAAGACGGGTTACCGCAACATCGTCTGGCTCGATTCCATGTCGTATATCGAAGGGTTCTACGGCAAGCCGCGCATGGACTATAAGACGCTGAAAGAGCACAGCGAGGGGGTCATCTGCCTGTCGGCATGCCTGGCGGGGCGCATCCCCCGTCTGCTTGCGGCGGGGGATTACGATGCCGCAAAGTCCTTCGCGCAGGAGATGAAGGATACCTTCGGCGGCGATTTCTACATCGAATTGCAGGACCACGGGCTGGCGGAGGAAAAGCAGATCCTGCCCGCACTCATCCGCCTGGGGCGGGAACTTGACATCCCGCTCGTCGCCACCAACGACGTGCATTACATCAACAAAGAGGATTGGGAAGTGCAGGACATTCTCCTGTGCATCCAGACCAAAAAGACGCTCGACGACCCCAAACGCATGCGCTTCGGCTCGCATGAGTTCTATTTTAAGAGCGGCGACGAGATGGCGGAACTCTTCTCTTATGTCCCCGACGCCGTTTCCAACACCCGCGTCATCGCCGACAAGATCGAAGAGCCGGTGTTCGACCTGAAACCGAGCGGCGACCCCGTCTATGACAAATCTCTCATTCCGCTCTATACGCCCGACGACGGCTCCACTTCCCCCGAATACCTCACCCGCCTGACCTGGGAGGGGCTGTCCCGCCGCTATGAGGACGTTACCGAAGACATCAAAAAGCGCGTGCAGTACGAGTTGGACGTCATCATCAAGATGGGCTTTGCCGATTACTTCCTCATCGTCTGGGACTATATCAACTGGTCGCGCAGCCAGGGCATCCCCGTGGGACCCGGGCGTGGTTCGGGCGTGGGCAGCATCGTCGCCTATTCGGTGGGCATCACCGACGTCGATCCCCTGAAATACGATCTCATTTTCGAGCGTTTTCTGAACCCCGACCGCGTATCCATGCCCGATTTTGACGTGGATTTCTGCACCAAGCGCCGGTATGAGACCATCGAATATGTGCGCCGCAAATATTCCCCCGAAAAGGTGGCGCAGATCGTAACCTTCGGCACGCTCGCTTCCCGCGCGGTCATCAAGGACATCGGGCGGGTCATGCGCGTGCCCTATTCGGAGACGGACAAAGTAACCAAACTCATGGACGGCAAATCGACCATCGCCGAATTGCTGGGGCTGAACATCCCGAAGATAGAAGAAAAATTAAAAGACGACACCATGCCCGAGGAAAAGCGGGCGGAATTGGAAAAATCCCTGCGGGAGCAGCAGTCCAAGCGCAACCGCGATTTCATCGAGGTATACGAGCACAATCCCGACCTGCAAAGGGTCATCAATTTCGGGTTAAAACTGGAAGGCATGCCCAAAAATACCTCCGAACACGCGGCGGGCGTCATCATCTGCCGCAAGGTGCTTGCCGAAAACGTGCCCCTCGCCCGCAACGGCGACGACGTCGTTACGCAGTTCGACATGAAGGAAGCCGAATCGGTGGGCATGCTGAAAATGGACTTTCTGGCGCTCACCACCCTCACCGACATCCAGAATACCCTCGACTACATCAAAGAGGATTACGGAACGGAGATAGATTTCCATAAAATCGGCTACGACGTGCCCGAGGCATATCAACTGATCTCGTCGGGGGATACCGACGCCGTGTTCCAACTCGAACAAGGCGGCATGAAACGCTTCATGCGCGACTTGCAGCCCGAACGGCTCGAAGACCTCATCGCCGGCATCTCGCTCTACCGCCCCGGTCCCATGGACTTCATCCCGACCTACATCCGCAACAAGCACAACCCGTCGGAGATCCGCTACGACACGCCGCTTTTGGAACCCATCCTCAAAAATTCTTACGGCGTCATCATCTACCAGGAACAGGTCATGCAGATCTTCCAGAGCCTGGCGGGCTACACGTTCGGGCAAGCCGACCTCGTGCGGCGCGCCATGGCGAAGAAGAAAAAGAAGGAACTGATGGCGCAGAAGGACAAGTTCATTTACGGGGACATCAAGGAAGGCGGCACCATCACGGGCTGCGTTGCCCGCGGCATTTCGCCGGAAACGGCTGCCAAGATCTTTGCGGACATGGAAAGTTTTGCTTCCTACGCCTTCAACAAATCGCACGCCACGGCATATGCCGTCGTCGCCTATCAGACGGCATACCTCAAATATTTCTACCCCAAACAGTTTTTGGCGGGCGTGCTCAACGACCGTCTTGACAAGATCGAGGAAATCTCCAAGTACGTCGTGTACATGAAGGAGAAAAATATCCCCGTTCTCCCGCCGGACGTCAACCGTTCCCGCGCCGAATTCCGCGTGGAAGGGGACGGCATCCGTTTCGGGCTGTCCGCCCTGCGCGGCGCGGGGGAAGACGCCGTTGCCAAGGTCATTTCAGAACGCAACGAACGGGGACCTTTCAAGTCCTTCCAGGATTTTCTGATGCGCTGCACCAAATACATCAACAAGCGCGTGGCGGAGTGTTTCATTTTAAGCGGCGCCTGCGACTGTTTCGGCAAACACCGTTCGCAGTACTATGCGGTATATGAGGACGCCATGAACCGCATCGCGGGCATGGAAAAGCAGAAGAGCGGCGCGCAGATCTCCCTCTTCGGCAGCGTCATCGAAGAACCGGAACTCGAAATAGAATATCCCGACATCCCCGAATTTGATTACAGCGACAAACTTTCCCGCGAAAAACAGGTGCTCGGCGTCTACGTCAGCGGGCATCCGTTTGAAAATTATCTTTCGGCGTTCCGGCACTGCAATTTCAATTGTTCTCTCCTTGCCGACGCCGAAGAGGACGAGGACGGAACTCTCACGTTCAACAGCCTCAAAGACGGACAGAGCATCACGATGGGGGGCATCGTCGCGGGCATCAAAAAACTCAACACCAAACAGGGCTCTTCCATGGCGTTCATCACGGTGGAAGACCTCTACGGCAGCGTGGAATGCGTGGCGTTCCCCAATGTTTACGAAAAGGTGAAAAGTTTTCTCGCCGTCGACGTCGTGGTGGCGCTCAGCGGCAAACTCGACCTCGGCGACGGCAAGCGTCCCACCGTCCTTCTCGACGGCATGCAGCAGTTCAACGCCGATTCTCTCAAAAAGGACAAAGAGCCCGCCGTCGGAAAGAAGGGCGTGCTGTGGCTGAACGCCACGGGGCTGGACGAGGGAGAGTTTGAGGAATTGCAGGAGATGCTCTCGGCTTACGAGGGACCGACGGAAGTCAGAATCCTGCGCGGCAGTCAGAAATTCCGCTATCCGAACGGGGTCGTGCGCAGCCGTGCCTTTGAAGCCGAACTTGCCACCTTCCTGCCCGCCGGCTGCATCAAATTCGTCTGAGACCGCCGCGCGGCGAAAACGGCAGGGCGACGGGCGGAAAAATTTATTGCAATCATCGATATTTTTAATTGTAATTGTTTCCCGACGGCTCAAAATAATACGGAAAAATCTCAAAAAACTTCCCCCAAAACACTTTAATTTTTCTTCTTTATTTGGTATAATCAAAGAGAATGAAATTTTACAGTTGTTTTCAATCGGAGGTTGTAAGATGAAACGTATCGGTTTACTCACGAGCGGCGGCGATGCTCCCGGCATGAACGCCGCCATCCGTGCGGTCGTCCGCACGGGTATCTATTTCGGGATGGAAGTATACGGTGTGGAATGCGGCTATGCGGGGCTCATCAACGATGAACTCATTCCCATGAGCATGCGTTCGGTGTCCGACATCGTGCAGCGCGGCGGCACCATGCTCCGCACGGCGCGCTGTCTGGAAATGCTGACCAAAGACGGGCAGCAGAAGGCGGTCAAAACGCTCAAAAACCGCGGCATCGAAGGTCTGGTGGTCATCGGCGGCGACGGTTCCTTCCGCGGCGCCAAGGTCCTCAGCGAGGAATACGGCATTCCGACCATCGGCATTCCGGGCACCATCGACAACGACCTTGCCTACACGGATTATACCCTCGGGTTCGACACGGCGGTCAACACCTGCCTCGACATCATCAACAAACTGCGCGACACGATGACCTCGCACGAGCGCATCTCCGTCGTGGAAGTCATGGGCAGGCATTGCGGGGACATCGCGCTCTATGCCGGCATCGGCAGCGGGGCGGAGATCATCGTCGTGCCCGAAGTGGCATATGATATGGATGACATCGTGATGCGCATCAACCGCTCGCGCGCCAACAAGAAACATTCCAACATCATCGTCATTGCGGAAGGCGTCATGAGCGCGACGGCGTTTGCCAAGCAGTTGCAGGAAGTAACGACCTATTCGGTGCGTCCCACCACCATCGGGCACGTCCAGCGCGGCGGCTCGCCCTCCATGCAGGACAGAATGCTGGCGGCGCAGTTCGGCAACAAGGCGGTGCGCCTTCTCAAAGACGGCATCGGCAACCGCGTGATCGGCATCAAGGATAATCATATCATGGACATGGACATCATCGAAGCGGTGTCCATGAAGAAGAAGTTCAATTTTGAACTCTACAACACTTTGCAGATGATCTCCATGTGATCGGGCAAACGGCTCTGCACAAAAGGACGGCGGCTTCGGAAAATTTTCCGCAGCCGCCTGTTTTTTTGCCGCCGCGCGTTTGACGACGCCGCGGGCGGTTTATAGAATAAAGGGAATATGTTCCGTCAAAGACGGAACGGTTTGCCTTTTAAGGCAAGACAAGACGGAATAAGGGGGCAGGGGAAATTTCTTTCTCCGCAGACGGCATGATATTGACAGTTTGTTTGAGTCCGAGCATCGACATCACGGTGGAAGTGGACGCGCTGGAAGTGGGCAAGACCAACATCGCCAAGCGCAAGCGCGTGCGTCCCGGCGGCAAAGCGCTCAACGTGGCGCTGGGCATCTCCCGCCTCGGCGGCGATGCCTTCGTTACGGGGTTCATGTACCGCCAGAACGGCGACCTCTTCGACGAATGGCTCTCCCGCGGCGGCGTGCGGCATGATTTCATCATGAACGAAGGGCGGGTACGCGAGAATTATAAATTCATCGACCACCGCTCGATGCTGACCGAAGTCAACGACATCGGCGCGGAAGTCTCCCCCGAAAATCTGGAAAAATTGCTCGTCCGCGTGCGGGAACTCTCCGCAAAAAGCCGTGTAACGGTGATATCCGGCGGTTTGCCGCGGGAGGTCGGCGCGGAGTATTACGGGGAACTCTTCCGTGCGGTCGCGCCCGGCTGCCTGCGCGTCGCCGATGCGACGGGCGGCAAACTGAACGCCGCCATCGCCGCGGGCGTCGATCTCGTCAAGCCCAATCTGGACGAATTGCAGAATTACATCGGCAGGGAAATGACCTGCCGGCAGGATATGCTGGACGCCTGCCGCGAGTTGATCCGCCGCGGCGCGAAAAACGTGCTCCTTTCCATGGGCAAAGAAGGCGCCGTTCTCACGGACGGCAAAGAGGGATATTATTGCCGCAGCACGTCCGTGGCGGTCAATTCCACCGTGGGCGCGGGCGACGCAATGGTCGCGGCGGCGGTGATGAAGATGGCAGAGGGGGCACCCATGCCCGAGATTTTGCGGGCAGGCACGGCGGCAGGCACCGCCGCCGTTACCACATTCGACGAAATCGCCTTTCCCCCGGAAAAGTACAAGGAAATTGCAGACAGCCTGCAAGTGAAGCGGCTGTTTTGACGAGGCTTATGCAAATATTATCCCGCACCGAAGAAATAGAGCGTTCGATCATCAAACGGTACAGAAAGGAACTCTGGACCCGTTTCGTGCAGGCAGTCAAGGCATATTCCCTGATCGCGGAAGGGGACAGGATCGCCGTGTGCATATCGGGCGGCAAGGACAGTTTTCTGATGGCGAAACTCTTCCAGGAGATCCGCCGCCACGGTAAGATGCATTTTTCCCTGCATTTCATCGTGATGGACCCCGGCTACCGCGTTGAAAACCGCGAACTCATCCTCTCCAACGCCCGCACGCTCGGCGTTCCCGTGGAAATTTTCCCTTCCCCGATCTTTGAAGCGGTCTCGGCGGCGGGCGGTTCGCCCTGTTACCTCTGCGCGCGCATGCGGCGGGGGTATCTCTATGAAAAGGCGCAGAGCCTCGGCTGCAATAAAATCGCCCTGGGGCATCATTTCGACGACGTCATCGAAACCACCCTTTTGAGCATGTTCTACGGCGCGGAGATCAAGACCATGCCCCCCAAACTCCGTTCGACTTCTCATCCCGGCATGGAACTCATCCGCCCGCTGTACCGTATCCGCGAACAGGACATCGTGCGCTGGGCGCAAGGCAACGGGCTGACCTTTCTGCACTGTGCCTGCCGCTTTACCGAGCGGGTCGAAAACAAGGAAGAGGAGAGCAAACGGCGGGAGATGAAGGCGCTCGTGCGCGAACTCAAAAAAAGATACGACCGCATCGACGAAAACATCTTTCAAAGTATGCACAACGTCAATCTCGACTGCGTGCTCGGGTACAGGAGCAAGGGCAGGACGTTCACTTTCTCCGATCTCTACGGGGAGGAGTGAACGGGGATAAAACCGGATACAACTGCGCAAAATACCGTCATGCACGGTATTTTATTTTATGACATGAAGGAGTATGAGCGCCCGCTCTTCGAGGCGGCAAAGGGGGAGTTTGTCTTCGATTATGCGGAGAGCAGGCTGGACGAAAGGACGGCGGCGCTCGCAAACGGCTATGACGGCGTCTGCATTTTCGTCAACGACACGGCAAACGCAAAGGTGATCAGAAAACTCGCTGCCTGCGGCGTGCGCCTCATCGCCCTGCGCTGTTCGGGGTATAACAACGTGGATACGGCGGAGGCGGAAAAGTGCGGCATTGCCGTGCTGCGCGTGCCCGCCTATTCTCCTTACAGCGTGGCGGAACACGCCATGGCGATGCTGCTCACGCTCAACCGCAAGATCCATAAGGCATACATCCGCACGCGCGATTTCAATTTCAGCCTCAACCACCTCATCGGCTTCGACCTGCACGGCAAGACGGCGGGCGTCATCGGCACGGGGCGCATCGGCAGGACGTTCATCGGCATCTGCCGCGGATTCGGCATGCGCGTGCTGTGTTACGACGCCTTTCCCGATCCTGCGGCGGGGCTTGCATACCTTTCTTTGGAAGAACTGCTTGCCGTCTCCGACGTCATTTCCCTGCACTGTCCGCTGACAAAGGACACGCGGCACCTGCTCGGGAAGGATGCGTTCGCACGGATGAAGCGCGGCTGCATCCTCATCAACACTTCCCGCGGGGGACTCATCGACAGCGAAGCCCTTCTGGACGCCTTGCGCACCGGGCGCTTGGGCGGCGCATGCCTGGACGTGTACGAGGAGGAAGCGGGGCTCTTTTATGAGGACAAGTCGGCGACGGGCGTGCAGGACGAACTTTTTTCCTTGCTCGTTTCCCGTCCCAACGTCATCGTAACTTCCCACCAGGCATACCTCACGCGCGAGGCGCTCGACGACATCACGCGCGTTACGATGGAAAATTTTCGCAATTTTTTCGGAAAAATCCCCGAAAAAGCATAAAAGTATTATAAAAAGTAAGGATTCTTTTATTTTTTTCCTTGTCTTTTTCTGAAAATATCCGTATAATTGTAATGATCTTGAATAAAGAGAAAAAAAGAAAAAGAGGTCATAAGACAATGGAAAACAAAGAATTGAAAGCATTGCAGGACGAACTGGATGTGATGAAGTGGAACGACACCCAGGCGCGCGGCGGTCAGGATACCTGCGGGACCTATGATTACTGCGTGAAGTGCGACAAGAGCACGGACTTCCCTTGCGCCAGGGCAAAGACGGCGTTTGAAGCCGTTGCCGTGGCAGAGGCGAAACCCGCCAAAAAGGCGAAGCCCGTCTCCGACAAAGCCATCCGCACCAGAAAGACCACGCGGTCCAAGAAGGCGGAGTAACTTTTTCCCCGAAACACCGTAAAAAAAATCGGCGGCTCTCCCGGTCGGAGAACCGTCGTTTTTTTCTTTTTCACAGGTCTTGTTGCATGAACGTCTTCCCCGTCAGGTCCTTCCAGACGGCGCCGTCCTCTTCAAGGAGCATATAGGCGTGGGGGGAATTTTCTTTGGGCAGAGAGACGCTGCCGCAGTTGAGGTATAAATAATGTTCCCGCTTTTCGGCTTTGGGCACATGGGTGTGCCCGCAGAGCAGGATGTCCCCCGCGGCGAGCGGGGGCGGGGTTTTGTGCCCGTGCGTGCAATAAACGGTCTTTCCGCGGAAAAACAGCGCGGCATACTCGGCGAGGACGGGAAAGGGCAGGACCATCTGGTCGACCTCGGCTTCGCAGTTGCCCCGCACGCAGAGGGGCGCGGGCGCGAGGGAAGAAAGCAGCGCGATGACCTCTTTGGGGGCGTACCCTTCGGGCAGGTCGTTGCGGGGACCGTGATACAGGAGATCGCCGAGCAGGATGATCTTATCGGGTCTTTCGGCGTCGATGCGCCGCAGCAGTTTTTCGGTGTAAAAAGCCGATCCGTGCAGATCGGAAGCGATGAGCAGTTTCATGAATTTCTTCCTTCTTCCAAAAGTTCCTTCATTTTCCCGATCACGCCCTTTTCGGCGTTGGAGGGGATGATGTTTCCGATTTTTTCTTTCAGGGCGGGAAAGCCGTTTTCGGGCACATAGGCATGCCCGCAGGTCATCAGCAGTTCCAAATCGTTCATATAGTCCCCGAACGCGGCGCATTCTTCCCGTTGCAGATCGAAATATCTTTGCGCGAACGCCATCGCCCGTCCCTTGTTCGTGTCGGGTCCGGAAATGTCCGTCCAGACCTTGCCCGAAACGATGACCCGCAGGTCGGGCAGGAGCGCGGGCAGATATTTGCCCGCGTGTTCGGCGGCGCCGCGCGCGTCGTAGACGGCGACTTTGCAAACCGCGTCCCGTTCGGGCGCGTCTTGCAGCCGCGGTACCCGCGCAAAGCGGGGATAGTATTTGGCGCATTCCGCAAGGAAGGCGGGGTCGTCCGCCGCGGCGTATGCCCCGTCCGCGCAGCAGAGCAGGGGGAAGGCGTTTTTCTGCGTTTGCACCGCCCGCAGAATGCCGTCCAGCCGCGCCGCGGGCAGGTTCTCGCAAAAGAGCCGCTCGCCGCGGTAACACACAAGCGCGCCGTTTTCGGCGATGAACAGAATCTTGTCGGCGGCGGGGGCGAAGAGACGGCGCAGGCTTTCATATTGTCTGCCGCTGGCAACGGCAAAGAGGATGCCCCGCGCGGACATTTTTTCGATCAAAGAAAAGATTTCCGACGGCAGGGAGCCGTCGGGGAGGAGCAAAGTCCCGTCCAGGTCGGACGCGATGAGTCTGATCATAATTTTCCGTAACAATCGATGACGGTGAGATTGATGTTGTGGTTTTTCCCCCGTTCGGTGGCGCCGTCGGCATAAGCCTTGGGCAGGTCGTCGAGGGAATAGGTGCAGTGGGAGAAACGGTTGACGTCCACGGCTCTGTTGGCGAGCAGGTTGATGGCGGAAGAGATGTTTTCGCTCGCGTCGCTCACGCCGATGATGTGCAGTTGCTTTTTGAGCGCGAGTTCGAGGTTGACTTGCAGGTTCTGCGGCGCAAAACCGCAGAAGACGACCGTTTTTTCGGGCGCCGTAACGCGGAAAGCCACGGTGTTGACCACGGCATTACCCGAAGCGACGTAAATGGCGCCGTCGGCAAACGCCGCGCCCGTGATGGCGTTGATGTTGGCGTCGAGGTTCTCGTCGTTGAGGAAGGCATAGGTAACGCCGCACTGCCGCGCGAAATCCAGCCGCGTGGTGCGGCTGTCGATGAGCACGGGGACCGCCTGGTAATAGACGAGCAGTTGGCACAGGATGACGCCGAGCGCCGTTGCGCCGACGACGGCGATATATTTCCCCTTGATCTCTCCGATCCTGTCGAGCGCCGTTTCGGCGAGGGCGATGAGGTAGGTATAGAGCGCCGTTTCGCCCGACACCGATTCGGGCAGGACGCACAGGTTCTCCGCGCGGATATTGACGTAGGGCGTGAGGAAGCCGTCGCAGGTCTGTCCCGCGACTTTGACGCTCTCCATGCCGAGGAGAGCGGTGGAATCTCCCGCAAAATGTTCGTCGGGCAGGACGGGGTTCAGAAAGACGCGGTTGCCTTTTTCGGCGGCAAGGGCGTTGTCCTCATCGATCGCCACGACTTTGCCGACGGCAAACCGTCCGGGGATGATGGGGTAAGAAGCGTTGATGCTCCCGTCATACACCATCGCGTCGAGGGAGTTCAAGAGCACGTTGAAAATCTTGACGCGCGCTTCTCCCTTTTTGAGCGGTGTCTCGTTCTGTTCAAATTCTTTCAGTTCGCGGGGGGCGATCAGATGCCAGGTTTTCATAGTTCCACCCTCTTTTCCTGCGCCGCGGCTTTTTGCGTGCGGCACATGATTTGATTATAGTATATCTTAAAAAAAGGAATTTTGCAATAAATTCGCCCCGTATTTTCGATATTTGCGATAAAAATCGGGGGGGACGGGAAAAATTTTACAAAGATTTCGCCACAGAGCCTCAAAAAAGTTGACGAACGGGCAAAAAGAGAATATAATAGACAGGCAAAACAAGCAAAAATAACAGCGAGGTGCAAGATAATGAAGGCTGAGATACATCCGAAATATCACAAAGTTCAAGTTGTCTGTGCATGCGGCGCTACTTTCGAGACGGGCACCACCAAGGATGTCGACGTTCTGAAAGTGGATGTTTGCAGCGCATGCCACCCGTTCTTCACGGGTAAGCAGAAACTTGTCGATACCGGTGGACGTGTTGATAAATTCAAAAAGAGATACGGCATCTGAGATCGACGGAAAAAGCCTCAAGTTTTGTCTTGGGGCTGTTTTTATATTTTCACGGTTTTGAACGGGTATCTTCCCGAAACGCCGCCGCGGATGCGGGGGAGGAAAAAGATGAATCGGAAAACAAAGAAAAAGAGCACTTACATCGGCGGTCAGGCAGTCCTCGAAGGGGTCATGATGCGCGGCAGAACGGGCATGGCGACCGCCGTGCGGGACGAAAAGGGGAACATACAACTCGAAGCGCGGCGCATTGCGCCGCCGGACAGCCGCCCCCGTTTTTTCCGCCTGCCCTTTGTGCGCGGCGTGGTCAATCTCGTCGATTCCCTCGTTTCGGGCACTTCCGTCCTCCTGCGCAGCGCGGAAGTTTACGGCGGGGAGGAAAGCGAAGAGCCTTCCCGCTTTGAAAAGTGGCTGGCGGAAAGGTGCAAAGTGGACGTCATGAGCGTGGTAACCACGCTGGCGCTCCTGCTCGGCATCCTTCTCTCCGTCGGGCTCTTCGTGTTTTTGCCCTATCTCATTTCGGCATTCATCGCCGAGCGGACGGGGCTGAACGACAACGGCATCTGGTTCAACCTTCTCGAAGGGGGGTTGCGCGTGGCGATCTTCATCGCCTACCTCGCCCTCACGTCTTTGATGAAGGACATCCGCCGCACCTATATGTATCACGGCGCCGAACATAAGACGATCACCTGTTACGAATCGGGCATGCCCCTGACGGTGGAGAACGTGCGGGCTTGTTCGCGGGTGCACGACCGCTGCGGAACGACCTTTTTGTTCTTCGTGATGATCGTCGCCATTCTGGTCTTTTCCCTCTCCAACTCCCTGCTTGCGCCCCTTTTGAACATCCAAAACGGCGTGCTGGATTTTGTTGTCCGTCTTGTCATCAAACTGCTCCTTCTGCCCGTTGTGGCGGGGATCTCCTATGAACTTCTCAAAATCCTCGCCAAGACGCAGAGCCCCTGGGTCTATCCGCTCAAAGCGCCCGGGCTCGCCTTGCAGCGCCTGACGACGCGCGAACCGGACGACGGGATGATCGAATGCGCCGTCGCGGCGTTTGAAAAGGTGCTTGCGATGGACGCCGACCCCGCCGAAAGCGAAAGTTCCTTTGCCGTCGGCGGCAAACTTTCCGAAGTGCGGTCGCGCATTGAAAAACTCTTTGCCGCAGCGGGCATCGAGGGGGACGACTGTCAATGGATTTTGTCGCTCAATCTGGGCATGCTCCCTTCCGAATTGGCGGAAGAACGGCTTGTAACGCCCGCTGAAGCGCGCAAAATTTTTGCCGCCGTCAATGAACGGCTGACGGGGAAACCGCTTTGGTACATCGTCGGCGACGCCGATTTTTGCGGCTGTAAGATCAAAGTGGACGGGCGGGTGCTCATTCCCCGTCCGGAGACCGAACTGCTCGTCGAACGGGCGGTGAACGAACTTTGCCGCCTGCCTGCGGGTGCAAGCGTTCTCGATCTGTGCACGGGCAGCGGCGCCATTGCCGTTGCCGTGGCGGAAATGTGCCGCAAAAAGGGCAAACCCGTCTGCATCACCGCGTCGGACGTCAGCGAAGACGCGCTTTCCCTCGCGCGGGAGAACGCCGCGGCAAACGGCGTGGAAGTGAGTTTTTCGCATTCCGACCTGTTTGAAAACATCCGCGGGAAGTTCGACGCCATCCTCACCAATCCGCCCTATATCCCTTCGGGCGAGATCGGGGGACTGCAACGGGAAGTCAGGGACTTCGAGCCGCACGGCGCGCTGGACGGCGGCGCGGACGGGCTGGATTTTTACCGCCGTATCGCCGCGGGGTTTGCTTCGCATCTCAAAGAGGGGGGCTTTTTGCTCCTCGAAATGGGCATGGGGCAGGCGGAATCCGTGCGCGCGCTCTTTGAAGCGCAGGGCGCGGCGTGCGAAATATACGAGGATCTGTCGGGCGTGGCGCGCATGCTGAAAGCGACGATGCCCGTCGCCGCGGCAAAGGAGTGAATTGTATGTCCCCGCAGGACGATATGCTGAAAAAAGCAGAGAGCATTCTGCAAAGATATGACGAACTGAGCCGTTCCCTTGCCGATCCCGCCGTGCTGGAAGACCTGTCGGCGTGGCGCTCTCTCTCCAAAGAGCACGCCGAACTTTCCGACCTTGCCGCCGCGGCGGCGGAATACGCGCGGACGAGCCGCGACATGACGGCGGCGTTTGCGGCGGCGGAAAGCGAAGAAGGTGAGATGAAGGAACTGCTGGAAGAAGAGGGGCATGCCTGCAAACAGCGCCTTTCTTCGCTCGCGGAAAAACTGAAACTTCTTCTGCTGCCCAAGGACAAAAACGACGAGCGGGACTGCGTCCTTGAAATCCGCGCGGGCGTGGGCGGGGAGGAAGCGGCGCTCTTTGCCGCCGAACTTCTGCGCATGTACCGCGGCTTTTGCGCCGCGCACCGTCTGAAACTCGAAGTCGAGGACGAAAACGACACCGAACTCGGGGGAGTGAAGGAAGTAACGGCGCACGTTACGGGCAGCGGGGCGTATAAACTTTTGAAATATGAGAGCGGCGTGCACCGCGTGCAGCGCGTGCCCGCAACGGAGACGCAGGGGCGCATCCACACATCCGCCGTTTCCGTGGCAGTCATGCCTGAGGCGGAAGAGGTGGACGTGGAACTCAACGACAAGGATATCCGCATCGACATCTATCATTCGGGCGGCGCGGGCGGACAGAACGTCAACAAAGTCGCCTCGGCGGTGCGGCTCACCCACCTGCCCACGGGTATCGTGGTGCAGTGCCAGAACGAGCGTTCGCAACTGCAAAACAAGGCGCTTGCCTATCGCATGCTGCGCACCAAACTGTATGACCGTTACAGCGCCGAAACCCGTTCTCAATACGATCAGAACCGCAAAAATCTCATCGGTTCGGGGGATCGGAGCGAACGCATCCGCACCTATAATTTCCCGCAGAGCCGCGTAACCGACCACCGCATCGGGCTGAGCCTCTATTCCATCGAATCGTTCATGCTCGGCGACATCGACGAGATGGTCGAGGCGCTCGCCGTCGCCGACCGCGAAGCGCAGTTGGCTCTCTCCGAAGAAAAATAAACGAAAAAAGGGGCGCCGCAGATGCGGCGCCCCCGTTCCGTGTCGGAAGTTGTTTTCAATGCCCTGCCGCCGTGCGAAGCGGCGGGGAAAAATCATTCGATGGCGATATAGTTGTTCTTGGCAAGTTTCGGCTGTTCCTTGGGCACGGTCAAAGACAGAATGCCGTTGTCGTATTTCGCCTTGATCTGTTCCTGCGTGATGTCGTTGCCGACATAATAACTTCTCTGGCAGGATTCGCTGATCTCCTTGCGGACATAGCGGGAGTTCTTGCCCTTTTCCTCTTCCTTGCTCTCCTTGGCGCAACTGACGGTCAGATACCCGTTTTCCAAAGAAACCTTGATCTCGTCCTTCTTATAGCCGGGGATCTCGACTTCCAGTTCATAGCCATCGTCCGTCTCCTTGATGTTGGTTTTCAGATCCTGCCGTTCGTCCAGGAACATGGGTTTGAAAAAGTCGTCGTCAAAGACGTCGAAGAGACTCATGCCGTTATTCCTTTTCTGCAGATAGTTTTTCATAATTTTGTCCTCCTTTTCACTGTCCGGAATTTCGGAGCGGTAGCGGTCCTTTCGGACCTCTCCATCGTTCTTCACTCTATATATACCGCTCTTTTTTTTCTTTCAAACGGCGCAAGGGGGCAAAACGTCAAAATTTTTTTTTGCGGGGCGGCGAAACTTTCTTTTTGCGGAGAGCGGGGGTGAAAGAAAATCACGCCGGATGCGCAGGGAGAACGGCTTTGCGCCGCCGCGGGCAAAATTTTCGCCTTTTTTTGCGCTTTTCCCAAAAAACTTTTTCCATTTCCTTGCATTATTTTCAAAAAAAAGGTAAAATAAAAAGGATAAATAAATTTTTTACGATCGAGGTATATCAAATGAAAAAGAGAATTGCAGACAGGGTCGCCGGCATTGCGCCTTCGCTCACGCTCGCCATCACGGCAAAGTCCAAGGCGATGAAGGAAGCGGGGGAACCCGTCATTTCCTTCGGCGCGGGAGAACCGGACTTCAACACGCCCGACTACATCATCGACGCCGCCAAGAAGGCGATGGACGAGGGAAAAACCAAATATACCCCCTCTTCGGGTTTGCTGCCCCTGCGCAAAGCCGTCTGCGAAAAATTCAGAAGGGACAACGGGCTGGACTATGAGCCCGCGCAGATCATCGTGTCCAACGGCGCCAAACATTCTCTCTTCAATGCCTGCTGCGCCACCGTCGAGCCGGGGGACGAAGTCATCATCCCCGCGCCCTATTGGCTGACCTATCCCGAATTGGTCCGCGTCTGCGGCGGCGTGCCCGTGTTCGTGGAAGGGGACAAGAAAAACGGCTTCAAGATCACGGCGGAACAACTCAGGGCAGCCATCACGCCCAAGACCAAGATGCTCATCTTCAACAGCCCCAACAATCCCACGGGCGCGGTATATTCCGAAGCGGAGACCAGGGCGATCGCCGCCGTCTGCGAAGAGGCGGGCATCTATGTCCTCGCCGACGAGATCTATGAAAAACTTGTCTATGACGGCGTAAAACCTTATTCCATCGCGCGCTGTTCCGACAAGATGAAGGAGTTGACCATCACGGTCAACGGCGTATCCAAGACCTTCTCCATGACGGGCTGGCGCATCGGCTATCTCGCGGCGCCCAAGGACGTCGCCAAAGCCATCGATTCCTTCCAGTCCCACGCAACGTCGAACGCCAATTCCATCGCGCAGTACGCGACCATCGCGGCGCTGCAAGCCTCCGAAGAGAGCGTGGAAAAAATGGCAGCCGTCTATGCCGACAGAAGAAAGGCGATGATGGAAAAGATGGATAAGATCGAGGGCATTTCCTACGTCGTGCCGCACGGCGCGTTCTACGTCATGATGGTCGTGGACGGCGTGTACGGCAAGAAGAGCGGGGACAAGGTCATCGAAAATTCCATCGATTTTGCCGCCGAACTGCTCGAAAAGGAAAAAGTGGCGGTCGTGCCCGGCATCTCCTTCGGCGCGGATGACTGCGTGCGGCTCTCCTATGCGCTCTCCAAAGAGGATATGCTCGAAGGGCTCGACAGGATCGAAAAGTTCGTCAAGAGCCTGCGCTGAGCGCGAAAAAAAATTTTTTGATAAAATTTTCGGAAAAGGTCTTGAAATTATCATAAATCTTTGGTACAATAAAATCAGGATAAGCGAGCGGCGAACAGGCAAACGCCGGGAACGCTCCGACCGCGACCTGCAAAGTATAAGGAGGATTTATGATTACTATTGTATATGGACCCAAGGGTACAGGCAAGACCAAGCAACTCATCGAAGAGGCGAACAAAGTCGCCCGCACGGCAAAGGGACATGCGGTCTTCGTTACCGACACAAAGCGGTATATGTACGACCTGACGAGAGACGTGCGGTTTATCGATCTGACGGATTACAACATAGCAGGAGAAGAGGCGTTCTGCGGCTTCATCAAGGGCATCATCGCGGCGAATACGGACAACGGCGACATCTTCATCGACGGCGCCAGCCGCATCACGGGCAAACCTCTCTCCGAAATGGCGGCATTCTTCTATATGCTTGAAAAGATAGGCGATAATCTGGGGATCAATTTCACCATCGCCTGCAGCGCGAAGCGGGAAGATCTGCCTGCGTTCATCGCAAAGTATCTGCAATAATCGGCGTGATTTTCATCCGGAATCCCGGGCAGGTCTTTTGCTTGCCCGGGATTATTTTGTGATTTTTGAAGGGGCTTTTCGGGGCTCCGGGGAGTGAATTATGAATTTTTTGAGTACGCGCGGCGGACAGAAAGTTACGGGCGCACAGGCGATCGTGCAGGGCATCGCCTCGGACGGCGGGCTTTTCGTACCCGAAACCTTTCCCGCCGTGTCTTTTGAAGAACTCGGCGACATGCTCGCAATGGGCTATCCCGAGCGCGCCGCATACGTCCTGCATAAATATCTGGACGAATACGACTATGCGGGGCTGAAAGCGGCTTGCGAACGGGCATATGCTCAGTTTGAAGGCAGCGACGCCGCGCCGCTCGTCAAAATCGACAAGGGGCTCTACATCCTCGAACTGTTCCACGGTCCCACCTGCGCCTTCAAGGACATGGCGCTCACGCTGCTGCCCTATCTCTTGCGGGAGGGGTGCAATCTCTGCGGCATCAAAGAGGAGATATTGATCCTCGTCGCCACGTCGGGGGATACGGGCAAAGCGGCGCTCGAAGGGTTCAAGGACGCCGAAGGCATCCGCATCATGGTGTTCTATCCCGACGAGGGCGTGTCCAAAATGCAGAAATTGCAGATGTGCACGACGGGCGGGAACAATACCGACGTGCTCGCCGTCCGCGGCAATTTCGACGACTGCCAGACGGCGGTCAAGCGCATCTTCAACGACGAAGAGTACAAGGCGGAACTCAAAGGAAGGGGCGTGCTCCTTTCCAGCGCGAACTCCATCAACTTCGGCAGGCTCGCGCCGCAGATTGCCTATTATTTTTCCGCCTATCTCGACCTCGTGTCGGCGGGGCAGATCAAGATCGGCGAAAAAGTGGATTTCACCGTTCCCACGGGCAATTTCGGCAACATCCTCGCGGCGTATTACGCCAAGCAGATGGGTCTGCCCGTCGGCAGGCTGGTTTGCGCGTCCAATAAAAACAACATCCTGACCGACTTCATCAGGACGGGCAGGTATGACTGCCACCGCAATTTCTATAAGACCATGTCGCCTTCCATGGACATTCTCATCTCCTCCAATCTCGAAAGGCTCCTCTTTGAAATTTCGGGCAGGAACGCCGCGATCATCAAAGAGCGCATGAAAAACCTCTCGGAAAAGGGCGTCTATATGGTTACGACGGAAGAACTCGGCAGGATCGAGGAATCTTTCTATGCCGGCTGCACCAACGAAGAGGAGACCGTGGAGTGCATGTATGATTTCTTCTGCGACTACGGCTATCCCCTGGATACCCACACGGGCGTGGCGATGAACGTGGCGCAGGGATATATGTCCAAGTGCCGGGAAGAAAAAGATCCCAAGGACAAGACCCCGCTGCCGCCCATGGTGGTCGTTTCCACCGCAAGTCCCTATAAGTTCCCGCAGGACGTGCTGTATGCCCTGACGGGCAACGACGTCAAGGACAGTTTCAAGGGCATCAAGCGGCTCAATCTTCTGACGGCGATGAAGGTGCCCAAGAGTTTGCAGGAACTGCGCTACAAAGAACCGCGTTTCAAAGCGGTCGCCGATCCCGGATCGCTCTTTCGGGAAGTGCTGCACTTCCTCGACGTCGGAACGGAGGGCGTCGTCTCCGAAGAGATGCCGAAAAAGCGCGCCCCCCGCAAAAAGGCGGAATGAAGGGCGTCCGCGGCAGGGCGTTCGGGTAAAATAAAGACAAAAAACAAACCGTCGGGCGCGTAAGTCCCGGCGGTTTGTTTTTTGGTTCGTTCTTTTTTTATTCGGCGGGTTGAAAGGCATCCTTGCCCAATCCGCACAGAGGGCACTCGAAATCTTCGGGCACGTCCTCCCACTTGGTGCCGGGCGCAATGCCGCCTTCGGGATATCCGGCTTCTTCGTCGTATTCCCATCCGCACGCTTCGCAAACGTATTTCATGCAACAACCTCCTTTTTTATCTTTGTTTATTTTTTTCGCCGCGCCGTTTTGCCGCGGCGTTTTTCTTTTACTTTTCCTTCCACACGCGGATGAAAGCGCAGGCGAGCGCGCCGGGACCGATGTGGCAAGCAACGCTCAGGGACAGGGGATCGCAAGCCGTAAAAGGAATTTCGGGGAAAATGCCTTGCAGTTCTTTTCCGAATTCTTTCGCTTTTTCAAAATTTTCGGTGTGCGCCACGGCGATGGACAGTTCTCCGTTTTCCGCAAGCGCGGCAAAGCGGGTTTTCAAATCGTTTCTGAGCCCGTCGATCATGGCGGCTTTCGCCGCTTTCATGGTAACCGTGTTCATGCGGAATTTGTCCAGCCGTTCGCCCTGGATCTGCAAGACGGGGCGCAGGTGCAGCAAACTGCCCACGGCTGCGGCGGCGGGGGTGATGCGGCCGCCTTTTTTGAGGTATTTCAGGGTGGGCAGGCTTATGTAGATGCTGGAATCGAATTTGGTGCGTTCGAGTTCGGCTTTGATCTCTTCCGCGGACATGCCCGCTTTGAGCATGGCTTGCGCGTCGAACACGCTCTGTTTCAGCGAGATGGAAATGCGCTGGTTGTCCACCACGTGAATGCGCCCGTTATAATCCTGCGCCAGCATCTTGGCGGTGTTGCACGATTCGCTCAGCCCGCTCGACATGGGGATGTACACCATGTCGTCGTACTCCTGCAAAATTTTATCCCAGAAGGCGAGCAGTTCCCCCACGACGGGCTGGGACGTGGAAACCTCGGCGTCCGAACGGAGTTTTTCGTAAAACTGTACCTGGGTCAGATTGATGTCTTCATAATATTGCTCCCCGTTGATCAGGAAGGGCATGGGTAGCACGAATATGCCCCATTCCTTTCCCTGCGACTGGGTGATGCCGCTGTTGCTGTCCGTAACGATGGCAGTCCTTTTCATATCGATTGTATCCTCCTATTTTCTCGGGCATGGTATTTCTCTTTTTTTTCTTCCATGTCCGTGCGGTTTTTCTCGGGAACCGCAGCATTCTTTCTGCATTATAGCAAAAAACGCCGCGTTTGTCAATCTTCTGAACGATGTTTTCCGCTCCGCTGCGGCAAGGGGCGTCTGCGTGCAAAAAAAGGCGGCGGCAAGGGGCGGGGAGAGGAAGGAAAAACAATACATAAAAGTGCAAACTTCGACATAGATTAAATCATACCGCAAAACCGCGGCGGGGAAAAACGCCGCCGCGCGGCGCGGGAAAGCAAAAAGGCGAGGGGGCATCAAGGTGTGGGAATACATTGACGAGCGCGTGCGGGCGCATGCGGAATACATACTGTCGACGGGCTGCAC
>CALVZM010000083.1 GCA_944372515.1 uncultured Clostridia bacterium
TAGGAACTCCTTATGATGTCGATTGAAATCTTTAATTTGTTTCGCTACCATTATACTATATTCCGCGCAGATTTTCAACTTCTGAAAAGGGCTTCGCGGCATAAACTTTGGGAAAAAAACGAAAAATCCGTCCGCGTGCGCCGCGGGCGGAAAAATTTTTCGGGGTGAAATTCAGATGTATTTTTCAAAAGGGGAGAGGTCGAGGCAGGGGTAACGGCGCAGGAAGGAATAAATCTCCCGCGCGAGCAGACGGCAGCCGCCCTCGGAATCGCTCTCGCAATTGACGGGCAGAACGGGTTCGTGCAGGCTCATGCGCACGAGCACCCAGCCGTCGCCGTGCGCCTTGTCGAAATTCATGCGCACGCCCTCGTGGTTGTCGGGTGCAAGGCGGATGTGGCTGCTTTCGCGGGCGTATTTGACGAGGTCCTTCATGATCTCCGCACCGATGGCTTTGAAGTCCGAATCGGGGTCGAGGAAGGTCGGGCGTATTTCCCGCTCTTCCGCGGGCATGGGCAGGTCTTCGATGAGGGAAGAGAGCGTCTTTCCTTCCTTGGCAAGCCGCGCGAGCGCGATGAGCAGGCGGGTTACGAGATAGGCGCCGTCGTCCAGGAAATAGTTTTCTTTCAGCGCTGCATGTCCGCTCGTTTCGATGGCGAGGGGGGCGTTTTTTCCCTCCGCGCACAGCCGTTTCGCCTCGTTGATGACGTTTTTATATCCGCGCTTGAAGCGGTGGTGGATGCCCCCGTGCGCCGCGATGAACTGCGCCAGACCGTCCGAAGTTACCGAATCGGTAACGATGTATGCGCCCGGCTGTTCTTGCAGCAGGATGGCGGCGATGAGCGCGATCAGGCGGTTGCGGTTGATCTCCCGTCCGTCCCTGTCCACCGCGCCCGCTCTGTCGACGTCGGTGTCGAAGATGATGCCGAAATCGGCATGGTTTTTTGCGACGGCGCGGCAGATCGAGTCCATGGCGGTCTGATTTTCGGGATTGGGGATGTGGTTGGGGAAGGTCCCGTCGGGGTCCAGAAAGAGGGAACCCGCGGTGTCCGCGCCGAGAGGGCGCAGCACTTCGCGCACATAGAACCCGCCCGCGCCGTTCCCCGCGTCCACGAGGATGCGTTTGCCTTTGAGCGGCTCTTCTTCGCCCGTCGCCCGCCGCGCGAAATCGACCAGGTCGCGGCTGTATTCCGCCATGAACGAGCGGTGCACGATCTCTCCCGCGCCGACGGGGAATTTGCCCTTGTGCGCGATGGAGATGATCTCCGAAAGGTCCTCGCTCTCCAGCCCGCCTTCCCGAACGAAAAATTTCATTCCGTTTTTGTGGAAGGGCAGGTGGCTAGCCGTCAGCATGATCGATCCGTCGCAGCCGAAGCGGGGCTTGTGCAGCAGCATGAACATGGACGGCGTGGAGGCGAGTCCCGTGATGACGATTTTTCCGCCGCAGGTGCAGACGCCCTTGACGACGCATTCCGTCAACCGCTCCGCCGAGATGCGGGAATCGTGTCCCACGGCGATGCAGACCGTGCGCCTGCCCGTGCGCCTTTGCAGCCAGACATAAAATGCCTGCGCGAGGGCGGTTACCGCCTCATCCGTCAAATTGACGGGCTCTCCGAAGGGGTTTTCCGACGCCGTGCCGCGGATGTCCGTGCCGTTTTTCAGTTTTTGCAACCCCTGCAACGTCAGGGTGCGCTCTTCCTTTTTTCCGTTGTTTGCTCCGATCATTTTTTCCCTCTCCGATGTTTTGCAGGGGAAAGCGCCCGCATCGCGCGGCGGGACGATTTCCTCTCAATACCGATATTATACCTTCTTTCCGCACGTTTTTCAAGCCCTTTTCAAAAAAAAGAGGAAAAGTTTGTAAAAAAAGAATATTTTTCACGCGCGGCGCGAAATTTCTTTACAAAAGTCTTTACAAAAGCGCGCGGATGTGTTAAGATGATCGCATGCAAAAGGACGGACGGGCGGTTGGTTTTCCGCTGCGGTCCGGGCATATCGCACACGGGCGGTACGCGCGTCGGCGCGTTCAAAAGGGAAGAGAGCCGATTGCTCCGCAGCCCCCGCTACTGTTCGGCGGCGTTTTTCGTTCACTGTGTTCGTTTCGGGCATGGGAAGGACGAAAACATTGAAAACCGTCTTTTAAGCCAGGAGACCTGCCCCTGTGTGCAACATCGGAATTCTCTGCGGAGGGCGGAGAAAAGCGGTGGCGGACAGAGGGCAACCCCTCCTTTTTCGGCGCGCTTTTTCTCCCCGCGGGGCAGGAGAGCGTTTTTCTTTTTGCCGAAAAAAATTGACGGAGGTATTTTTGTCATGTTACTTGTAATTCTCATCTCTTTCGCGCTCACGGCTTTTGCCGCGTTTGCCTTTTTCTTGTGCGCCTTTGCCGCTTGCGGACGGGAAAAGACCGTGCAATGCAGCGTGTCCGCGCAAGACGGGGAAACGCTCGTGCTCGTTGCCGATCGGGGCGACGGGAGCGGTTCGCTGTACGATGCGCTCGTCAGATTACAGGCGGAAAAAGCACTGACTTTTGAAGGGTATACGGGGGATTACGGGTTCACGATCACGGCGGTGAACGGCGTCGAAAACAAAGAGGATTGGTCTGCCTGCTGGATGATCTACACCGACCTTCGCGAATATGACGGCGCCGTCTATGCGTCGGATGAATACGGCACCTTCGTTTACGGCGGGCAGACCTATGCTTCGGCGTCCTACGGCGCAAGCGCTTTGCCCGTCATTGCGGGGCATACCTACGTCCTGCATTACGACGTTTTTTCCTGAGAGGCGTCAAAATGCGTGGCGTTGCGCAAAACGGGCTCAACGGGCGGGAAATCGCCTTCATCTCGGTCATGGTGGCGTTCCTCATCGGCGGACAGGCGCTGTTCGCCGCCGTGCCCGGCGTGGAGATCGTTACCGTGCTGCTGCTCTGTTTTTCCCGCGCCTTCGGTCCGGGGCGGGGCGTGCTGACGGCGACGGCATATTCCCTGCTGCGTTGTTTTTTCTTCGGTTTCGATGCAAAGACCATCGTGCTGTACCTCATCTATTTCAATTTTTTTGCCTGTTTCTTCGGCTGGTCGGGCAGGCTTTCCGCGGGCGGCGGATGCGGGGAGCGAGCCGAGGCGGACGGCGGGAGTCCGCGGCGGAAGATCCTTTCCGTCGTTGCCGTCGATCTGCTTTTTGCGGGGCTTGGGGCGGTTGCGGCGGCGGTGCTTTTGTGTGATCTTCCGATCAGCATGCTCCTGCGCACGGGCATTAAAATTCTGGCATGGGTGCTTCTTTTCCTCTCCGCCATGGGCGGGGTCGCATACAGTGCGCTCACGGCGCTGTCCGTGCGGCACGCGGCGTGCCGCACGGCGGCGCAAGCCGTCGGGTGCGCCGCCGCCGCCGCCGTGTGCACCGTTCTTTTCACGCTTCTGGACGATGCGCTCTATCCTCTCTTTTTCGGCGCGGGAAGGGAGGGGGCGATTGCCTATTTTTACGCTTCTTTTACCGCCATGCTGCCTCAAACGGTCTGCGCGGTTGTCAGCGTGCTCTTTCTGTTCGTGCCGCTGCGCGGGTTCTTTGCCCGCGCCGCCCGCCGCTGCCGCCCGCGGCGGCTTCCGCCTTACCGGGCGCAGGAAGAGCGATGAAATTTGATTTTTTATGCCGGACGTTGCCGTGAAGGAGGCGCGTCCGTATTTTTTTGCAAAAAGGCATGTCGTTTTGTTGACAATCGTCGATAAAATGTTGATAACTTTTTTCAAAGACGGGCATCGGCGGAAAAAGTTCGGAAAAATAGGCGGAGAAAAGAGGGGGAAAGAGAGGAAAAAAGGCTTGAAAAAGTGAGCGGAATATGATATGATAATAGAAAACGTGCGGCGCGGCGCATTCTTTTGCCGCTTGCGTGCGTTTGTTTGCCCGCCTCGGGCAATTTACGGCAACAGGAGTCCAAAAAAATATGGCAAAAGAACAATTCGTGGCACAGATCGCAGACATCGAAAAGGATTTTCCGCAGTGGTATACCGATGTGGTTTTGAAGACCCGTCTGGTCGATTACGGACCCGTCAAGGGCACCATGGTCATCCGTCCTTACGGCTATGCCGTCTGGGAACTCATTCAGAAGCACCTCGACGGAATGTTTAAGGCGGAAGGGGTGGAAAACGCTTATTTCCCGCTGCTGATCCCCATGAGTTTTCTCTCGAAGGAGGCGGAGCACGTCGAAGGGTTTGCCCCCGAAGTCGCCGTCGTTACGCATGCGGGCGGGGAAAAACTTGCCGAGCCGCTCGTCGTCCGTCCCACGAGCGAGACCATCATCGGCAATATGTATTCCAAATGGGTGCAGTCCTACCGCGACCTGCCCGTGCTCATCAACCAGTGGTGCAACGTCATGCGTTGGGAAAAGACCACCCGTCCCTTCCTGCGCACCAGCGAATTTCTCTGGCAGGAGGGGCACACCGTGCACGCTTCCGCCGAAGAAGCGGAAGAAGAGACGCAGAAAATGCTGAACGTCTACAAGACCTTTGCCGAGGAATGCCTCGCTATTCCCGTCATCACGGGCAGAAAGACCGAAAAAGAGAAATTTGCGGGCGCCGTCGCCACTTACGGCATGGAAGCCATGATGAAGGACGGCAAGAGTTTGCAGGCGGGTACCTCGCATTATCTCGGACAGAATTTCGCCAAGGCGTTCGACATTCAGTTCCTTGACAAGGACGGCGCGCATAAATATGCCTATACCACGAGTTGGGGGGTATCGACCCGCCTCATCGGCGCGATCATCATGACCCACGGGGATGCGCGGGGGCTGGTGTTCCCGCCCAAGGTCGCGCCCGTGCAGGCGGTCATCGTTCCGATCGCCGCGAAAAAGGGAGGCGTCAACGAGGCGTGCGCCGCGCTCGAAGAGAAACTGAAAAAGGCGGACATCCGCGTGCAGACCGATTATTCGGAAAATTCTCCCGGCTGGAAGTTCAACGAGTGGGAGATGAAGGGCGTGCCCGTCCGCATCGAGATCGGTCCGCGCGACCTTGCGGAGGGAAAGGTCATGCTCTTCCGCCGCGACACGCTGGAAAAGCGGGAAGCCGCGCTCGATTCGGCGGCGGAAACGGTCGCGTCTTTGCTCGGTGAAATACAGAAAGACATGCTGGAAGCGGCGCGCAAACGCCGCGACGAGCGCATCGTCTATGCCGATTCGATGTCTGGGCTGCTGGCAGGCGTGGAAACGGGCAATTTCGTGAAGGCGGGCTGGTGCGGCGACCGCGCCTGCGAAGATAAGGTCAAGGAAGAGACGGCGGCGAGCGCCCGCGTCTATGCCGAAGGCGAAAGCGCGCAGACGTGCGTTTGCTGCGGCAAAAAAGCAAAACATATGATAATTTTTGCCCGCGCTTACTGATCGGTGTGCGGGTGCGCCCGTGCGGACGAACGGTCGTCTCTGCGGGTGCATGACGCCGCATATGAGCGGGGCTTTGCCTGCCGTGCGGCGTCTTTCCTATGCGGCGGGACGCATACAAACGGAAAATTCTGACGGAAACGGAAAAATTTACGGAAGTTGCCGAGGGAACGCCGCGGGCGGCGCTCGGCATTGAGGAGATAAGGGAATGTACGCGTTCAAAGATTATGCGGCGGAAGTGCTGGAAAAGATGCAAAAGCCCATGACCGTTGCGGAGATATGGGAACAGGGCGTCCGGCTCGGGCTGGATGAAAAGTTGGGTTCTTCGGGCAAGACGCCCTGGCAGTCCCTGGGCGCGCAGATCTATATGGACATCAAACAGAACGACGCGCATTCGCGCTTCGTGCAGGTCTCCAAACGCCCCGCGCTGTTCGCGCTGAAAGGGCAGGCGTTTGCCGCCGCGGAGATATTGCGCCGTCAGGCGGAGTCCGAAACGACGGGGACGGAAAAAAGTTATGCCGAACGCGATCTGCATCCCGTTCTGGTGAAATATCTGCGGAGCGATCCCTATTTCCGCTGCTGCACGAAGACCGTATACCATGAAAAGTCGGCAAAGGGCAGGCTGCATCAGGACAAGTGGACCTATCCCGATCTGATCGGTGTGCATTTTCCTTACGACGACTATGAAAAACTGACCCTGAAAACGCTGGAACTGTTCCATGAACCGCTCTATAAGATCTTTTCCTTTGAAATGAAAAAGAAGATCGACCTCGGGAATCTGCGCAGCGAATATTTCCAGGCGGTGTCCAATTCTTCCTGGGCGAACGAAGGCTATCTGGCGGCGCCGCAGATCGCGACGGAAAACGAAGATTTCATGAACGAACTGATGCTGCTCAACGGTGCGTTCGGCATCGGCGTCATCCGATTGAATATCGAGCGGCCCGAAGAGAGCGAGATCGTGCTGCACGGGCGGCAGAGGCAGGATCTGGACGGGAACATGCTGGATAAACTGATCTTGAAGAACAAGGACGTGCGGGACTTCTTCGGCTGCGTGCTCAAAAGCAAGAGCCTCGGGGAGATCGTCGGGGGCGAACGGGTGTTCGACGCCGTGTTGCAGGAGGAAGAATACCGGGCGTATCTGCGGGATAAAAACATGTCGGAAGAGGCTTGACGCGGTTGCCGCACGGCAAGGCGGAAGGCAGGTCGCCTTTGAATTTGGAATAAGACAGACGGCGGCGGGGGCGCATGTGCGCTCCCGCCGCCGTTCATTGATGTTTCGGCATATCTTTACCGTTCATTGCATTGAAGGGACAAAGCAAGTCCGGCTTCTGCCGGGAACTAGTCCTCGCACCCGGTCAAATCATGATTGGCGCCATCGGTTCCATAAATAAAATTCCTGCAACAGAGGTTTTTCAAACAAACGACGAAACGCCCGTTGAAAACCTATGTATACCGCATAGTCGTCCAATCTGCTCCACGGTCTGCATTTCGGAACATATTGTCCGATTGTTCCCGGGTAGTTGCTTCTTTCAATGCCGTTCAGTATCACATTGTCGATCGGGATATGCAGATAAGGCAGCAGTCAGTTCATTCTTTTGTCTGCAAGATACATATACTTGAAAAACATATTTAACCACTTCTGCGCTTGTCCGAACGTAAGCGTATGACAGCCGAAGAAAATGTCTTTCATCTTTTTGCAAACGAGAAAATGCCTTTCGTCAAAACTGTTTTCGGTAACGGGGTTTTGAAAAAATGAAAGCAATTCCGTTTGCAGCAATTCTTATATCCGGAGTTTTATCCTGTCTTTATCGGAACATTTTCCGAATCCGCGCAGCGTGCGCTTTACGTCGTTGTAAGCAAGGTTGCATGCGTTGATTTCCGGATTGCCGTTTTCGAGGTTGCCTTTGACTATGGAATAAAAGTCCGTTACGGATTTTTGTTGTAATATGTTCGGGTTCATGGATGATCCTGACGTTTTTGTATAATAATATATTTTCATTATACCGCTGAAAAACGGTTTTGTCAATTTTTGTTTTTCGTCGCCGTGCGGAAAACCCGAGCGAAAAACTCGATCGCGGCATCAAGGCGTTTTGCTGGCTTTTTCTGTGTTTTTACGTCTTTCTTTGTGAAATCTTCCCGCGGATGGCTATGTGCGATTTTTTGCGGATTTTCCACGAAAAAACGGCGTTATGGAAACGCCGTTTTCAGAATGAGAAAATAGGATGTGTGATCGTAAGGAAAAGGCGCATACAAGCGCCGCAGGCTTCCGCCTTTCTGCTTTTATTGTACGCCGCATGAGGAAGATTTTCAACCTACTCGTCAAAAAAACGGCTCTACCGTCCGAAAACGGTAAAATAGAGTTGAGAAATACGACTCTACCGAGAGTAGAATGTCTTTATTTCCGCGCAAATCCCCGCTGCGGCGTTGACAAGCCGTCTGTTTTATGGTATACTGTCAAAGAGTAATATGAACCCGATCAAAAGCGCCGATTTTGCGGTGATGCATTGTTGAAAGGCTTGCCCGCGGACGGGGGCTTTTGCTCCGCCGCGGCGAAGGTTTTTTTGCAGCGGAACGGGTTGTGTCCGCTGCGGCGAAGGTTTTTTTGCAGCGAAAATTTTTACGTTTGTAAAAGTTGCGAACACCAACACGCAATTCAGCCTATGTTTTTCCGCAGCGAAAATTTTTACGTCTGAAAAAGGGCGGCGTGCGGCAGCCGGCGAAAGGGTCGGAAGGGGAGAAAAAATACGGAGAGAGGCGCGCAGAGCGCGCGGGGCGATCGAGCAGAAAATAACGGAAACGGAGAGACAGAAATGGAGCAGGAAGAACTCAATCGGATCGTTGCGGAGAATCTGGCGAAATATCGC
>CALVZM010000084.1 GCA_944372515.1 uncultured Clostridia bacterium
GAAGGGAAGCAAGAGGTGTGGCTCCTCCGCGTCAAGACCGACCCGCACATGCACCCCACGGGGAGCGGGGCGTTGGGGGGCGCGGCGACCTGCATCGGCGGCGCCATCCGCGACCCTCTGAGCGGGCGGGCGTATGTCTATGCCGCCATGCGCGTTACGGGCGCGGCGGATCCTTTGAAGCCGATCGGCGAAACGATGAAGGGCAAACTGCCCCAGCGCAAGATCGTAACGACCGCCGCCGCGGGATATTCTTCTTACGGCAATCAGATCGGGCTTGCGACGGGACAGGTGGACGAGATCTATCACGACGGTTATGCGGCGAAGCGCATGGAGATCGGCGCGGTCATCGGCGCGGCTCCCGCGGAAAACGTGCGGCGGGAACGTCCCGCGCCCGGGGACATCGTCATTCTTTTGGGCGGCAGAACGGGGCGCGACGGCTGCGGCGGCGCGACGGGTTCCTCCAAGTCGCACACCTTGCAGTCCCTCGAAACGTGCGGCGCCGAGGTGCAGAAGGGCAACGCCCCCGAAGAACGCAAATTGCAGCGGCTTTTCCGCAATAAAGAAGCGTCTTTGCTCATCAAGCGCTGCAACGACTTCGGCGCGGGCGGCGTCTCCGTTGCCATCGGCGAACTTGCCGACGGGTTGGAGATCGACCTCAACGCCGTGCCCAAGAAATATGAAGGGCTGGACGGCACCGAACTTGCCATTTCCGAATCGCAGGAGCGCATGGCGGTCGTCGTCGCCAAAGAGGATGCGGAAAAGTTCTGCCGTCTGGCGGCGGAAGAGAACCTCGAAGCGACCATCGTCGCACGGGTCAAAGAGGAAAAGCGCCTGACCATGTTCTGGAACGGGAAAAAGATCGTCGACGTTTCCCGTGAATTCCTCAATTCCAACGGCGCGGAAAAACACATCGGCATCACGCCCGCAAAACCCGAAGATTACAGAAGAAAAGTCGCGGGCAGTTTTGCGGTCAATTATAAAAATCTGGCAGGGGATCTGAACGTCTGTTCCAAGCGCGGGCTTGCCGAGCGGTTCGACTCCACCATCGGCGCGGGCACCGTGCTCATGCCCTTCGGCGGCAAATACCAGTTGACGCCCGTCCAGGCAATGGTGCACAAGGTCTCCATGGAGAAAAAGGATACAAAGACCTGTTCGTATATGGCATGGGGCTACAATCCTTACATCGCCGAAAAGAGCCCGTATCACGGCGCCTATCTCGCCGTGGTCGAATCGGTGTCCAAACTGATCGCGACGGGTGCGAAGAATGAGGACGTATATCTCACCTTCCAGGAATATTTTGAACACCCGAATGCGGACGGCAGACGCTGGGGCAAACCGCTCGCCGCCCTGCTCGGCGCGTTCGAAGCGCAGAAGGATCTGAAAATCGCCTCGGTCGGCGGCAAGGATTCCATGAGCGGCTCCTTTGAAAATCTCGACGTACCGCCCACCCTCGTCTCCTTTGCGGTTACCACGGGCAACGTCGACGAAGTCGTCGCCAATCACTTCAAGGCGGCGGGACACAAGGTCGTTTTGTTGCAGCCCGTCTATGACGAAAATCACCTGCCTTATCCCGGCAGCCTTCTGGCGGTCTGGAAACAGGTGAGCGAACTGCTTGCCTGCGGCAAAGCGGTAACGGCATACACGCCCGGTTACGGCGGCGTGGCGGAAGGGGTCATGAAGATGGCGTTCGGCAACGGCGTCGGCTTTGCCTTCGATCCGTCCGTGCCCATGGAAGAGATCTTCGGCTATAATTACGGCGCGTTTATTTTGGAACTTTCGGGCGATTATGCAGTCGGCAGAACGCTCGGCAGGACGACGGCGGAAAAGGAGATCTCCTATCAGGGAGAAAAAGTTTCCCTGGACGCGCTCCTGAAAATTTACGAGGACAAACTCGAACCCATTTTCTCCTGCAACATCGCGCAGGGCGAGGGCAAACTGCGTGCCTTCTCGTATAAGGCGGAGAACAGACCCATGCCCGCGATCAAGTGCGCAAAGCCCGAAGTGCTCATTCCCGTTTTCCCCGGCACGAACTGCGAATATGATTCCGCCAAAGTCATGGAAGAGGCAGGTGCCGCGGCGAAGATCGTCGTCATCAACAACCTCACCGCGGACGGCATTTCCCGCTCGGTGGAAAAATTTGCCGCCGCGCTGAAAACGGCGCAGATCGTCTTTATCCCCGGCGGATTTTCGGGCGGCGACGAGCCGGACGGTTCGGGCAAATTCATCACGGCGTTCTTCCGCAACGGTGCCGTTAAGGAAGAAGTTACCGCCCTCCTCGAATGTCGCGACGGACTGATGTGCGGCATCTGCAACGGCTTCCAGGCGCTCATCAAACTCGGTCTGGTGCCTTACGGCAAGATCGTGGATGCCGATCCCGCATCGCCCACGCTGACTTTCAACACCATCGCGCGCCACCAGTCGCGTCTGGTCCGCACGCGCGTCGCGTCCAATCTTTCGCCCTGGCTTTCCGACACGCAGGTCGGCGACATTTTCACCGTTCCGATCTCCCACGGCGAAGGCAGGTTCTATGCGAGCGACGAACTGATTTTGCGGCTTGCCGCAAACGGTCAGATTGCCACGCAATACGTCGATATGGACGGCGATCCCACGTCCGACGTGCATTTCAATCCCAACAATTCGGCGTTCGCCGTCGAAGGCATCACGTCGCCCGACGGCAGGGTATTCGGCAAAATGGGACACGCGGAGAGAAAGGGGTACGGGCTGTATAAGAACGTCCCCGGGAATTTCGAGATCGGCATGTTCCGCAGTGCGGTGAAATACTTCAAATAAGAGAAAAACGAAACGAAGAGAATACAGAAACAGGAGGATTTATTTATGGCATATTACTATCCCGAACCTTCCAGGACGTTCAGCGAATATCTGCTCGTTCCCGGCTACACGCCCGAAGGGTGCGTTCCCGCGAACGTCAGTCTGAAAACGCCCCTCGTGAAATATAAGAAAGGACAGGAAGAATGCCCGATCAGTCTGAACATTCCGATGGTCTCCGCCATCATGCAGTCCGTTTCCGACGATACCATGGCGATTGCGCTCGCCAGGGAAGGCGGCATGTCCTTCATCTACGGCTCCCAGACGCCGGAACAGGAAGCGGCGATGGTCTCCCGCGTCAAAAATTATAAGGCGGGCTTCGTGGTCAGCGATTCCAACGTAACGCCCGATTCCACGCTTGCCGACGTGCTCGCCCTCGTGCAGGAGCGCGGACACAACACGATCGCCGTTACGGACGACGCAACGCCCAACGGCAAACTGCTCGGCATCGTTACCAGCCGCGATTACCGCGTTTCCCGCATGTCGCCCACCGATAAGGTCAAGGACTTCATGACCTCGCGCGACAAACTCATCACCGCGGGCGAAAAGACCACCCTCAAAGAGGCAAACGACATCATCTGGGATCATAAACTCAACGCTTTGCCCATCGTGGATAAAAACGGCAGGCTGATGTATTTCGTATTCCGCAAGGACTATTCCGCCCATAAGGAAAATCCTCTCGAACTTCTGGACGCCAACAAGCGCTACATGGTCGGCGCGGGCATCAATACCCGCGACTATGCGGAGCGCGTGCCCGCGCTGGTCGAAGCGGGCGCCGACGTGCTCTGTATCGATTCTTCCGAAGGGTACAGTTGCTGGCAGGCAAAGACCTTGCAGTTCATCCGTGAAAAATACGGCGACAAGGTCAAGGTCGGCGCGGGCAACGTCGTGGACAGGGACGGGTTCATGTTCCTCGCCAAGGCGGGCGCGGACTTTGTCAAGGTCGGCATCGGCGGCGGTTCCATCTGCATTACGAGAGAGCAGAAGGGCATCGGCCGCGGACAGGCGACCGCCGTCATCGAAGTCGCCAAGGCGCGCGACGAATATTTCAAGGAAACGGGCATTTACGTCCCCATCTGTTCGGACGGCGGCATCGTGCACGACTATCACATGACGCTCGCCCTCGCCATGGGCGCCGACTTTTTGATGATGGGCAGATATTTCGCCCGTTTCGACGAAAGCCCGACCAACAAACTCAACATCAACGGCACCTATGTCAAGGAGTATTGGGGCGAAGGCAGCAACCGTGCGCGCAATTGGCAGCGCTACGACCTCGGCGGCAAGAGCGCCCTTGCCTTTGAAGAGGGGGTCGATTCTTATGTTACTTATGCGGGCAGCCTGCACGACAACGTGGCAAAGAGCCTCTACAAAGTCAAATCGACCATGTGCAACTGCGGGTTCATCAACATTCCCGACATGCAGGCGAACGCCAAGATGACCGTCGTTTCCTCCACGTCCATCGTCGAGGGCGGCTATCACGACGTCATGCTCCGTTCCACCGGCAACAAGGGTTGACGCAGCATCGTTTTTCATCACGAAAAAAGGGGGCGGAAGAATTTTTTCTTCCGCCTTTTTTCATGCGGAGCAAGGCGGGAGGCATGCCTGCAAATAAAAGGAAAAACGAAAAAAATCCATCCTGTGGATTTTTTCTTGTCGGCGGCTTGTATTATTTTTTGAAAAATCCTTATATTCACGGGCATGCCCCTGTAAAAAGTGTCGCTTCTTTTTTCGTATCCTGCATGCATGCGGGAAAAATCCGCGCCCGACAAGTCTGCCGCGGAAGGGAGCCTGTCGGCTGTATTTTTATGACCCTCATCCATAAAAAACGGGCAAAAAAGCCGCCGCCGCTTGACAAAACGGGTGCAATGTAGTATAATATCCGAGTACTATGAGGTAGTGCGCGGACGGAGCAAAAACCCCGTTCCGCGGACGGACATACAAGGAGTTTTATTCATGTTAACATCAATCTGCGGCATCAATTGGGGGGACGAAGGCAAAGGGCGCATGGTCGACCTGCTTTCTTCCGATTTTGACGTGGTTTGCCGTTATCAGGGCGGCAACAACGCGGGACACACCGTCATCAACGACAAGGGAAAGTTCATTCTGAACCTGCTCCCTTCCGGCATCCTGCGCGAGGATGTCGTCAACGTCATGGGCAACGGCATGGTCATCGATCTCAAACATTTGTCGGGCGAGATCGAAAGACTGCGCGAAAAAGGCATCCGCATTTCCCCCGAAAATCTCAAAATCAGCGACAAAGCCGTCATCACCATGCCCTATCATGTCATGCAGGACTGTCTGGAAGAGGACAGGCTGGCGGGCAAAAAATTCGGCTCCACCCGCCGCGGCATCGCGCCCGTCTATGCCGATAAATACATGAAAAAGGCATTTCGCATGGGCGAACTGCTCCACTTCGACCGTCTCCTTGCCCGTCTGCCCGACATCGTCGAATGGAAGAACCTGACCGTCGAAGGCGGCTATCACGCCGAGCGCGTAACGGTCGAAGCCATGCGGGAATATTTTGAAAATTACGGTCTGCCCCCCAAAGATTACATCTGCGACGTGGGGGTATATCTGAACGAGGCGCACAAGGCGGGCAAAAAGATTATGTTTGAAGCCCAGTTGGGTGCGTTGCGCGACATCGATTTCGGCATCTATCCCTACACGTCTTCGTCCTCGACGATCGCGGCGTATGCGCCCATCGGCGCGGGCGTGCCCAATTTGCAACTCGATAATTCCATCGGCATCATGAAGGCATATTCCTCCTGCGTCGGCGAAGGTCCCTTTGTCTGCGAATATTTCGGCGAAAAGGCAGAGCGGCTGCGCGCGTTGGGCGGGGAATACGGCGCCGCCACGGGCAGACCCAGACGTGTGGGACCGTTCGACGTCCTTGCCTCCCGTTACGGCATCCGCTGTCAGGGAGCGCGCGAGATCGCGCTGACCAAGTTGGACGTCCTTTCCGATTATGAAGAGATCGAAGTATGCGTCGGGTATGAACTCGACGGAAAGCGGCTGCGCGAATTTCCGTTCACCGACGTCCTTGCCGATTGTAAGCCCGTCTTTGAAAAGGTAAAGGGCTGGCACTGCGACATTTCCGCCTGCCGCAGGAAAGAGGATCTGCCCAAAGAGGCGCTGGACTATATCGCGTATCTCGAAAAGGCGTGCGACTGTTATATCAAATATGTCTCCGTCGGCGCCGAACGCGAAGCATACATCGTCATGTAACCGACCGCCGCGGCGGGTGGCAGCCGCGGCGGGGAAACTTATTTTTTCCGCATCCGCATATATTGTGTTATGCGGAAAAAATTTTATAAAATGCACGGCACGGGCAACGATTATATCTTTTTCGACTGCATGCGCCGTCCGCTCGCCCGTCCCGGGGAAGCGGCAAAGAGGCTCAGCGACAGGCATTTTTCCGTCGGCGGCGACGGGATCATTCTCATTGAAGCAAGCCGCGTTGCCGATGCGAAGATGCGCATCTTCAACGCCGACGGTAGCGAAGGAAAAATGTGCGGCAACGGCATCCGCTGCGTGGCAAAATTTCTCTTTGACGGCGGCAGGGTGAACAGGCGGGAGATGACGATCGAAACGCTTTCGGGCGTCAAAAGGCTTTGGGTCTATCCCGCCGCCGACGGCACGGCGGGGTTGGTCCGTGCGGACATGGGTCCTGCAAATTTTCATCCGTCCGCTCTGCCCGTGCGCCTTGCGGGGGAGCGCGTTCTGCGTCGTCCCGTGCGCGTGGGCGGCAGGGAATATGCCGTTACCTGCGTGAGCATGGGCAATCCCCATTGCGTGATATTTGCCCCGCCGCCCGAACCGTTTGAAGCGGTCGGCAGGGCGTTCGAGCAAAGTCCGCTCTTTCCCGAGGGGGTCAACACCGAATTTGCGGAGATCGCGGGGGAGAACTGCCTGCGCGTGCGCGTCTGGGAACGCGGAAGCGGGGAAACGCTCTCCTGCGGCAGCGGGGCATGCGCGTCCGTCGCCGCGGCGGCGGAAAACGGGCTGTGCCGCGCGGGCGAAGATGTCCGCGTGCGGCTCAAAGGCGGGGAACTCCTCGTCAATTATACCCGCGAACGGGTATTCATGACGGGCGACGCCGTTCTGGCTTATACGGGCATAGCGGAACTGTGAACGGCGGCAGCGCCAACATTAAGACGGCAAGCAATAAAATTTTTGAAAACTTTACGGAGAGGATAAATGAGTATGACAAAGTACATTTTCGTAACGGGCGGCGTCGTATCGGGACTTGGCAAAGGCATCACCGCGGCATCGCTGGGCAGGCTTTTGAAGATGCGCGGCTATAAAGTGGCGTCGCAGAAACTTGACCCGTACATCAACATCGATCCCGGCACGATGAGCCCCTTTCAGCACGGCGAAGTGTTCGTAACCGACGACGGCGCGGAGACCGACCTCGACCTCGGACACTATGAGCGCTTCATCGACGAAGACCTGAATCAATATTCCAACCTGACCACGGGGAAAGTCTACTGGAACGTCCTCAACAAGGAACGCAACGGAGAATATCTCGGGCAGACCGTGCAGGTCATCCCGCACGTTACCAACGAGACCAAGGCGTTCATCTATAAGGTGGGCAAGACGACGGGCTCGGACATCGTCATCACGGAGATCGGCGGCACGACGGGCGACATCGAAAGCCAGCCCTTCATCGAAGCCATCCGCCAGGTCGCCCGCGAAGTCGGCAGGGAAAACTGCTGTTTCATTCACGTTACGCTCGTGCCTTACATTTCCGGCTCGGACGAGTTCAAGTCCAAGCCCACGCAGCATTCCGTCAAGGAATTGCAGGGCATGGGCATCGCGCCCGACATCATCATTGCCCGCGTGGACGCACCCATGCCGCAATATGTCAAGGACAAGATCGCCATGTTCTGCAACGTGGAGCCGCGCTGCTGCATTGAAAATCTGACGGTGCCCGTGCTCTACGAAGCGCCGCTCATGCTGGAAAAAAGCAAGTTTTCGGAGATCGTGTGCGACATTTTGCACCTGAAATCGAAATCCATCGATCTGACCAAATGGAAAAAACTCATCGACCGTATCCATGCCCGCGACAAGACGGTGAAGATCGCCCTTTGCGGCAAGTATGTGCAATTGCACGACGCCTATCTTTCCGTCGCGGAAGCGCTGGCGCACGCGGGGTATGAAAACGGCGCAAAAGTGGATATTTCCTGG
>CALVZM010000085.1 GCA_944372515.1 uncultured Clostridia bacterium
CGGACAAAAAAAGGGTCTGTAACCCTTCCCGAACAATAAAATGTCCCCGTCTTTGGACCAAACCGGTCCAAAGACGGGGTTTTTCTTCTTTGCGGTTCCCGCACTATTCAGAAAACTGCCCGACAAACGCCGCATTGTCGGCGGTGTCCCGCAGCAATTGCAGCGATTCCTTTTCCCTTCCGCTTTCGCGGAGCGCACGGACGCACGCCGCTTCGGCGGGAGAGAGCAATGTTTCCGCGCGGACGGTCGCGCTCTTATCGGGGTCGGGGAAAATGCCGTCCGAACCGGAAGCGAGGGAAATGCGGCAGTTGGCAAAGCGCCCGAACTCCCGCGCGATGAAGGCATCCCTTTCGTCCCGTTCCGAAAGGCAGACGGCGGCGATGACGGTGATGCTTCCCCCGCCGCGCAGATTGCGCGCCATCGAAAAATATTGCTCGGGCAGACGGAAGGCGTCCGCATGCAGTCCGCAGGGGAGCAGTCTGCCCCCCTCTTCCGCCCCGACGGCGTCCGACGCTTCAATGAGGCGCGTCAGGGAATCGAGCAGGAGAACGACGTTCTCTCCCCCTTCCGCCAGCCGCGCCGCACGGGAAAAGAGCAGTTTTGCCGCTCCGAGATGCGCCGCGGGCGTCATGTCAAAGGTCGTATAGGCAAAATCCAAGGGCGCCGAAAGCGGACTGTCGCTCAGCGCCTCTTCATATTCCGATATCTCTTCGGGTGCCGCCGCCACCGACAGGGTCAAAAGATGCAAATTTTCCCCGCGGTTTGCATGCAGGCGGAGCGGCGCGATCATCTCCCGCAAAACAGCGCCCGCGCCGACGGACGGAGGCACGGTCAGGCACACCCGCTGCCCCTTGCCGATGGGCGAAAACAGATCGATCCAACGCAAAAAAAGAGAACCGTTTCCGGCTGAAAATGCAATCTTTTCCTGCGGATAGACCGCGGCAAACTCCTCAAAGCGCCCGCGGGTCAGATAGTCGCTCCGTTCGTTGACGGACAGAACTTTTTTCAATACGGGCACGTTGTTTTCCGTGCGCATGGAGACCGTTCCGACGACGTAATCCCCTTCCCGCAGAGCAAAGGCGCGGATATTTTCGGAAGAGACGAACGTATCTCTCCCGCCGTCCGAGCCGCAAAGTTTTGCCCGCAGGATGCCGCTGCCGTTCGGCTGTATTTCCAGAATGCCCGTGCGGAGCGGGCGATCGAATTCCGCCGCGGGCGCATCGCCGCTGTGCACGGCGGTGATATTGCGGTAAACGATATCGTCCCCGCTTTTCAGCGTCTGTTCTTCCCGTATTTCCGTCAGACGGTGCATATATTTCGGATCCAGGCTGTCATCTTTGAGGGGTGCGCCGCGTCCGGAAGGCGGCACGGGCGGGACGGCGCCGATGAGCACGGAGACCGTGCGCTCGATGAGGCTCTCTTTTTTGCCGTCCGTCGGTTTATACACCCCCACGCGCCGCGCCACGTTGCGCAGGACGTGGATATTGAGCGAATCGAGATATTCGCTGTAAGCCTTGATCAGATCATCTGTCGCCATCTGTCTTCAAACGCTCCATCACGATGACTTTCGTGCGGTCGCCCGAAAGGTCGTCGCGGAAAATCTCGACGGAGCCGTCCTCGCAGTGTTCCGTCTCCTCGTCTTCAAAGGTATCGATGAAATCATCCGGCTTCTCGATGTCCAGGTTGAGTTCCTTCGTCTTGTAATGCATGGGGATGACGATCGCGGGCATGATCCTGTCCACATATTCGCGCGCCTGCTCGCCGTCGATGGTATATTTCCCGCCCACGGGAATGAGCAGGATGTCGATGGGCAGGATCTGTTCGAGCAACTCGGCGGTGCAACTTTCGCCGATGTCGCCGAGGTGGCAGACGTCCAACCCGTCCATACGGAATTTGAAAATGATGTTTTCCCCGCGCAAAGCGCCCCCTTCGTCGTCGTGAAAACTCCGGATACCCGTAACTTCCACGCCTTCGAACGTATAGGACCCTTCCTTGTCGATGATGAGCGGATGTCCCTTCACCGCGGCGACGTTGTTGTGGTCGTAATGTCCGTGGCTGACGGTAACGATGTCCGAACGCACCGCGGGCATGTCGAACCCGATCTTTCCGTAAGGATCGGTAACCACCGTCGTGCCGGTACTCTCCGTCAAAGCGAAGCAGGAATGTCCCAAATACTGTATTTTCATGGCTGTTTCTTCAAAATCTCCTTTTCGTCCCGTCTTTACTGTTTTTTCTCTGTGCGGCGACGCGCAGCGCCATGCGCCGGCTCTCGCCGTCGGAAAAAGACAGGACGTATTCCAACAAAATCGTCAGTTTGTTCAATTGACCGTTCTCTTCCCTAAGGAAGGTCTCCACGCGCTCGGAAAAAACGCCGACCCTCCCCGCATTCTCGCGCGACAGCCCGATTTCCCCCGCCGTCAGGGCGGAAGGACGGAAGAGAAAGTTTAGAAAGACGCCGCCTTCGCGGCACATGGATACTTCCCCGCCGTCCGTTTCCAAAACGACGAGAGAATCTTCCATGGTATATGTGAGACGGACGCCGCGCGCAGACCGCGTCAGCGTCCCTTCCGATGCGAATAAGGTTTTTTTTCCGTCCGTTTCGGAAAGGATGCGGACGGAATATACGGGGCCGTGTGCGGTCAATGCCTCAATCCTTATAACATTTCAGTGTGCCGCGCACCCGCGTCCCTTCCCGCAGGAGTTCTTTCATCCGCCCCTCGTCGCCGTCTTTGAGCGCGCAGAGATATTCCTGCAAGTGCGAAATGAGCGTTTCCAACTCCCCGATCAGATTTTCGTCGTTGAGGAAATAGAGTTGCGTCCACATCTCTTCGTCCACGCCGCCGACGCGGGTCATGTCCTGAAAACTGCCGCCCGTAAAGCCTTCGCAGCCCTTTGCCGTGGCGCTCTTCAAGTATGCGCTGGATACGATGTGCGCCAACTGAGAGGTGTATGCGACTTTGGCGTCATGATAATCCGCGGGGCAGAGGAGCAATTTGCCGCAGCCCATCTTGCGGTACAGCCGCGCGACGGTATTCAGGGCTTCTTCGTCCGTATACCGCCCGCGCGTCAAAATGACGTTGGCGCCTTTGAAAAGATCGGGCGAAGAATTTTTAATGCCGCCCTGTTCCTTGCCTGCCATGGGATGGGTGCCCACATAGCGATAGTTCCGCTTTTGCGCGTAAACCGCGTCTTCGACGGCTTTTTTGACGCCGCAGAGATCGGCGACGACGGTATCGTCGGAAAACGTCTTCGTTTCCAGGAAATCCATGGTTACATCGGGCGGCAGCGCCACGAAAACCACGTCATAGCCGGTGAAATCCTTCACCGCACCGTCCAGATAACCCTTTTCGATCGCATAATCGGTTACGCCGGGATTGCGGTTCCAGCCGTCGACAATGCAGTCGGTGTTCGCTTTCAGCGCCCGCGCGACGGACGCGCCCATCAGTCCAAGACCTGCCACTGCTATACGCATCTTCATATCCCATCCCAAAAGTATTTTTTTATAAGTTGCCTTATATTCTTATTTTACAATAATTTTTACCTTTTGTCAACGGGTATTCCGAAAAATCAGGGCGCTCTCTCCGTATTTTATGATTTTTTCGTCTTATTTATTTTTTTTGCCCCCCGCCGCGGCGCCCGTCAGGCAAAAAAACGCCGCTCTTTCCGCGCTCCGTGCGGGCGGGTCAGTTGCCCGCCGCGCTCTTTTTTCCCGTCCCTTCTGGCGGACAGTCCTCTTCGGGCGAGCCGTCCTCGGGGACAGCCGCTTCGGATGCGCCCTCTTCGTAAGCCGAAAGGTCGTCCTCGTCGCAGCCCGCCGCCTTGACCCGCCGCAGACGGCGGAAATAATCGCGCGTGTCCTTCACCACGATGCCCGAAAGCGCAACGACGCCGATGATGTTCGGCACCGCCATCAGACCGTTGAAAATGTCGGCGATGTTCCAGACGGCGCTGACCGTCATATAAGGTCCGATGAACACGGCGGCAAGATAGAGCCAGCGGAAAACGAGCAAAGCGATCTTCCTGCGCCCGATCAGATATTCAAGGCAACTCTCGCTGTAAAAATCCCAGCCGATGATGGTGGTATATGCAAAGAAGATCAGACAGACGGAGAGAATGACGGGCGCGGCGGCGGAGAGAAGTTCGGGCAGTCCTTCGGAGAAGGCAAAGATGGTTACGTCCACCCCGTCCAGCCCGCTCTTCCATGCCCCCGTCAAGACGATGGTCAGTCCGGTCATGGAGCAGATCACGATGGTGTCGATGAAGGTGCCGAGCATGGAAACGAGCCCCTGGCGGACGGGTTCTTTGGTCTGCGCGTGCGCCGCCGCGATGGGTGCGGAGCCGAGCCCCGCTTCGTTGGAGAATATCCCGCGCGCGATGCCCTTCTGCATGGCGACGATGAGCGTGCCTTCCACACCGCCCGCAATCGCCTGCGGGTCAAACGCCGAAACGACGATGTCGGCGACCGCCTGCGGGATGGCGGCGAGATTGGAAAAGAGGATGACGAGGCAGACGAGGACATACAAGATCGCCATGAAGGGCACGACCAGCGTGGCGACCGAGGAAATGCGCTTTGCGCCGCCGAGGATGACCGCCCCGACGAGTGTGGTGAGAAGGATGCCCGAGATCACCACCACGAGGGACGTGCCGCCGAAAAACGGCACTTCTTCGGGAATGACGGGCACGCCTTCCACGCCGGAGAACACATTCTCCACGGCGGAAGTGATGGAATTGATCTGCGAGAAGGTGCCGATGCCGAAGAGCCCCACGCAGATGCCGAACACGGCAAAGATCACGGCGAGCCATTTGAAATTAAAGCCGAATTTTTCCTTCATGCCGCATTCGATGTAGAGAAAGGGTCCGCCTAAGACGTGCCCGTCCGCATCGACTTTCCGATATTTTACGGCGAGCATGCATTCGGCGAATTTGGTCGCCATGCCCAAAAACGCCGCCACGACCATCCAAAAAAGCGCGCCCGGTCCGCCCGTGCAGATTGCCGTCGCGACCCCCACGATGTTGCCCGTGCCGATGGTCGCCGAAAGCGCCGTGCAGAGGGCGGAAAACGCCGACATCTGCCCTTCGCCGCCCTTTTCGCTGCGGAACATATACTTGAACGCCGAAGGCAGTTTGCGGATCTGCACAAAGACGAGCCGCGCGCTTAAAAATACGCCCGCCGCCAGGATGAAGATGATCAGCGGCCAGCCCCATAAAAAATCATCGACCGCCTTGATCACGCCGTCAAAAGTAACGCTCTCCGCCAACAATGAAAACCGTTGCATATTCTCTCTTCCTCTGTCCGAATTTCGTCAATAAAAAAATCCGCCCCGCGGGAAGGGATAAGGAAGCCTTCCCTTTCCCTCTCCCGGCAAGGCGGATGCGACGCGCCTGCGCCTTTTCATCCGTTTCATTATATTCCCTTTTGCCCGTTCTGTCAATGCATTTCGGCGCAAAACGGGAGAAAAAGCGTCCGTTTTAAGCACTTTCCCGCAGTTGGCTTAAAAAGCGTCCTTCGAGATCTTGCTCCACCGCGCGGCAATGAACTTCATTTTCAGGGAAAGCGGGATCGCCGCCGTCAGCACGCGCATGAGTTTGTTGGCAAGCCCGGGGATGAACGTCCGCCTGTTCTTCCGCAGGGCTTCCAGCGATTTGCGGGCGACATACGCGGGGCTTTTCGCCGCGATCTTACCCCAGAGCCCCTGCCCTTCGATCTGCTCGCAAATGTCCTTTCTCGTGGGCATGGCACCGGGCAATACCGTCGTTACTTTGACGTTTTGCCCGCGCAGTTCCGCGTGCAGAGCGGAAAAGAAATGTTCCAGCGCCTTTTTCGTTGCGCTGTACAGCGCAAAATAAGGCATGGGATATATCCCCGAGACGCTGGAAACGGTCAGTATCTCCAACTGCGGTGCGCGCGTTTCCAGCACGAAATGCGTCAGGGAAACCGCCGCCTCGAAGTTGACGCGGGTCTGAAAGACGATTTTTTCCTGCGTATATTCGCAAAATCCTTTCTGAATGTCCGCACCCGCCGCGTTGATGAGGCGGGAAAAGGTCAACGACCGCGCGCGGGCAAACGAAAACAGCGCCGCACGGGAGGCGGATTCCTGCAATTGACAGGGACAGGTCAGCACTTCCGCCCCATATGCCGCACGCAGTTCCGCCGCCAGGCGGTCGAGTTTTTGCCCGTCCCGCGCCGTCAGGAAAAGATGCTCTCCCCTTTCGGCGCACAGCCGCGCAAACGCACTGCCGAGCCCGCCCGTCGCGCCCGTTATCAATGTGTAAGACATAATTCTGTGCCTCCCCGTCGCGTTTTTTAAGTTTTTATTTTACCCTTTCATCTCGGGCATGGGTACGAGAAAAAATCAGAATCCTTTCTCCGCAAGTTCGGCACAAAGGCGGCGATAGAAGATAAAGACTTTTTCTTTTTTGCTTTCTTTGGTCATGAAATCCACGATCTCCGAATGAGAGATCGATTCTTCCATGCAGTCCCCGCGGTAATTGGCGTATTTGGCAGATTCCACGGACACCATGCCGTCCGAAGGACCCTGTTCAAACGTCTTGAAATACATCAGGGGCACATCCATGACGAAATCCCTGCGCTCCTTTTCGAGAACGGCGGAATAACTCTGGCAGTATACCCGATCGGAAACGTGCAATTTCCCCCATTCCTCGACGGGGATCTGCTGCAACTGGCGGCAGACCGCAAGTGCCTGCGGATGTTTGTCGCCGCCGATGCGGTAAATCAAATTCAGCAAAAAATCGAGGATCTTCAAAACAAATGACGGCAGGCGGAGAATGCGGGAAGCGAGCGCGGAGCCCCTGTGCGGCGTGCAGAGCGTCGTGAGGGACGCGACTTTGTCTTCCGTATCCAGATGCTCTATCATATACCTTGCGTCCAGCCCGCCCTTGGAATGCGCGATGATGTTGACTTTTCCCGCTCCCGTCTCGGCGAGCAGTTTTTCTGTTTCCTATTTCAGTTGTGCGGCGTTGGTTTCGATCGTGCCGAAGGCATCCGTCCGCGCCGTCCGCACGCAATAACCCTCTTCTTGCAGCATCTTTTCGATCCTGCCGAAGGACTTGAAGAAAAGAAAATCTTTCAACGCCACGCCGTGAACGAGGATCAAAGGATATTTGCTCTGCAATCTTCCCCTCTCCTTTTGCGGTATATTTTTATACCCGTAGGACAATTATAGCATATACAAAAAATAAAATCAAAAATATAGAGTAAATAAACTTGCTTTTTTCGGAAAAATGTATATAATAGAAGAGGTATGCAGAGATGGCGGAGCGGTCGAACGCGCACGACTCGAAATCGTGTTAGCCCCTTAAAGGCTACGGAGGTTCAAATCCTCTTCTCTGCGCCAGGAGGGACAGTGTTTGAACACACGGTCCCTCTTTTCTTATGAAAACGAAAAAAAGGATCCGATCGGTTTCAATCGGATCCTTTTTTTCGTTTATGCGTCTATGTCCGCTTTTTTACTTTTTCTTTTTGAGGCAGGAAACGGTGAGCATCGCCGCACTGCCGACCGTCAGGACGATGAATACGACCATGGCGGACAGGATCGCCGTCTGCCACCAAGGCATGGCGGGAACGATTTCCGCTCTGCCGATGTTCATGGCGTGGCTGTTGATGACGCTGTATATGATGTGCTTGGCTGCGACACGGCTGGCGGACACGATGGCGGGATCATCCGCATAGTCCGTGAGTTTCGCAGACATTGTGGAGCCGTAGCCGTCCCACAGGTCCTGCCCCGCCAGCACGCCAAGGCGCATATCCATGTAGTCCGCCATGACCGAACAGTCGGTGATGGCAGCGCCCTTCATGCCCCATTCCTCGCGGAGGATGCCGGTCATGAGCCCGCGGTGCGCGCCCGACCAGACGACGCCGAGACGGTTGAAAGAGGACATGACGCCCAGACCGCCGCCGCCCACAACGGAGCCTTCAAAGCCTTCGAGATAAATTTCGCGGATCGCCTGTTCGTTGGACCAGGTGCTGATGCCGTAACGCCCTTCTTCCTGGTCGTTGAGCGCAAAGTGCTTGGTGAACACATACACGCCGCGCTCTTGAATGGCTTTCACTTCCACGGCGCACATTTCACCGCTCAGCCAGCCGTCCTCGGAATAATATTCAAAGTTCCGTCCCGAATAAGGCGTTCTGTGAATGTTGGCGCCGGGACCGTAGATGCCCGTATATTTGCTCTCTTCCTCTTCGGCGGAAGCGCGCTGGAAGTCTTCACCGATGCACTTGCCCATTTCGGCAACGAGTTCGCGGTTGAAAGTCGCCGCCATGACGTCCTCGGAAGTATATGCCATGGCGCTTTCACCGCCGAGCAGGCTGGCAGTCAGACCCTGCGGTCCGTTCTCATCCTTGGTGCCCGGCAGATTGATGCTGGGCGCGGGCTGCGTGAGATGGAAGCCGTCGGCGATGAGGGACGCCATTTCGGCATAAGGCATCTGATCGAGCAATTCTTCCCACATGGGGTCGTCATACGCCTTATCGCGCAAGTCGATGGCATACAGATCGCCCTCTTTGCCCTGCTCGGGCAGTTCGGTCGCATCCGCCCAATATTCCTTTTTATAACGCTCCACGAGCGCGGAACGGCTGTTTTCGCCCGATTCGTCGTGCGTCAGCCCGTCCGCCCACATGGTGTCGTTGACGGAAAGGGACTTGACTTCCTTGGGGAAGGTGCCCGTCCAGTCGCTGCGGGTGAGATAAGTAACGGTCTGGCTTGCCGTACCCTCGTATTTGTTGATATCGGCGTTATCGAAACGGTTGGTGATCGGATTGCCCGTCGCGGAGGAAACGGAGAACGTTTCCGTATCGCGCGTGGGATTGTTCCATTTGGCGGCGAGATCCGCGTTGCCCGTTCCCTCGTTCGGGAAGCCGTACATCCTGCTCTCGTCGAGCGTGGTGTTCTGCGCCGCCGCCTTGGCGCGGATGACGTTGTTGACGGCATCGTGCGCGTTGCGTCCCGCGGTGAACCAATAATCGCCCTCGCCGAGGACATACGTCTTTGCTTCGTTGCTGTCGTAAGAAGTCAGATCCTCTTTATCGACGACGATCTCAAAAGTTTCGGTATCGCCCGCCTTGATCTCCTTCTTGTCGAAGCCGCAGAGTTCCACGGCAGCCTTTTCCACGCCCGCAGCCTTATCGTTGTCGGTATAAGGCGCGCTGAAATAGATCTGCACGGTGTGTTTGGCGTCTTCATCGCCCGTATTCTTGACGTCGACGGAAACGGTGAACGTCTTGCCGTCGTCGTTCGGCGTTACGCCGAAATCGGAATATTCAAACGTCGTGTAGGAGAGTCCGTAACCGAAGGGATAGGCGACGTCGGCGGCATAGTCGTAATCGCCCGCGTTGCCCTGATTGAAGACATAATCTTCATAGCGGGTCTCATAGTAACGGTAACCGACATAGATGCCTTCCTGATAGATGACGTAATTCTTATTGGCTTTCTTGACGCCCGCGTCCGTGTTGTTCTGCCCGGTCGCAAGATTCAACTCCGCCGCGTTGGCATACGGGAAGGCGCCGAAGTTGACCATGGCGGGAGAGGAATGATTGTCGTAGAGGAAGGTATCCACGATGCGGCCCGAGGGATTGATGTTGCCCGCGAGGATGTCCGCCACCGCGTTGATGCCCGTCATGCCCACGTCGCCGATCCACAGCGCCGCGTCAACGTCGTACTCTTTGAGGAAATCCAACTGCAAGGCGTTTGCAGAGTTTAAGAGCACGACGACCTTTTTGAATACGCCGTCTTCCTTATACCGCTGGATGTGATCGAGCATGTCGATCTCTTCCGCGGAGAGGCGGAGATAGTCGCCGTCCGTGCTGTCATAACCGCTTGCACCGTTGGCGGTAAAGCAGGCATCGTCGTCGGGCAGGTCCGCGCCCTCGCCGCCCGAACGGGCGAGCACGACGAGCGCCACGTCGCCGTAAGAAGAGAACGAACTCGTTACGCCGGCGCTTTCATATTCGCTCCAAGGCACTTCGTTGATGCGGTACTGTCCCTGGTTGCCGCCCGTGGTGGCGGCGTTCACGCGCTCGTAACCGGAAGTGACGTAGAACGTCCAGAGATCCTGGTTGATGCAGCCTTCGCCGAAACGCGACGTGAGCGCCGCGTGCAACGTAACGGCTTCATCCGCGTTGACGCTGCCCGACCCCGTGCCGCCATAGAGCAGATCGACGGAAGATTGGGAGAAACAACTGAACTTGGTGCCCTCTGCAAGAGGCAGGGCGTTGTCGTTGTTGAAGAGAAGCGCCGCGCCCTCTCCTTCGATGTCTTCGCACAGTTGCGCCTCATGCTCCGCCAGCGTGGCGTCATCCATGGGGAGCGGCTCATAAAAGATCTGCGCATTGGGATCCGTCTTGACGATCTTGAAATTGCTCGTTCCCAGCGCGGCGTTGATGGCGACGGAGAAATAACTCGTGATGAAATATGCCGCGATGAGCACGATCATGAACAGCGCGAACACCGCCGTCAGCGGGATCCACAGTTTTTTGGAAAATGCTTTCATTTTATCCTCCTTGAAAATTTTTACGGAAAGGGACGAAGGAGCAGGGCATGCCCGCCGATGCGCCCCTTTACCGTCTGATTTTTCTTATCCGCGGGAAAGGCTCACGCCGCTTCTGCGGGTTCGTCCTCGACCGCGGTCATGGTGTGGTCCTCATCATTGAGCGTCCACTTGTCGAGCCCCGGCCACATCATTTCGGAATAAGAGCCTTGCCCCTCTTCCTTGATCCAGGTCAGGGTAATCACATTGCCTTCCCGGACATAGGTGCAGTTGTAAACAAAACCGCCGTTCATGTAGTCCACCGTTGCCTTCGTGTCGTCGGTCAGCGTCAGGATGACGGCGCCCAACGACGCACTGCCCGTGTATACGTTGTCGGGCGTTTCCTGTGCCGCCGATGCGGGAATGTCCGAATACTTGTCGCAAGTCAGATCGAACACGGTCTTATAGTCCCCGTAAATGACATATTCATAGGAGAAGGAAGCGGTATCCGCTTCGGTGTCAACGGTAACGGAGATGGTTTTCGCCGCGATGGTAACGGTCATGTTGCCCGCTTTGTCGTTGGCATAAGTGCCCTCCGCCACCTGGTTGTATCCGTTATACAAAAGGAGCGTGCCGCCCTCCTGAATGTATACCGTGCCGCCGTTGTCAGAGGTAAACGTCGTTACGGAAGCGGGCGGCGTAAAGACTGCCACGTTTTCCCGGATGAATTCGTCCGCGTCCGCATAGAGCGCGCCTTCCTGTCCCTTAAATTCGACGGCGCGCGGGGCGAAAGAACTCAGCCCCGGGATGATGGGCATATCCAGCGTTACCGAATAGGACGCCCCTCTCTTGTAGGCGGTGCCGCTCGCCGTATCCAAAGCCTCTCCGTCCCTGTAACTGGCAACGGAAATGGAAATACCCGTAACGCCGTCCTTCACGCTCTCTTCCCAGTTGCCTGTCATATACCCTGCCTGATAGGCGTTGTTTTCCGCGGCGGGCGCGTCGTTATAGGTAAGATGGCTGTACTTGTCCATGGTCGCGGTGCCGTCGGCGTTGAGTTTCAGCCACAGCGTGCACTGCATACCGTAGTTTGCAAGGTCGGCGTCGTCCATCACGCCGACGAACTGATAGGTTTTGCCCGCGGCGTCCCCGCCGCCGCTCGTGCCGCCGGAACTGTCCTTATCCGTTCCGTCCGCGCAGCCGGCGACGGCAAACACGGTCGCCAGGGAAAACAGCGCCAGCACACAACCGAGAAGCAACTTTTTGAGTTTCATAGAAAAACCTCCCTGATCCGACGGATGTTCCGTCGGTTTTTTTCGGCGGCACGCCGTATGAATTTCATGCCGCTTCTGCCGCTCATTATAGGGCAAGCCTTTCCCCTTTTCAATCCAAACCGCGCAACATTGTCTTTCTCCCGCACCGATTGATTTTCGCCCTTCCCGACCTTGCCTTTTTGCGGCGTAAACTTACAGAAGAAAAACCGCGCCTTTTTGCAAAAAGAGCGCGGAAAGAGGAAAACTATAACTTTGCGCGGTAAGTTTAGGACGCTGAAATGCAAAGTTACGCTGTATATTTTTCTTACCCCTTGACAAGAGGACGAAATTGTGGTTATATTAAAGTCGTGAAATACGGTTCCGTGATTTTGTGCGGAAAAGGGGAGGAAAAAGAATGTATACGATCGCGATCGTGGAGGATGACAGACAGCAGGCGGAAAGCCTGAAAGAATATCTGCTGCGCTATGCCGCCGAAAACGGCGAGGCTTTTTCCGTGAAGACCTTTTCCAACGCCGTGGCGTTTCTCGAAAATTATACCGCCGTCTATGACGTGGTGTTCATGGACATCAAAATGCCCTACCTCAACGGCATCGCCGCCGCACACAAACTCAGAGAAGTGGACCAAAGCGTGCTCCTCTTTTTCATCACCAGCCTGACACAGTATGCCGTCCGCGGCTATGAAGTGGATGCGCTCAACTACATCGTCAAACCCGTCGGATACGACGAGTTTGCCCTGAAATTCCGCAAAGCCATGGACAAACTTGCAGAAAAAAAGTCCGCGGAACTGCTCGTTCCCACGGACATGGGGTATAAAAAACTGTCCCCCGCGGCGATCTATTACATCGAGGTGCGCGGGCACCATTGCAAATATCATACGACGGAGGGAGAGTATAAACAATATCAGTCCATCAAGTCCGTCGAAGAAAAACTTTCCCCTTACGGATTTGCGCGGTGCAACAACTGTTATCTCGTCAACCTGCGCTTCGTCAGTTCGGTCAAGGATTATACCGCCGTCGTGGGCGGAGACGAACTGCAAATTTCCCATCCGCGCAAGAAAGAATTCATGCAGCGCCTGAAAGCCTTCTTCGACGGAGAAAACAATGCTTGAATTTATCTTTGCCCTGTTGGGAAAATACACCTACGAATACTTCCTCTTCTGCTCCAACTTCCTGCAAACGGAGTTGTGCGCCGTCCTCTGCTCCTGGTCGAGAAACAGGCGCAGGCATTATGTTTTGCGGGTGATCCTCTGCACCGTCGCCGGTATGCTCCTGTGCCTTCCCGTCTCCGTTTTGAACACGGAAACGCCCCTGAATTCCGACTTGCCCGTCAGGGTGCTTTGTTACCTGTTGGTTTCGGGCATGGCGTTCGGCACGCTGACCGTCTGTTATGACGAAAAGCCCACCGAACTCCTCTTTTGCTGGTGCTCGGGCGTCGCCTATCAACAGATCAGCACCCGCTTTTATCAACTCATACAGAACCTCTGCGGCGTCAACGACAAACTCTCCCTCAGTTTTTTCGCCGAGACGCTCGGCTGGGCGGACTGGCTCATATACTTTGCCTATTACGCCGCCGCGTATTGCCTCTGTTTTTGGATCTTCCGCAAGCGCGGACGTTTGGAGTTGGACAGAGAAACCGCCATCAACGTGGCAACCATGTCCGTGATCACCGTGCTTTTGGTGAACGGATTGGTCTGCGTGGCGCGGGTCTATGAAGGGGAGAGTTTCGCGCTCAACATCATCTTGAAGATCTTCTGCATCCTCTTCGGCGTCATCATCCTGTTCGTCTGCGCGGGTCTGCTGTCGCAGAGCAAGACGAAGCGGGACATGAACGTGCTCAAACACATGTGGCGGCAGGAACAACTGCAATTTGAACACGCGAAAGCCAACATCGAAGTCATCAACGCCAAGTGCCACGACCTGAAACACATGTTTGCGCGGCTGGAAAACAAACTCAACCGCGCGGAGATCGACGAACTGAAAGAAGCCGTGGAGTTTTACGATAGGAACATCAAGACCGGCAACGAGATCTTAGACGTCATTCTGTGCGAAAAGTCCATGATATGCGCGCGGGACAAGATCCGCCTGACCTGCCTGGCGGACGGAAAACTGCTCTCCTTCCTCTCCCCCGCGCAGACCTATTCCCTCTTCGGGAACATGCTCGACAACGCCATCGAAGCGGTGCGGCTGCTCCCCGACGAAAGCAAGCGCATCATCTCGCTGACCGTGCGCGACGTGGGGGACGCCGTGGAGATTGAGAGCGTGAACTATTGCGCGGACACGCGGGACGCGGCGGGGCACCTGCCGCAGACCAACAAAGCCGACCGCAACAAACACGGCTACGGCATTAAAAACATGAAATACATCACGCAGCAATACGGCGGCACCCTCTCCCTGGACGAACACGACGGCACTTTCACGCTGCACATCCGCATTTCCAAAAAGGTACCCCCCCCCCCGCGGCAATGAACAGGCTGATTCCTCCGATCGTTTTCGGGATTGAAAGAAGGAGATTTTCTGCAACCGATACAAACAGGGAAATGTTTTGTTCTTGAAAAAATCGGCTGATTCCGTCGGCAAAACAAACAATCGGCGTTCCGATTCGCGACGTTGAAAGGCGCCGCGTTTGACTGACCGCCGACGGCGTTGCGGGCATGGCGGCAACATCAAACAAGTGCAAACGACAAAGGCGCCGCGGCGTTCCGTGAAAGAGCGGGACGCCGCAGCGCCTTTTTTTGCAAACGAAAAGAGGGACAGTGCATTCAAACACTGTCCCTCACGGCTTTATAGGATAAAAATAGCGCCCTCCAAACCGAGCAGAAGAGTTGCAGATTGCATTCTTTCAAATGCACGGGCGAGGAAATTTACTAAGACGTAAACGACCGAAGCCCGAGAGATGAAGAAAGGGCGCAAGATGCGCCCTTATCCTCAATTTGGCGCAGAGAAGAGGATTCGAACCTCCGGACCAGTTATCCCAGTCACACGATTTCCAATCGTGCTCCTTAAACCACTCAGACATCTCTGCAAACGAAACCATTATACTCTATTCCCATAAAAAAGGCAACCTTTTTTTGCTTTGTTTTTTTATTTTTTCCAAACATTTTATACTGTCCTGCCTTTTTTGCCGTCGGAAAGCAAAAACCGCGGCAAAGAGAGTTTCTCTTTGCCGCGGTTTTACAGGCTCTTGTTCCCCTTACAGCATCAAAAAGCCGAAGATGGCACCGAGAATGTAGAGCACGAGCGCCACGAAATAGAGATATTTCAGCCAAAGCGCTTTGCCTCTGCAAAAATCCCACGCCGGCCAGGCAATGGCGACGAGCATAAGAATGCTGGCGATCTTGGTGAGCAGCGCCGCCACTTCGCCCAGATTGCACAGATTCAGAATGCCGCCGATCAGGACCATGAGCGCCGATACCACCATGCCGATGTAAGAAAGGGCTTGCAGAATGGTCGTTTTTGTGATCACGACGCGATTTCTGTGCACCACCGTCTTTTTCTGACCGGAATTTTTGTTGTTTGCCATGATATGCACCTCCATACTATATTTTATTTTTTATCACAAATGTATATTCCTGCGGGGCATGCCCCGTCGGAAGC
>CALVZM010000086.1 GCA_944372515.1 uncultured Clostridia bacterium
CTGTTCGGAGGAGTCGACTTCGTGATAACTTCCGTCGTATACGACGACCTTGAAATCGACCATTTCATAGCCTGCAAGATATCCGTTCGCCGCCGCTTCGCGGATGCCCTTATCGATGGCGGGAATATATTCCTTGGGAATGGAGCCGCCGACCGTGGCGTCCTCAAAGGCATAACCGGCACCCGGTTCCTGCGGAATGAGGTGGATCTTGCAGTGTCCGTACTGACCTTTACCGCCCGACTGATGCTTGTACATACCTTCGGCATCGACGGCATTGCGGAAAGTTTCGCGGTAAGCGACCTGCGGCGCGCCGACGTTGGCTTCGACGTGGAATTCACGCAGCAGACGGTCGACGATGATGTCGAGGTGCAATTCGCCCATGCCGGCGATGATCGTCTGACCGGTTTCGGCATCCGTCCACGTCTTGAACGTGGGGTCTTCCGCCGCCAGTTTGACGAGCCCTTCCACCATCTTTTCCTGTCCCGCTTTGGTCTTGGGTTCCAAAGAGAGTTGGATGACCGGTTCGGGGAATTCCATCTTTTCCAGAATGATGGGATGCGCGGCGTCGCAGAGCGTATCACCCGTGGTCGTATATTTCAGACCGACGATGGCGCAGATATCCCCCGAATACACGGTGTCGATATCCTTTCTCTCGTTGGCATGCATCTGCACGAGACGTCCGACGCGCTCTTTTTTGTCCTTGGTGGAGTTGTAGCAATAGGAACCGGATTGCAGGAACCCGGAATAGCATCTGAAATAGGCAAGGTTGCCCACGAACGGGTCGGTCGCGATCTTGAAGGCAAGTCCCGCGAAAGGTTCTTCGTCGGAAGTCTTTCTGATCTCTTCGGCATCCGTGTCGGGATTGACGCCCTTGACGTGATCGACGTCGAGCGGGCTGGGCAGATAATCGATGACGGCGTCCAGAAGGAACTGCACGCCCTTGTTTCTGTAAGACGAACCGCAGAGCATGGGGATGACTTCAAGGTTGAGCGTTCTCTTGCGGAGACCCTTTTTGATGTCTTCGGGAGAGAGGTCGCCGTCCTCAAAGAATTTTTCCATGAGTTCGTCGTCGGCTTCCGCCGCCGCTTCGACCATCTTGGAACGGGATTCCGCAACGATCTCCTTCATGTCTTCGGGCACGGGCTCTTTGCGGAAATCCTTGCCGAGGTCGTCATAGTAGACCTCCGCTTCCATGTTGATGAGGTCAACGATGCCGCGGAAGGTGTCCTCTTTGCCGATGGGCAGTTCGATGGGCACGGGATTGGCGCCGAGCCGCTCGCGGATCATCTTCTCCACGTTGAAGAAGTTGGCGCCGTTGATGTCCATTTTGTTGACATAGGCAATGCGGGGAACACGGTAAGTGTCCGCCTGACGCCAGACCGTTTCGGACTGCGGTTCCACGCCGCCTTTGGCGCAGAACGTGGCGACCGTGCCGTCGAGCACGCGCAGGGAGCGCTCCACTTCGACGGTGAAGTCGACGTGTCCCGGGGTATCGATGATGTTGAAGCGATATCCCTTCCACTGGCAGGTCGTAGCGGCGGAAGTGATGGTGATGCCGCGTTCCTGTTCCTGGACCATCCAGTCCATGGTGGCGGCGCCTTCATGCACTTCGCCGATCTTGTGCGTTTTGCCGGTGTAGAACAAAATACGCTCGGTGGTCGTCGTCTTACCGGCATCGATGTGCGCCATGATGCCGAAGTTTCTGGTATGATATAAATCAAATTCTCTGGGCATACTTGTGGCTCCTCAGTTAAAACTTGAAGTGCGCGAAAGCCTTGTTCGCCTCCGCCATTCTGTGCGTTTCTTCCTTCTTCTTGACGGAACCGCCGGCATTGTTGTAAGCGTCCATCAGTTCCGCGGCGAGTTTGTTCGCCATGCCGCGCTCGCTGCGCTTTTTCGTGTTGATCACGATCCAGCGGATGGCGAGGGTCTGACGGCGCTCGGGTCTGATCTCGATGGGCACCTGATAGTTGGCGCCGCCCACACGGCGTGCCTTGACTTCGACCATGGGCATGACATTGTTCATCGCCTGATTGAATATTTCCATCGCGTCCGCTTTGAGTTTCGCCTGCATCTGCTCAAACGCTTCGTAGACGATCTTCTGCGCAACGCTCTTTTCCCCGTCCTGCATGATCTGGTTGACAAGTTTGGTTACCACCTTGCTGTTGTATACGGGATCGGGCAATACGTCTCTTTTGGGTACGTTACCTCTTCTGGGCATCGTAGGATCCTCCTTAAATTATTTTTGATTCGAGGGTTTGTATTCTACCCTTCAGTACAGCTATCGCTTGCCGCACCGTTGCGGGCACGGTAGCGAACCTTCTGCGGAAGGTCTTTCCGCATACTGCCTACTTTTTATCGGGGTATCTGAAAAATATATTCCGAAATGAAGTAGGAGTTGTTTTTTGAACTGCAAAGTTTTCCGTTCAGCGGGAAAAACTTACTTGGGGCGTTTTGCGCCGTACTTGGAACGAGCCTGCTTGCGGTTGGCAACGCCTGCGGTATCGAGCGCGCCGCGCACGATGTGATAACGCACGCCGGGCAGATCCTTGACACGTCCGCCGCGAACGAGCACGGAACTGTGTTCCTGCAAGTTGTGGCCTTCGCCGGGGATGTACACGACGCCTTCCTGCTTGTTGGTCAGACGCACACGCGCGATTTTCCGGAGAGCCGAGTTCGGCTTCTTGGGCGTGGTGGTCGTAACAGACAGGCAAACGCCGCGCTTTTGAGGGCAGTTGTCCAGAATAGGGCTCTTGGACTTGTAGGTCTGCTTCTCTCTGCCGTGTTTGATCAGCTGGTTGATGGTGGGCATTTTTTACCTCCTTACGAAATTTGGGAATATATTTTCCGAAATTGCCTCGAAAGCAATTTAAGAAGCGATTTTAATGGCGATATATATAATAATGTAAAAGCCGTTCAGGGCGCAATATACCCTTTTCTGAGGGTACAGCCTGATTATTTTACCACCTCCTGCACCCTTTTGTCAAACAAATAGACCGAAAAAGTCGGGGAAAAATGCAATTTTTTTGTCTTTTTCGCCGTTGGAACGTCTTTTTCCCGCTTTTGTTTCCTTTTTTTTCTTTCGCCGGCGACTCTTTTCTCCGAGAAAAATGCCCGTTCAACGCGGGCATGCTCCTCTCCTTTTTTAAGATACCGTTCGGGGAAAAATCCCCTTTGCCGTTTTCTTATTTTTTCTTGTCGCGCGCAAAGATCTTTTCGACCAGCGCATAGATTTTTCCGTTGAAGACGACGCCGAGGATGCCGAGGACGAGGAAGATGCCGAAAATGATGCCGGCGGAAAGATAGTCCCCGCGCAACAGCGCCTCGGCGGTGAACGTGGAACTGACGATGGAGGGAATGCGGGCGACGGAAGCGACGATCATAAACTTCCACATCTTCACGCGGGTGAGCGGAACGAAATAGATGAGGATATCCTTGGGGATCCCCGGAATGAGGAAAATGAAGAAAAGTGCCACCAGCGCGCGGTCGGGGTCGTTGAGTATTTTCAGATATTTATACTGTTTTTGACTGACGTTTTCACGCACATACGATCCGCCCAACAGGCTCACCAGCCCGAAAATGATGAGCGTGCCGATGTTCAGCCCGACGAGGCATAAAACCAGACCGCCGAACATGCCGTAAAGCGCGCCGCTCGCCAACTCCACCACCTCGCCCGGGATGAACGCCACGACGACTTGCAACACCTGTACGAGCGTCAGGATCACAACGCCCCATGCCCCCGTTTCGCGCAGTTTTTCGATGAAAACCTGCCGCCCCTCCGGCGTGCCGAGATATTCAAAATAATCGTAAAAATACAGGAACACAAAAACGAATACCCCGAGGAGCAGAACGGCGGCAACGACGTTGACGAGCAAGTTCACCCGATGCGCGCTGCGGGTCTTGCCCGCCGATTCCGCAGACTGTCCGTCCGATGCCGCGCCGCCTGCGGGCGGAGCGGCGCCTTCGCTCTGCACTTTCCCCGTCGCGTTTTCCGCGGTATTTTGCTTTGCCGAGGCATTCCCCGTACCTTTTGCCTCTTCTTCCGTTTTCGTTTCTCTGTTTTCTTCCATCGGACTGCCGTCCCCCTTTTTTGCCCTGCGCCGCACCGCGGCGGCAGCGGCGTCGCATACATTATTATTTCTTTTACAGTATATCATACTTTCCTCTGCTTGACAACAAATTTGAAGGCGCTTCCCGCCCCGAGGGCGTGCAGGGTGCGGCGCTCGTTGTGA
>CALVZM010000087.1 GCA_944372515.1 uncultured Clostridia bacterium
GTGATGAGATCGCCGCTTTTCAGCCCGGCATCCCGCGCGGGAGCGCATACGCCGTTCTCCGTCCTGACTTCCCCGACGGCGATGATCTGCACGCCGCCCATACCGAGCAGGAACCCCGCGGCATTGCCGCCGAGGTATACCGTCTTTCCCTGCGCCGCCGCCGTGAGCCCGACGGCGCTCCAACCTGTCAAAAACAGGGACAGAACGAAGATGCAATTCAGCAGAAAATAAGAAAATTTGCGCATAATCACCCCTCAACACGAGTTAATTTGCGCAAACTTCGGACGTATATTCTGTTTTCAGTCTTTTTGGGAGAGTATTTTTTTGTAGTTTCTGGCAGAATCTATCAATTCCGCCGCGTGTTTCTCGGCAAAACGGCTCTCCGTGTCGCCGCCTAAAAGACGGACAAGTTCCCCGATGCGTTCCTTTTCGTTCAGGCGAATGATTTTTGTGGAAGTCTTGCCCTGCGATTCGTCTTTGCGGATGAGAAAATCCCTGTCCGCCATGGAAACGATCTGCGCGAGATGGGATACGGCAATGATCTGTGTGTGCCGTGCGATCGAGGCAAATTTTTCGGCAACCACGCGGGCGGTCTTTCCCGAGATCCCCGCGTCTATTTCGTCAAAAATATAGGTAGAAATGCCGTTGACGCCCGAAAGTTGCGTCTTAACGGCGAGCATGAAGCGGCTCATTTCCCCGCCGCTTATGATCTTGGAAAGCGGTTTGAGCGGCTCGCCCGCATTGGCGGAGAAAAGAAAACACACTGCGTCCAGCCCGTCGCCCGTCGCGCGGTCGGCATCCTCTTTTTCATAGGGCGTAAACTGTGCTTCAAAACGGGCGGAAGGAATGTTCAGCGTACGAAGTTCTTTGACCACGCGCGCGGTAAACCCGTCAGCCGTTTCCTTTCGCAGCGCCGTCATGCGCTCGCAGAGTTCGATAATTTCCCGACGGCAGCGCTCCATGTCGTCCGTGAGCCGTTCCGCCTCTTCGCCGCTGTGGGAAAGCATGTCGTATTCGGCGCGGGCTTTTTCCGCAAAGGCAAGCACGTCGGTTATTTCCGGTCCGTATTTTCTTTTGAGCCGCTTGATCTCGTCCAGACGGCTCTCCGTTTCCGTGCGCTCTTCCTCGTCGAAATACACCTCTTCCGCCAGGGAAGAAAGGGTGTCGGCGACGTCTTCGGCTTCGGCTTGCAGATTTTCCAGCCGTTCGCAGGCTTCGGCATAGGCTTGATCGATGGAAGAGATGCCGCTCATCGCGCGGGCGGCGCTCCGCAGGGCGTCCGTACCCGTTCCGTCGGCGGTGAGCAATTCTCCCGCTTCCCGCAGGGCGGACAATATCTTTTCCGCGGCATTCATTTTGGCACGGCGGGACAGAAGGGTTTCCTCTTCCCCTTCTTGCAGCCCCGCTTTTTCGATCTCTTCGATCTGGAAGGCGAGAATGTCCATTCTGCGGTTCCGTTCGGAATCGTCGGCACCCAGAATTTCCAGGCGTTTTTTCTGTTCGCGCAATTCGCCCGTCTTGCCTGACAGGCGTTTTTTCAGATCGGAAAGCGGCTCTCCCGCCGCATCGTCGAGCACTTTCAGTTGGTTGGACTCTTTGAGCAGAAAAAAATGTTCGCTCTGCCCGTGCACGTCGACGAGACGGGCGGTCAGACGGCGCAGCATCGCCGCATTCGCGGGTGTGCCGTTGATGCGGATGGACGAGCGCCCTTCCGCGGTATATCTGCGGCTGACGACGAGCAGATCGTCGGGTTCCAATCCCATTTCTTCAAGTTCACCGCGCACTTCTTCACTGTGCGAGACGTCAAACTCCGCCGAGACGGAGCATTCGCTCTGCCCGTAACGGATCATGGATTTGTCCGCTTTGGCGCCCAACACGAAATTGACGGAATCGAGAATAACCGATTTGCCCGATCCCGTTTCGCCCGACAGCACGTTGAGCCCTGCGCAAAATTCTATTTCCGCTTCGTCGATCAAAGCGACGTTGTGAATGTTCAGCCTGTTCAGCATAAAAAATTATTTCAACATCCCGTTCAGTTTTTCCCTGATCGCCTGTGCGGAATTTTCGTCCGTGCAGGCGGCAAACAGCGTATCGTCCCCCGCGACCGTGCCGACGACCTCGTCGAAATTGAGTTCGTCCAGAACGAGCCCGGCGTTGGAAGCGTTGCCCGAAAGCGTTTTGATGACCACGAGATTGCAGGCGCAGCGAACGCTGACGACGCTCTCCTTGAAGAGATTGCGGAATTTCCCGGGAAGGATCTCCGCGCCGCTCTCCTTCGGACAGGCATAGCGGTATTTTTTCTTTTCCCCGCTCACTTTCAGAAGGCGCAGGCTCTTGATGTCCCGCGATACCGTCGCCTGCGTAACGGAATAATCCGCCGCATTGAGCGCGCGGCACAACTCCTCCTGCGTCTCTATCTCCTGCGCGGCAATGATTTCAAGTATCTTTGCCCGTCTTTCTTCCTGTAACATGTGCAGTGCGTCCCCCTTGTTCCGTGTTTTGATTTTCTTTGCCCGAAAAAAACAAAAAATTCCATCGGCATTTTTTGTTCTGCCCGCGGATACGGCGAAATATCAGCCCGAAAGTTTTCGGTTGACCGCCTGAAAGAGCCGCTTGACGTTGCGCGTGATGAAATCCGCCGTAAACGGCGCGCGGCGGATGCAGATTTGACTGTCGGGCGTTACCGTTCCCACCGGTCTTCCGTCGGCATACAATTTCAAATCTTCTTTTTCCGCCGAAAGATCAAAGGAAAAAGTCGCGGTGTCGGAAACGACGAGCGGTCTTGCCCGCAGACCCATGGGACAGATCGGCGTAACGATGAACGCCCCGACGTCGGGAGACAAAATGCAGCCGCCCGCGGAAAGGGAATATGCCGTCGACCCCGTCGGTGTGGCGATCGCCAGCCCGTCCGCAACATAGTTTTGTATGTTTTCCCCGTCAAGGAGCAGACCGAAACGCGCCACCTGATGACCGTAAGAACGGGTATAATCCCGTTGCAGCACCGTTTCATTCAGGGCATAGACCGTCTTTTCGTTGAGCGTGATTTCCAGCACGCTCCGCGGCAGGACGGTGTGTCTGCCGCAGACGAGATCGACAACCTTTTCCGTTTCGGCTGCCTCAAATTCCGAGAGAAAACCGAGGTTTCCGTAATTGACGCCCACGACCTTTATCCCCTGCTTTCCCGCGATCACGGCGGCATGCAGCAGAGCGCCGTCGCCGCCGAGCACGACCACGCAGTCCGCGTCGCGCAATTCGGCGCCCGTGTGCATCACCCTGACTTCGCAGCCGCGGACACGGAATTTGGAGATCAGGCGGGAAACGACTTCTTTATCCCGCACTTTTTCCTTTTTATATACGATTCCGATCCTCATGATTCATCTTTTCCGCCTTGTCTTATAACAGCCTGTCCGATTTATCGACAATCGCCCTTTTGTCGGCGCAGGCAGATTTTTGTTTGCCGAGTAAAATAATATATTCCACGTTCTTCTTTTCCCGTAGCGGCGCATTGACCAGATCGATCGGATAAAGCCCGTTTGCAAGGCAGGCGTCGTATATTTTTTCCACGATCTTCCGCCGCTTTTTTGCATCCGTTACAATGCCGCTTTTGGAAAGTTCCCGCTTGTTTTCGCATTCAAACTGCGGCTTGATGAGCGCAAACACGACGCCTTGCGGCGAAACGATGTCGCGCAATACGGGCAGCATCAGTGCGAGGGAAATGAAACTCACATCGATGACCGCTCCATCGAGCCGTTCGGGAAAATCCTCTTGTTTGAGAAAACGGGCGTTGACGTTTTCCATATTCACGATGCGCGCGTCGCGGCGCAGCGATTCGTCTAAAAGGCTTTCGCCCACGTCCACGCAGTAAACTTTCGCCGCTCCGTTTTGCAGCAGACAGTCGGTGAACCCGCCCGTGCTGGCGCCGATGTCCGCAAAAATTTTTCCGCGCACATCCGCGGAAAAGGCTTGCAGCGCGCGGGAAAGTTTATACCCGCCGTTGGAAACGTATTGTTCCGCGGACGGCAGAAACGACACTTCGTCTCCCGGTCCGACGGGATCGGCGGGACGGACTTTTTTGCCGTTCACGAGCACTTCGCCCCGCTCTATCGCCCGCGCCGCTTTGGTGCGGGAACCGTATTTTTCGGCGCAGTACCTGTCCGCTCTCATTTGCGTCCTTTTTGAATACACGCTCTGATCTCTTCGAGATCCCAGCCGTATTCTTCCTGCAAACCGGCAACATCCCCCTGGGGAATGAACCGATCGTAATAGGCGAAGTTATATATTTCCTTGCCCGCGTTCAGATAGAACCTGTCGATCTGGTCGCCGAGCCCGCCCATGCGCACGTTGTCCTCGATCGTAAGGATGCGCGGGGAACGGATCGCACCGAGCAGTGCCTCGTCGATCGGCTTGACGAAACGCGCATTGACGATGTCGAATGGAACGCCCGTCTCTTCCCGCAGCCGGAATGCCAGCGAAACGGCGCGTTCGCCCGCGGCAAGCACGGTCAGGTCGGCATCCGTCTTGTCTGTCAGATATTCAAACGTCCCCGCCTCGATCGCCCGCTTGCAGCCGAACGCCGCTTTTGCCGAACGGGGATAACGGATGGCGAGAGGATGGGGATATGTCAATGAAAATTCCAGCATATCCGCTAATTCTTTCCCGTCCTTGGGGACGGCGATGGTCATGTTCGGGATGATGGACAGGTAAGACAGATCGAAAACGCCCTGATGCGTCTCCCCGTCCGCGCCCGAAATGCCGCCGCGGTCGATGCAGAAGGTTACGGGCAGATCCTGCGCGCAGATATCGTGGATGAGTTCGTCGAAAGCACGTTGCAGGAAAGTGGAATAGATGGCATAGTAAGGTTTAAGTCCCCCCTGTGCCATCGCCGCGCACAGCACGGCTGCATTCTCTTCACAGATGCTCACGTCGAATGCCCGCTCCGGAAAGGCGTTGAAAAAGGGGCGCAGCCCGAGGGCGTCGGTCATCGCCGCCGTTACCGCCACCACGCGCTCGTCCTTGCGGGCGAGGGCGAGCATCGTATCGCCGAATACGGAAGAATATTCTTTCTCGGCGCCCGAACCGTTGGGAGCGACGCCGTGCGTCTGCATCGGATTTTCTTCGCAGAAGTCATATCCCATGCCTTTTTTTGTCTTGATGTGCAACAGAACGCTGCTCTTTTGCAAAAGTTCGTCGGCGCGGCGCAGGGCGTCCGTTACTTCGCCGAGATCGTTGCCGTTGACGACACCGACGTATTGCACGCCGTATTGTTCGATGAGGGCGATGTTCTTTTTTTTCAGTTCTTCGTCGCGGGCGTTCTGCCCGAGCAGTTCATGCGTGCCGCCCACCGTCGGGGAAATGGACATATCGTTGTCGTTGAGAATAATGAGCACGCGGACGTCCAGCACGGAGATCCCGTTCAGCGCTTCGTAGATCAGTCCGTTATTGAAAGACCCGTCGCCGATCACGGCGATGACGCGGCCGCTCTCCCCTTTCAGATCGCGTGCCTTTGCCAGACCGATGGCGGCGGAAACGGAATTGCCCGCGTGTCCCGTGTCGTAACAGTCATAGACGCTCTCCCGCCGTTTGGGGAAGCCGGACAATCCGTCTTTTTGACGAAGGGTATGAAATTTTTCATACCGTCCCGAAAGCAGTTTATAGGCATAGCATTGATGCCCCACGTCCCAGATGACCTTGTCCCGCGGAAAATCGAACACAAAAAACATGCCGACGGTCAGTTCCACGACCCCCAGATTGGAAGACAGATGCCCGCCGCAGACAGTTACCGTTTCAATGATTTTACGGCGGATCTCTTCGCACAATCTTTCTCTTTCCTCTGCGGAGAGCGCCTTGACGTTCAGATCGTTTTTTTCCAGCATAACTCTTTCACGCCTACCCTTTTGTTTTTCTCTTTTTTCATGCGAGCGGACATACGCGCTCTTCTATCATTTTTTACGCTGCCGCACAAAGCGGACGAGTTCGCGCAAAAAAGTCGTGTCGGCATCCAGCCGTTCGAGGAAAAGAAGACAGGAATCGACCGTAAGATCGGCTTCGATCTGCGATTGTTCGAGCCCGTAGAGGCGGACGCAGGTGAGTTTTCCCTCCTCTTTGTCCTTGCCGATCGTTTTGCCGAGTTCGCCGAATTTTCCCGTAACGTCCAGAATGTCGTCCGTGAGTTGAAAGAGCCGTCCCAGCGATTTGCCGAACTCTTCCAATTCAAAAAAAGAACGGCTGTCGGCGATGATGGATGCGATCGCAAGCGGGGCGGCGATCAGTTTTCCCGTCTTGTTTTCATAGATATAGCGCAACTGCCCTTCGGAAAAATCTTCTTGATCCGCCCATAAAATATCGGCAGCCTGTCCCGCGATCATACCGTTTTCTCCCGCCGCTTCGCTTAAATATTTGGCGGCGCGCACATATTTTTCGCCCTTGAAACATTGCGAAAAACAAAGACCGTATGCGGCATTCAGCAAGGCATCGCCCGCTAAGATCGCCATCGCTTCGCCGAATACTTTGTGATTGGACGGTTTTCCGCGGCGGAAATCGTCGTTATCCATGGCGGGCAGATCGTCGTGAATGAGCGAATAGGTATGGATCATTTCGAGCGCGACGGCAAAAGGCATCACGTCGTCCCGTTCCACGCCGAGCATGTCCGCCGCGGCAAGCAGAAGCACGGGGCGGATGCGTTTGCCGCCCAACTCCACGCTGTATACCATCGCTTTTTTCAGGGTCGGATTTTTTTCAGACAAGGTTTTGCAGTGCGCTTGCAGCGCCCCTTCAAAATCCGCAAGATATTCTGCGTATTTTTTCTGAAAATCGTACAAAATTACTCCACGCTCCTCTTGGCTGCAATAAACGCATTGTGCATCAGCATGGTGATGGTCATGGGACCGACGCCGCCCGGAACGGGCGTGATGTACGCCGCTTTTTCCTTGACGCTTTCAAAATCGACGTCGCCGCAGAGTTTGCCGTTTTCATCGCGGTTCATCCCCACGTCGATGACCACAGCGCCCTCTTTTACCATATCGGCGGTAACGAACTTTGCCCGTCCGATCGCGGCGACCAATATATCCGCGCGGGCGCATATTTCCCGCAGATTTTCCGTCTTGCTGTGGCAGAGCGTAACGGTCGCGTCGGCGTTGGTGAGCAGCATTGCCATGGGCTTGCCCACAATGTTGCTCCTGCCGAGCACGACGGCGTTTTTGCCGCGCAGCGGAATGTTTTCGCTTTCCAACATTTTCATCACGCCGAAGGGTGTGCAGGCGACCAGCGTCCTGCGGTTCATGGCGAGATTGCCGATATTTTCCGCCGAAAAGCCGTCCACGTCCTTTTCGTAGGGAATGAGCCCGAGCACCCGCTCGGCGTTGAGCCCGGCGGGCAGAGGCAGTTGGACCAAAATCCCGTGGATGTCCTTATTTTCGGCAAGCGAAGAAACGAGTTCTTCGATCTGTGCCTGCGTTACGTCGGCGGGCAGATAAAAGGCGTGCGAACGGATGCCCGTCTCGCCGCAGGCTTTGATCTTGTTGCGCACATAGACCTGCGAGGCGGGATCGTTGCCCGCCAGCACGACTGCCAGCCCCACTTCTCCGTGCGCGGCGGTGAACGCCTGCACTTCCTCTTTCAGCGCGGCGCGCATCTTTGCCGCCAACGCTTTTCCGTCAATGATCTTATACATTTGCAATTACCCCCGAAAGTACTCCGTTCACAAAATCGGCGCTCTTTTCCGTCGAATATTTTTGTACGAGATCGGTCGCTTCGCTGACCGAAACGACGGGCGGAATATCGTCGAAATATAAAATTTCCGCCACGGCGATCATGAGCACCGCGCGATCCACGGGAAAAAGCCTGTCCTTTTTGAAATTGCGGATGTTGTCGTCGATGACCCGCAGGATCTCCTCTTCGTGCGAGATGACGGCATCCGTCAGCCCTTCGGCAAAGGCGGCGTCCTCCGCCGAAAATTTGCCCAAAAGCGCTCTTTTCAGTCCGTTTGATGTTTCGGGATTGATTTCCCGCGCATATAAAATTTTCAGTACGGCTTCTCTTGCGTCCTTTCTCATAAAATATTTTCCTGTATCCGTATACAAACGCCGTGCGGCGCGATCTATCGCAATCAAGGCAAAAAATCCCTTTATAAGCGTAAAGGGATTTTTGATCTATCCGTTTATTTTTCCGCGTCGTCCCCGGCGTCGGCGGCATCGGGCGCGTGCGCCGCCTGTTCGGGGAACACCACATCCTGCACGTGAACATCCACTTTGGCGATCTTATACTTGGTCATGGATTCCACGACCTGCTTGATGGATTGCTGGATGCGGAACGCCAGATCCGGAATGGAGTTGCTGTATTCGACGATGACGGAAATGTCCACATACACGCCGTCTTTTTCAAAATACAGGCGGATGCCCTTGTTCGGCGTCAGGCTGTGCACCCCCTCCACTTCCTGCACGGCGATCGCAACGATGCTGTTGACGATGTCCGAATTGTAGGTGATGTTTCCGTTGCTGCCGGACGAATAATTATATTTCATGTTTGCCATAATTGTCTCCCGAATAACTTATTCAAAGACATTATAACACATTCTTTCGGAGATTTCCACTATTTTCATCAACTTTCTGAATAAACGGGCATAATAATTATATTTCCCGCGACGATCCCCGTTTCGTTTTTCAGCATGTTGTAGATCTGCAACGCGGTATCGTAATTCAGTTCGCTCGAATTGATGAACACGTTTACATTGTCCGACGCCGTGGAAACGGACACGACGCAATCGGAAAATCCGAGCGATTTGATCATCGTTTCGATGACAAGTTCCTGCTCCATCGCTGTAACGAGTTCCATTTTCATGTCCACCGCTTCGTCGTATTCCTCCGTTCCCGCCTCATAGAGCGCGATGACCGAATCGAGTTGCAGGATCTCTTCGTTGCGGGTCGTCGTGCGTTCGGTGCGGTAGGTGGTGAAATAGTTGGAAACGGTAACCGTTCCGCCCGTCGACGCCGCCGGATCGACGCTCGCCAGAACGAAGTTGAACACCGCCGTTACCGCCAGAAGCAATACCAGCCCGCTCATCACGATGATCTTCTTTTTGTTTGACATAACCATATAATACGTCCTCCTTGATTTTTTTGATGTTTTATGTGGTCATTTTATAAATCAATACGTCTTTTTGCGAAATGCCCAACGCGCCTGCCGCCGCCCGCATGACGTCCATGCGCACGGACAGACTGTCCGCGCCTTCAAACACGATGACCGCGCTGCGGGCATTCCCCTCTTCGTCTTCGTTGATGTAAACTTCGACGGCGCCGACGCCCTCGATGCGGGACAGGATGGAGCAAAGACGGCTTTCCTCATCGCTCATTTCACGCACCCCGTCCGTCCGTTCCGTTTCCGCCCCCGCGTTGCCGATGAACACGAAATAGGCGGCGGCAAGGAGCAGGAGCGCGGCAAGCCCGATGAAAAGTATCTCACGGAACCGTTTTTCTTTGAGCCGTTTAAGCGCTTCCATCACAGTGCACCTCCACGTTCTCCGTATCCAGAAGTTTTTTGACCGTTTCTTCGATCCCGCTTACAATATGTATATGCTCCGTTTCGTCGTTCATTCCGAAATCCAGGATATAAATGCGTGCGGCGGACTTTCCCTCGGCGGAAAAAGTTACTTCCGCGCGCACCGTTACACCGAACTGCGCTTTGAGTTGTCTTTCCGTCGCCAGGGCGTAACTGTTATTTATATACGCCGTATCCACAGCCGAAATGCCGCTTTCGGACGAAAAAAAAGTCAGATCCTGTCGCATGAGCCCCGTCAGGGGCGAAACGAGCACGAGGATCATGCACAATTTCAGAATGCCTTCGATCGTGCGGGAGAATTTTTTGCGCGGCATGACGACAGATATGATCGCCGTCAGCATTGCCGTTCCCGCCACGGCGAGCACATAATTTTTCATCTATACGATCACCCCCGCGGAACAGATGAGAAGAAGTACGGTCAAAAAATAGAGAAAGGACATGCACAGCAGACAGGCGACAAGGTACCCCGTGCTTTCGCTCAGTCCGGTCAGAAAAGAGGAAATGCGCTCGTCGCCGATCGGTTCGCAGACTGCCGCCGTCAGCCGAAGCGCAAGCGCAAACCCCGCCACGGCGACAATCGGCTGCAAGACGGCGGAGAGCAAAAGGAAAATGCCGATCATTCCCACCGAATTTTTAATGAGCGTACTTCCCGCCAGAACGAGGTCGAATCCGCTTGAAATGAACCCGCCGACCATGGGAACGGAATTGGAGATGGCATATTTGACCGCCCGCAGGGAGATGCCGTCATAGGCAGCCGACGTGAGCCCCTGCACGGACAAAAAGATGCCGAAAACGGCGACGCTCAGACCGATCAGCCACTTGTTCGCGCTCTTGAAGAGGGAAACAAAGCCGTTCAGTTTGATGTTGCGGTTCAGTTTGGAAACCATGTTCAATACGACGATGACGACCGTAAACGGCAGGACGATCCCCGTCAATATCTCCGACACGCCGCCGGACAAAAAGGCGACCGCCGGGCGATAGACCGTTGCCGACACCGTTCCCCCGCCCGCAGCCATCAAAGTCAGCAGAATGGGAAAGACGATCTCCATCTGCGTGCGGACCGAACGCATGGCGTCGAAACAGAGCGTGAACACGGCGACCGTCTGCGAGAGCAGAACGACGAGCACGGCGGCATAACAGACGAAAAAGATGATCTCTGCCGTCGAATCCTGCAAAAAGCCGGCTTTGACGGTATTGAGGATGCCGCATAGAAGGGCAATGGCACAAATGAGCGCAAAGGCGGGCAGCATATCCGCAAGGAAATCGGTCAGAAGAGAAAACAGAGCGGAAAACACGCTTTCATAATCGAGCGTGCCGCCGTCGATGAGTTCGACGATCTTATCCGCCGCATTCCAGGAAGAAAAGGATTCCAAAGAGTCTAAATACGCCTGCAATTCTTCCAGATCGAGTTGCGAAATGAGCGAGAGAATGTTCTCTTCCAATTCTGCTTTCGCCGCTTCTTCTTCGTCCGTAAGATCCCCTTCCGTCTGCGCAAAGAGTTGCGCCGTGCTCTCCGCACCGCCCGTAGCTCCGCCCGCCGCAAAGCCGCCGCAGAGCGCACCCGCCGACAATAAAAAAGCCAGAAACAGGACCAGCGGCAACAGGGAGAACAGGGCGCGCCTGCCGCCGCGGCGGACTTTCCCTTTCAGATCAGGGAGAGAAAATCGCCGATGAGCGTAAGAAGAGAGCGGAGAATGGGCAAAGAAAGCGCGAGAATGGTTATTTTTCCGCATAATTCCACCTTGGATGCGAGGGATGCGCTGCCGAAATCGTTCAGAAGATCGGCGGAAAATTCGGTCAGATATCCCACGCCGATGATTTTCAACAATATCTTGACGACCGCATTGTCGATGCCCGTCAGCGCCACAAGTTCGTCGAAGACAGCAAACGTCTCCTGCATCATATCGATCGCGGCGAAGAGAAGAACGATGACCCCCGCCAGCATTGCGGCAAAGGCAAGTTCGGGCTTGACGTTTTTCAGAATGATGACCGTCAGCGCGGTAACGATGGCTATTCCGATGATCCTGAAAAGTTCCATTGCCTGCACTCCTTTTCCGACGGCGGGCAGAGACAAAAAAAGACGGCTAATACAACTCAAATATCCGACGTATCTCTTCAAACAGATCCCCGACCATGCCGATGACCACGGTCAGCACGATGACCAGCCCCACGAGGCTGACCAACGTCGCAATATCGTCGCGGTCCGATTTTTTCAGCACCTGACACACCACGGTGATGATAATGCCGACCGCGGCAATTTTGAAAATAACGGAAATGTCCATATCGCTCCATCCGAATGTCCGGGAGAAAAATGCTTAAAAACCGACCGATCTCCTTGCCCGCTCCGACCCCGCAGGAAAGCCTTTGTCCCTTTCCACTTGCCCATACCGACCCCGCAGGCAAAAACGCAGCCGGTTCACGGTTCAAAGCAGCAGGATGACGATGATCAGCCCGAGAAGAAAACCGAGTTTTATATACAGATCGGTATATCGCAGCGCATCTTTTTCTGTCCGCTCTCTGCCTGCGGCAAGTTTTTTCGCCGCACCGTCGAAATATTCCTTCTGCGCCTTGAAGTCCGTTCTGCCGAGGCAGGAAAAATACTCCCGCAGAAAATCATTGTCCTCTTTGGTGAAAAAATCCATTTTCCCGTCCCAGGCATGTTTTTTTTCGTATTCTGCCAGAAAGGCGCCGAATTCATCCTGCCCGCGGAACTTTTCTATAACTTCCTGCAAGGGACGGCGGGTATAGCCCGCTTCGGTCAGAAAGATCTGATGGAAACGCTCCCACGCCGCATAAAATTTCTTGGCGGAACGGTATTTTCCCGATAAAAAATATCCTATATACGTCAGAAATAGTACTATACAAATATATAAAATATACGAAATCATGGCAAATCACAACAAATTTTTCAGATTTTCGTCGTAAATTGCGCTTGCTTGTCCGATCTTTTCGTTGTTGAAACAGACATAGCGTTCAAAGATGCGGTGCGCAAAAGAGTGCACTTCTTTTCCGAAATGGGCGCTGGCAATGACGATCAGTCCCGCGTCCATGGCGCTCTGCACCGCGGCGTATTCTTCTTCCTGCAATTCGTCCGTAACGATGATATCCGGGCGAAGGGCGCGCAGCCCGAAAGAGAACGCTTCCCGCTTGCCGCCGAAAAGAAGCACGTCCGCATCCCCCGTATCGAACGCGGAAAGTTCCCCTCGTTCATCGGCGATGAGAATATTTTTTTCGGGATACTTCTCCCCCAGCAGGCGGCAAAGTTCCCGCAGAACGGTCGTCTTTCCGTACCCCGGCGCCGAAAGAAGGATGCAGTTGCGCGGTCGGTCGGCTTCGCAGAGAGAAAAAATTTTATCGGCGCAGCCCTGCACGGGGTGCGGGATGCGGATGCACAGAGAACGTACATCCCGCAAAGCGATGATTTTTCCGTTTTCCCGCACCAAAGTCCCGCCAAGCCCGATCCGCTCCCCCGTCTTTGACGTCAGAAAGCATTCCTTCATCTCTTCCGAACAGGAATATACCGAATAATCGCAGGCGGCAAAAACACAGTCGGCGATCTCCCGCGCGCTGACGACGATCGCCCGCTCTCGCCGCGGCGTAACGCCGTCTTCCCCGAGGAAAAGGTATTCCCCGCGATAATTGACCTTCACGGGACGTTCGGCACGCAGGCGCAATTCATAGAGCAGGTTGGAATTTAGATTTTGCATCGCGGTCTTCAAGGACGGCGGCAGAAAATCATACATCCGTATATCGTATGCGGACAAGTTTCCGATTATCACTTTTTTGTCTTCGCCGCGTAAAAATACAAAGAACGCAAAAAAAATCCCCGAAGCGGCAAAAGCCTTCGGGGATCGGAAAAACTTCCGAGCGAAAAAGGAGATCACGCCTTTTGAGCGGCGTATTCCTGTAAAAGTTGCATATTGTTTGCCGTAAACGCCTTCATTTCGTCGGGCGTGAGTTTACGGTAAGAGAGGAGCGCCAGATAATAAATCTGTTCGGCGACAAACTTCTGCCGTTCTTCTGGCAGGGAAGCGAGCGTGCGGACGGATTCGTTGGCGGCGTTGACGATGAGCGTCAGTTGCGGGGGCATTTCGCCCATACCGTAGAACCGGTTCATTTCCCCCATGCGGCGCATAAATTCGTCGACATTGATGACGGCGGGGATATCTGCATTTTTGAGCGAACTGACCTTCACGGTTACGTTTTTCTCTTTCAGCGCGGCGGTGAACGCCTTTTCGATCTCCCCGTTTTTGCTTTCCGCATTCTCGTCCGCCGCGTTTTTGAGCGCTTCATCCACATCGGCGTCTATGCGCAGGAAGCGGACTTTGCGCGGCTCTTTGTATTCCATGAAACTGATGAAATGCGGGTCGAGATAGTTGTCGCAATGCACGGCGTCCAGCCCTGCATCCTTGAACATCTGCACATACTGCGCCTGCAAATTTTCGTCGGAAACGTAATAGACCGCCTTTGGCTGTTTGCCTTCTTTGGCTTCCTCGTCCGTGAGTTCGGCGCCGAAGAGAGAGGTCAGAGGCACATATTTGCCGGCAAGGTTCTTATAGATGATGACGTCCTTGATCTTCTGATAAAAATCCTCGTCTTTGAGACAGCCGAATTTGACGAACATGGACGTATCTTCCCAGCATTTCTCATATTTTTCCCGATCTTTGTTGAAGAGATCGATGAGTGCGTCGGCGACTTTTTTGGCGACGTATTTGGATATCTTCTGCACCTGACGGTCATTTTGCAGGAAACTGCGGGAGACGTTGAGCGGAATGTCCGGACAATCGATGACGCCGTTGAGCAGCATCAAATATTCGGGAATGACTTCCTTGATGTTCTCTGCAATGAACACCTGGTTGCAGAACAGTTTGACCTTGCCGCGCTCCAACTCCACCTTGTTGCGCACCTTGGGGAAATACAGGATGCCTTTGAGGCGGTAAGGATATTCCATGTTGAGATGCACCCAGAAAAGCGGGTCGGTATAATCGGAAAAGGTCTCGCGATAAAAAGTCTTATACTCTTCTTCCGTGCAGTCCGCGGGATTTTTCAGGTAGAGCGGAGAGATGTTATTGACGGGTTTGTCGTCTTTCCCCTTATAATTGACGTAAATTTCATAGGGCATGAACTCGCAATATTTGCGCACCAGACCGCGGATCGTGCTCTCTTCCAGAAATTCTTCTTCTCCCGCCGCAAGGTGCATGACGACCTTTGTGCCGCGGTCGGCTTTGTCGCATTCTTCGATGGAATAGGTGGAGTTGCCGTCCGACTCCCAATGCACGGCAGGCGTGTCCTGATAGGATTTTGTGAATATCTCGATATTTTCGGAGACCATATAGGCGGAATAGAATCCCAATCCGAAATGTCCGATGATGCCGTCGCCGCCCGCTTTTTCGTATTTGGAAAGAAAATCCGCCGCGCCCGAAAAGGCGATCTGCGTGATGTATTTTTCCACTTCCTCTTCGCTCATGCCGATGCCGTTGTCCTCGACGGTGAGAGTTTTCGCGTCTTTATCCACGGAAATTTTGACGCAGTACTTCTCTTCGGCGGACGGTGCGGACGCGCTGCCCAACTCGACCAATTTTCTGTATTTCGTGATGGCGTCCGTTGCGTTGGACACGATTTCACGCAGAAAAATATCCTTGTCCGAATAGAGCCATTTCTTGATGATCGGCATCATGTTTTCGCTCGATATCCGGATGTTGCCTTCTTTTTTCGCACTCATGTTCGTAAGCCTCCCGAAAAAACGTATCAATTATTTTTTACAATGTTATATATAAACGAAAGCCCCGTGCATTAAACGCACGAGGCTCTGTTTTTTTTAGAATTGACACGCTTTTGCCGTCGATCAGTCTTCATGCTGTCCCAGCAGGTCGGCAATAGAAGCGCCGCCGACGGAATCTTCCTTCCAGGAAGTCATTTCATCCGAATATTCTCTCGGTTCCCTTCTGGCGCGCTTGCCGCCTCTCGGCGCCTCGCCCTCTTCGCGCTCCCGTCTTGCGGGCTGTTCGGGTCTGGGCTGCAATGCCTTGATGGACAAAGACATTTTCTTCGCCGCGGGATCCAACGCAAGGATCTTCGCACTGACTTCCTGTCCGATGGACAGAGCGGAAGTGGGATTCTCCAGCCATTCATAAGAGATCTGGGAAACGTGCACCAATCCGTCCACGCCCTTTTCCACTTCGACGAACGCGCCGAACGGCGTGATGCGCACGACTTTGCCTTCCACGACGTCGCCTTCGGCATATTTCCCCTCAACGAGGTCCCAAGGCTGCGGCTGCAACTGCTTATATCCGATGGACACCTTCTTCTTCTCTTCGTCCACCTTCAACACTTTGAACTGATAGACCTGTCCGATTTCCAGGACGTCCGTAACGTTCTGCACGCCCGTCCAACTCAGATCGGAAATGTGCGCGAGACAATCGAACCCGTTGACGGATACGAATGCGCCGAAACTCGTTACGCGTTCCACTTTGCCTTCCACGACGTCGCCGACGTGGATATTGGCAAAGAACGCCGCTTCCTGCGCCTGTTTCTCGGCTTCGCGCGCCTGCTTCTCGGCTTCGATGATCACGCGCTGGGAAGCGATGATCTCCTTTCTTCTCTCGTTCTTGATTTCGAGCATCTTCAAACGGAGTTTCTTGCCGATGTATTTGTCGAGTTCCTTGACGTAGCCGCTGCGGATCTCACGCGCGGGAACAAAGACCGAATAAGTTCCGAGGGAAGAAGTCAGACCGCCCTTATTGCAGCCCGTGCAAACGACGCTGAATTCCTCTCCGGCTTCGATGGAAGAGAGCATCGCCTCCTCCTCTTTCGCCTGTTTGATCATTTTCTGGGAAAGTTTGACGGGGTTGAGCCCGACCACCATCAGTTCGATGTCCCCGCCGATCATCGCGGCGTAAGCATCTTTGGAATATTCTTCGCAATCAACTTCGTTTTTATCGAGGAGGATCTCTTTTTTCGTACCGGGCAAGAGCACCTGCAATCCATCGTCGGTCGCGTCGGAGACGATCGCCTTCACGATATCCCCCTTCTTGAATTTTGTCTGTGCGCTGTCCATGCCCGCAACGACATCTTCCATTGTCGTTACATTCTCTTCTGTTTCGATGTCTACCATTTTTGTGAGAACCTCCCGAGTCTGCTCGTCGGGCGTGCTTGCGCCCGTAACGATACCCAACTTTTTATAATTTTTTATAATTTTTTGATCGAACGAATCGGCGTTTTCCAGCCGAAAAACATGGTCGCAATGCTCCCTGCACACGTCATACAGTTTGTTGGTGTTGCTCGAATTGAGCCCGCCGATGACGAGTACGGCATCACATTGCTTTGCCAATTTTTCCGCTTCCGCCTGCCGCTCTATAGTAGTATAACAAATTGTTCTGAAAACTGCAACTTTTTTTTTGCATACTTTTTCAATAATTTTAATAATTTTGTCAAATTTCTTCGCGGAAAAGGTCGTTTGGACGACAACGCTCACGTCTTTGTCCGCCAAAACGGAAAAATCTTCCCCTTCGTCGCTGAAAACGCAGGCGGAATTTTCACACCAGCCGTTGATGCCGATGACCTCGGGATGACTCTTGCCGCCGATGATCGCCACCGTTCTGCCCGCCGCATGCTCCCGCTCCACGATCCTCTGCGTCCGCCTTACAAATCCGCAGGTGCAGTCGATGACCTTGATGCCCCGCTCTTCGCAGCGGCGATACACGTCCTTTCCGACGCCGTGCGAACGGATGATGACGGCGGCGCCGGAAGGCACTTCCCGCAGATCTTCAACGGTGCGTATGCCCCGTTTCTCGATCTGTGCGACGACGTCCGGATTGTGGATGATCTCGCCGTAAATATAGGTGTTTTCCGGCGGAACGGTCAATGCCGTATCCACGGCATTGCGCACGCCGCGGCAAAAACCGCCGCTCTTTGCAATACAGATCTGCATGTTCTTCATCTTCCCTCCGCCCATGTTTTCTTCCTTTTCGTTCGGAAAAACGCGAGGCGGCATTTCATTGACGCTTCGCCTTAATCGGCGGGCGTTTTTGTCTTTTTCTTTTTGGCTTCGAGCATGCGGGTATGTTCGTCGCGCATCCCGATCAGATAATCGCGCAGTTTTGCGGACGCCTCTTCGAGAAGTTCCTGCGTGAGGCGCTGCCCGTAATATTCTTTAAGTTCAAAAGGTTCCCCGATCAGAACATGGTTCAGGCGGAAAGGTCTGGTCTTTTTATAACAGACGATGGGCACAATGGGCGTATGCGTTTTGATCGCCAGCATCGCCGCGCCGCTGTGAAATTCCAGAAATTCGTCTTCCTGCGATTTGTTGCGCGTTCCTTCGGGATAAACGGCGATTTTTTCCCCGTTTTTCAGACAGCGGAGCGCGTCCATCAGCCCGTGCACGTCCTCCCCGTTGCGTTCCAGAAAAATCACCTTTGCTCCGCGGCACGCCGCGCCGAGCACGGGCACGTCCCGCAGTTCGCTCTTGGCGAGATAATGGATGCCTTCCGTCGTCGTGCAGGGCGGAAAAGCGATATCCCAGATGCGGTAATGATTGCCGACATAGATATAAGGTCCGTCGGGAATTTTGCGGTTGCCGTAAAAACGGAAGGGATACAAAAGCCAGACGAGAGGCAGAAGCACGATGCGCAGGAACATGAGCAGTCCGTTGACGTGGCGCCCCTTTTTATTCGCCGGCTGCAAGATGCTGTACCCCTTCTTTTCCTTTTTGTTTTCGCTTTGCTTTTCCATGTCAGATCTTCTCCTGAATTTTTTCGCGGATCAATGCGACGACTTCTTCCGCAGTCATGTCCGAAGTGTCCACCAAAACGGCGTCCGGCGCCTGCCGCAGCGGGGAAATTTCCCGATTGCGGTCCTGTTCGTCCCGTGCCTCGATCTCCCGCGTCAATTCTTCGATGCCGATGCCCGTTTCCCCTTTTTCTTTGAGTTCTTTCCAACGCCGTTCGGCGCGTACCCGCGGGCTGGCGGTGATGAAAAATTTGAAGGGCGCGTCGGGAAGAACGGCGGTGCCGATGTCCCTTCCGTCCAGCACGCAGGACTGCGTTCCCGCGATCTCCCGCTGTTTTTCCACCATTTTCTTGCGCACGCCGCTCAGTTTCGCCACCGAGGACGCAAGCATGGAGATCTCATTTTTGCGTATCTCCGCGGACACGTCTTCCCCGTTCAGAAAAGTGTGCTGCGTTCCCGCCTCGTATCGCACGCCGATGTCCGCCGCGCCGATCGCACGCTCCGCCGCGGCGACGTCATCGGGCGATATGTTCTGTCTTTTCAGACAGAGCGCGCAAGCACGGTACATGGCGCCCGTATCCAGATACAGAATATCGTATGCGGCGGCAAGCGCCTTTGCGATCGTGCTCTTTCCGCTGCCCGCAGGTCCGTCGAGCGCAACGATCAGTTTTGCGGAGATGTCTTTCCGCAGGGCCGCCGCTTTCCCAAGATAGACGTGCTTTTCCTTTTTCTTCAAGCCTTCCGCAAATACCATGACGCGGATGCACAGGGGCAGAGCCCCTTCGATGTCCGGTTCAACCGATGAAAAGAGCGCCGCCTTCTCAAACCCGCATTCCCGCGCCGCTTTGGCGGGATAGCAGGAATGTATGTCCTGCGTCGTCGAAAATATAATGGCTTTGAGATTATCTCCGCTCAGATCGTTCGCCTGCGCGACGGCGCGCAGCAGTTCGCCCGTCTTTTCCCGTATTTCTTCGGGCGTGTCCGCGTCTACGGTGATCGCCCCTCGTATGATGTTCATGGCAACGTTTGCTCCTTCGCTGTAATTTCTATCGCCCCGGAAGTTACTTCCGGCGGAGATTTTCTCTCCCTGAAAGTTTTCCGCCCCTTCGGCGCTATGCCCGACCGCCGTCGTTATATCTCAGTATAAATCATTGTGCCGTGAAAGTCAATTGATTGCGGCAGGCGGATTTTTTGGCGTTTTTTTTGCGCGCCGCTTTGTTTTGCCTCCCTTTTGCGCCGCCTCAGCGGATGGCGTTGCCGGCGGCAAATCCCGTTGCAAAAGCGATCTGCAAATTAAACCCTCCCGTCAGCGCATCCGCATCGAGCGTTTCACCGCAGAAATACAGACCTTTGACCAGGCGGCTTTCCATCGCCGCCGGGCCGATCTGCCCGACGTCACCGCCGCCCGCCGTAACG
>CALVZM010000088.1 GCA_944372515.1 uncultured Clostridia bacterium
ATCGGCGCGGCGGCAAAGAACGTCATGGGCATTCTCGCGGGCGTTCTGGACGGCTGCGGATACGTCTCTTTGAAGGGGGCGCTCATGAGCCGCGGCGCGCGCGAGGTCGCCCGCCTCATCAAGGCGATGGGCGGCAACGAATTGTCCGCTTACGGGCTCGCCCATCTCGGAGATTACGAAGCCACCCTCTTTTCTCCCTATTCGCACAACCGCCGTTACGGGGAGATGCTCGTCAAGGGCGAAAAATTTGAAAAACTTGCAGAGGGCGTAACCACGTCCAAAGCCATGCGGGCGCTGGGGGAAAAATACGGCGTCGACCTGCCCTTGACCAACGCCGTCTGCGAGATCTGTTACGGCGGGAACATCACCGATTACCGGCAGGCATGTCTTGAACTCCTGTCCCGTCTGATGGCGCGCGATGCCAAGACGGAATTTTATCAGTGAGCGCCCCGCCTGCGCGGGGACAGACCTCGGCGCGGGAAAGGCATAAAGGCGCAAAACGCTCTTTTGCGCTCGGAACAAAACAAAAAAACAGTCCGCGGCAATGCGCCGAAGGGCTGTTTTTTGCCTTTTTTTTGCGGCGCGGCGGGCTCAGGCGGCGTTTTCAACAAAATTTCATCATTCTTTTTTTGAAAAACCCCTTGAAAAAGGATAAAAAATATAATATAATGTCCATAGCCAACATTTTTACGGACTTGTTGAGTTTTTGAGACCGAAAGGGGGACAGACAAATTGAGCATATCGGCAAAGGACATCCGCAACATTGCGGTCATCGGGCACAGCGGCGAGGGCAAGACCACCCTGTGCGAGGCAATTCTCTTCAACGGCGGCACCATCGATCGCATGGGAAAGGTTGCGGACGGCAACACGGTCATGGATTACGACGAGCAGGAAATACAGCGGAAAATTTCCGTCAACCTGTCCTGCGCAAGCACCGTGTGGAAAGGGGTCAAGATCAATCTTCTCGACCTTCCCGGATTTTATGACTTTGAAGGCGAACGGCACGAGGGGTTGAGCGCGGCGGGCGGCGCCGTGCTGGTCATCGGGGCAAACGGCGTGCTGCCCATCGGGGCGGAGAGCATCGTCGATTACTGTCTGCGGCTTTCCATGCCGCTCGTCATTTTCATCAACGGCATGGACAAGGACAACGCCGATTATGTCGGCACGGTCGCGGCGCTCAAAGAAAAATACCGCAGCAAACTTGCGCCCATCCAGATTCCCATCATGCGGGAGGGGAAGATGCAGGGGTATGTCAACGCGCTTTCGGGACGGGCGTTTGAATTTACGCAAACGGGGCCCGAGGAAATACCCGTGCCCGAGAATATGCAGGAAGAACTTGCCGCTATGCAGGCGCAGTTGACCGAGACGGCGGCGGAAAACGACGACATTCTGCTCGATAAATATTTTGAAGAAGGATCGCTCACGCGGGATGAAATGATCCACGGCATCCGCCGCGGCATCGCAACCATGAACACCATTCCCGTCATGGCGGGCAGCGCGCTGCAAAACCGCTGGGTCATCAACCTCATGAACGAGATCGTCAAATATATGCCGGCGGCAGCCGATCTCAATCCCGTTCTCGCCACCGACGTGAAAGCCGACCGTCTGGTCAACGTCGTCTGCGATGCCGAAGGACCTTTTGCCGCACAGGTGTTCAAGACGGTCATCGACCCTTATGCGGGCAAGATCAGTTACCTCAAAATTTACCGCGGCGGGCTCAAATCGGGCATGACCCTCTTCAATCCCCGCACCGAACAGGAAGAAAAGATCGGGCTCATCTATCAGATCCGCGGCAAGAAGTTGGAAAGCGTTTCCGAAGCGGCGGCGGGGGACATCGTGGCGGTCGGAAAACTTTCCGCTACGGCGACGGGCGACACGCTCTGCGACAAGAATACGCCCGTTCTCTTTGAAAATATCCGCTTCCCCAAGCCCGTTCTGACCATGGCGGTCTCCGCCGAAAAGAAAGGGGAGGAAGACAAGATATTCCAGGGACTGCAAAAACTCGGCGAGGAAGATTACACCTTCTCCGTGCGCGAGAGTTCTCTCGCGGGCGAGACCCTGTTGAGCGGGCAGGGCGAGATCCATCTCGACGTGCTTGCCAAGAAACTGAAAAACAAGTTCGGTGTGGGCATGGTCCTGCGCACGCCTTCGGTGGAGTATAAGGAGACCATCCGCGCCACGGCGACGGCGGAGGGGAAATATAAGAAGCAATCGGGCGGGCACGGACAATACGGGCACTGCAAGATGCGTTTCGAGCCGTATGACGGCGACTTCGTCTTTGAAGAGGAAGTCGTGGGCGGCAGCGTGCCGAAACAGTACATCCCCGCCGTCGAAAAGGGCATCCGCGAATGCCTCGGCTCGGGCGTTCTGGCAGGCTATCCGGTTACGGGGCTCAAAGCCGTGCTCTATGACGGCAGTTATCATGAAGTGGACAGTTCGGAAATGGCGTTCAAGGCGGCGGCGAACATCGCATTCAAAGAGGGACTGAAAAACGCAAAACCGATATTGCTCGAACCGGTCATGAAGATGAAGGTCATCATTCCCGAGGAATATTTCGGCGCGGTCATGGGCGACATCGTAAAGCGCCGCGGGCGCATCATGGGCACGGACATTGCCGAAGGCAAGACGGTGCTCTCCGCCGAAGTGCCGCAGGGGGAGATATTGAAATACGCCACCGATCTGAGGGGGCTGACGCAGGGCAAGGGACGTTTTATAGCGGAATTCTGCCGCTATGAAGAGGCGCCCGAGGCGGTCGTCGCCAAAGTCGTCGGCAAATGACGGCGGGACGGTTTTGCAAAGAAAACGGTCTTTGAAAAAATTGAAAGCAGCATAAAAGCGGTATGATACGGCGCGGGCGCGGAGAGGGTTCTCCACGCCCGTTTTTGCGTGTGAAAACGGGCGCTTTCGTCTGCTTTATTCCAAAAAGAACGGGGGCATGTCCGCAATGAACGGGTTTTTCGCGGGGCAGGTATAAAAAGCGGGAAAATGTTCCAAAGTATGGGTGTATGAAGAGAGTGAAGATCTATGATTCGCCCAAGACGCGGGACGAGCGGGAAAGTTGTTTCACTGGAAGAAAGGAGGAAGGCATCCATGACGGGCAGACATCGGGAGAATTATAACCGCAATTACCTTCGTTACGTCAATTCCTTCGACCCGCCCACCAAGCACACCAAGAACTGTTACCGTGCCTTTATGGTCGGCGGGTTTATCTGCTGTATCGGGCAGTTTTTCCGCTATCTGCTGGAATCCCTTTTGGGGCTTTCGGGGGATGAGTTGGCGGGAACGGTCTCCGTCCTGCTCATCTTTCTCGGCACCCTTCTGACGGGGCTGGGCGTGTATGACCGCATCGGGCGGAACGCGGGCGCGGGATCCATCGTGCCCATCACGGGCTTTGCCAATTCGGTGGCGTCCCCCGCCATGGAGTTCAAGGCGGAAGGTCTGGTCTACGGTCTGGCGGCAAAGATGTTCACCGTCGCGGGGCCCATCATCGTCTACGGCGTTCTGGCGGGGGCGCTGACGGGCGTGATCTATTACGTTCTGGGACTGTGCGGGGTGGTGTAAGGACAAATGGGACTGCATACGGTAACATTCAGGAACAAACCCTGCATTCTCTCGACGGGCACCATCGCGGGACCCAAGGAATCACAGGGGATCGTGGGGAAATATGTGGATTGTCCCCTGCGGGACGACACCTTCGGCGAGGACACTTATGAAAAGGCGGAGTGCAAGATGCTCTCCTATGCCATCTCCAAAGCCATTGAAAAATCGGGGTTCGGGCGGGACAACATCGATTTGATGGTATCGGGCGATCTTCTCAATCAGATCATTTCGGCGTCCTTTGCCGCCCGCGATTTCAACTTTCCCTTTGTGGGGGTATACGGTGCGTGTTCGACCATGGCGGAGGCGTTTGCCCTTGCCGCCTGTCTGATCGACGCGGGCTATATGAAGCGCATCGTCGCGGCGACGGGCAGTCATTTTTCTTCGGCGGAACGGCAGTACCGTTTTCCGCTCGAACAGGGCACGACCCGCCCGCCGCAGTCGCAGTGGACGGTAACGGGCGCGGGCGGCGCCGTCGTCGCCGACCGCGGCAGCGACATATGCATTACGTCCGCGACGTTTGGCAAAGTCGTCGATTTCGGTGTAACGGACGTGAACAATATGGGCGCCGCCATGGCGCCCGCCGCCTGCTCGACCATTCTCAGGCATTTGCAGGAACGGAAATTGGAACCTGAATATTACGACCTCATCGTTACGGGCGATCTCGGCGCGCTGGGCAGCCGCATCGTCAAGGACCTGACCTGGGAAAAGGGGGTGGACATTTCCCGCAATCATATCGACTGCGGAGAGATCGTCTATAAAGTCGTCGAGGATGAATTTCAGGGCGGCAGCGGCGCGGGGTGCAGTGCGGTGGTGTTCAATTCCTATCTGTATCACGAAATGAAAAAGGGAAAACTCAATAAAGTTTTATTGGTGGCGACGGGCGCGCTCCTGTCCACGGTGTCGTCCGGGCAGGGCGAGTCCATCCCCTGCATCGCGCACGCCGTCTCCTTTGAACGGATGCAGGGCGTCCGCCGCCGTGCGGGAAAAGAGAGGTGAAAAGGGATGTTTGCCGAATATTTTGAGATCGTCTTTATGTTTTTCAAGGCGTTTGCCGTGGGCGGGCTGATCTGCACGGTGGCGCAGGTCATCATCAATTTCACCGATCTGACGGCGGGAAAGATATTGGTCTGTTTCATGCTGTCGGGCGTCGCTTTGCAGGCGCTGGGAGTATATCAATACTTCGTGGATTTTGCGGGCGCGGGGGCGACCGTGCCCATTTCGGGATTCGGCTATCTGCTCGCCAAGGGCGGCATCGAAGGGGCGAAAGAGGGACTGTTTGCCGCGGTTACGGGTCCGCTGTCGGCGGCGAGCGCGGGCATCACGGCGGCGGTCGTGTTCTCTTTTCTGGTCGCGGTCCTGTTCCGCGCGCGGACGAAATACAATTAGCGCTTCAAAATTCTCCCCGCCTTTGTCAAAGGGCGGGGTTTTCATGTTTTGCGATGTCCGTTCATATAGTATAAACGTGGAATATGACTATCAAAGATCCCGTTTCCGAACAGTCAGACGGCTGATCGCCCTGTTGGCGGGAGGGGCGCTCGTTGCGTTGCTGTTGTTTTTGCAGCACAATGCCGATGCCGTCGTAAGGTCGGTTGCCGAAGCGGAGATGCGCTCTTGCAGCGCCGTCGCCGTCAATGACGCCGCGTTGCAGACGTTGGAAGAGGGGACGAGTTACAACGACCTGATCACCGTCGAACGGAACGATTCCGGCGACATCGTTGCCATCACTTCCGATTCCTTGCAGATCAACCGTCTGGCGCGCACGACGGTGCGGCTGGCGCAGCAGACGCTGGAAGAACGCAGCCGCGCGGGCGTCAATATCCCCTTCGGCGCCTTCACGGGCATCGAAGCATGGTCGGGGTTCGGTCCGGAGATCAACATAAAGGTCATTCCGGTCGCCGCCGTGGAGTGCGGCTTTTCTTCCGAGTTTCACGCGGCGGGCATCAACCAGACCCGCCACGCCGTCTATCTGACCGTACGGGCGGACGTTTCCGTCGTCCTGCCTTCGGGAACGAGCGTCGTTTCCACGCAGACGCAGGTGCTCCTGTGCGAAAGCGTGCTGGTCGGCAAGGTCCCGGACGCCTATTTTCAGACGGATATTTTCGGCGGCGCCGTGCAGGGAACGACGTAATGTTTTCGTTTATGTGCATGCGGGAATATATGGGCATGGGTGCATGGAAACAACGGAATATAAAAAATTGCGGCGCCCCGTTTCCGGTCGGGACGCCGCGGTTTTTTATTCATAAGATCAAAATTCCCGTTTGCGGTAGAAACAGACGGACAGCAGCCAGGAGAGGGCAAAGAGCAGCGCGGCGATGCCGAGCAGGATATAGGAGACATAGAAGGGGATCTCGACGGGTCCGATCGCGTCGGGCGCATAGGTGAATATGCCGCTTGCCGCGATGCCTGCCGCCAGCAGACCGATGGCGACGTAATAGGCGATGCGTCCCTTGTTCACGCCGAAACGGAAAAAGAAGGGCAGCGTCAAGGTGGGGAAAAACAGGTTGACCGCGAGGAGAAGAGCGCCGTCGGCGCACAACTTCGCAAGGTCCAAGGTCGTCTGTGCGATCGCCGCCATTGCCGCCGTTCCCGCAAGGCTCAGCAGGAAGAAGGGGATAAAGGAAAGGAGTCCCAGAATGTATTTGACGGACACCATCTGCGCACGGGAACAGGGCAGCCCGTCGGCATATTCGTTCCATTTGCTCTGTTCGTCATATCCCAGGACGGAGAGGGGCACGATGCCCGCAAAGACGGCGGGAAAGGTGGAAAAGAAGCGGTTTTCGGTGTCCGCCATCGAAATGCCGATGAACACCAGCGCGATGATGAGCAGTGCGCCGCAGTGGCGGAACGCCATATAAATATCTTTGAACAATAAACCTTTCATGCGAAAAAATCCTCCTCAAACGGCGCGGTTTCCGCCCCGCCGTTTCCCTTCGCCATAAAGACAAATATATCTTCCAAAGAGGCGTTGCTTACGGGCATGCCTGCGGGCAACAGGTCCTTTCTGACCAGTGCTTCCACGCTGTACGGCGACTCGCGTTTTCCGATGACGGCGCCTTCCGGCAGGTCGGCGAGCGTCTGCGCGGCGCAGTGCAGCAATCCATAGGTTTCCAAAAGCACGTCTTTTTCTTCGCAGAGGAGCAGGCGCCCTTTGTGCATGAAAGCAATGTAATCGCATATCTTTTCCAGATCGCCGACGATGTGCGAAGAGATCAGCACGGCATGGTCCTCGTTCCGCGTAAATTCCGCGAACCTGCCGATCGCTTCGTCCCGCGCGACGGGGTCCAGCCCGTTGGTCGCCTCGTCCAGAATGAGAAGTTGCGGGCGGTGCGAGAGCGCGACGGCGATGCCGAGTTTCATCTTCATGCCCCGCGAATAGTCCTTGAAGGGCTGTTCGGCGGGCAGGGACATTTCTTGCAGGTAGTTTGCATACAGCGCCCCGTCCCATTGTTTGTAAATGCGGCGCATGACGCTGCCGACGAGTTTTGCGTTCATGGAATCGGGCAGACCGATCTCGTCGGGCACGACGCCGATGTTCTCCTTGACGGCGCGAAAATCCTTTCCGCCGCTCTCCTTGCCGAGCACGGCGATGCTGCCGCCGTCCTTTTGCAGCGCGCCCAGGATCAGGCGGATGAGCGTCGTCTTGCCCGCGCCGTTTTCGCCGACGAGCCCCATAATGCAGCCCTTCGGCAGTGTCAGCGAAAGATTTTCAATGGCAAAGCCGCCCCGCCGTTTGGTCAGATTTTTGATTTCGATCGCGTTTGCCGTCATGGTTGTTCCTCCTCGATGAGTGTATACATATCGTTCAGTTCCTGCCGAGTCAGACCGCAGAGCGTTGCCTCTTTGGCGATCGCGCGCATGTGTTCTTCGATGCGCCGCAGGCTCTCCTCCCGCAGAAGTTGCGGGTTTTGCGGGGCGACGAAACATCCCTTTGCCGCGACCGTGTAGATGAACCCTTCCCGTTCCAATTCGTCATACGCCCGCTTGGTCGTGATGACGCTGATGCGCAGGTCTTTGGCAAGGTTGCGTATGCTCGGCAACGCCTCGCCTTCCGTCAATTTCCCGCCGATGATCAGATTCTTGATCTGCGTGTAGATCTGGTCGTATATCGGGGTGCCGCTGCGGTTGTCGATGAATATGTCCATGCCGTCCTCCTCGCAAACTGTTCATATACAGTATATACAGTAAGCACGGGGTTGTCAAGGGTTTTTGCGAAAAAAAAAGAAAAAAATTTTTTCAGGTGGGGAGAGGTCGGGGGCAAAGCGGGGGCGGACGGGCGGCAAGGGCGGGAATCGATATACCGCGGATGTATCGCGAAGGCGGGTATCAATGTAAGGGTATCAATGTATCGCGCGCGTAGGCGGAAAAGCCGAAAAAAGTGCCTGCGCCCCGCCGAAGAGCGGCAGGGCGCAGGCAAAAGTACAAAGCACGCGGGGAAAGAGCGGCAAAGAGAGCCGCAGGTACGCACGGGTGTACATGCGTACAGATGAAAGCGTGTATATGTTTACAGGAGTTCCCGCATGCATTCGATGATGTTTTGGTTGCCGCTTTTGACATCGCAGGCGGCGAGGTTCTTTTTGAGCGCGGCGTCCTGCAACAGTCCTTCGACGGCTGCGGGAAGATGGGCAAGGTTGCGTTCGGGCAGCACGCGGCAGAGTCCGCGCTCTTCAAAGTAACGGGCGTTTTTCACCTGGTCGCCGCGCGTGCGTCTGTTTTGCAGGGGCACGAAGAGGGCGGGTTTTTTCAGGGCGAGCACTTCAAACACGGCGCCCGACCCCGCGCGGGAGATGACGGCGTCGGCGCAGGCATAGGCGGCACCCATGTCCGATTCAAACTCCCTTTGGATATAGCCCGCCGCATTGCTTTCCACGGCGTTTCCCTTGCCGCAGAGATGGAGGATGTAATATTTTTTGCAGAGGGAAAAGAGGTCGTTTCTCACGGCGGCGTTGAGCGCGGCGCTGCCCTTTCCGCCGCCCAGCACGAGCAGGACGGGCTTGTTGCGCGCGGCGAAGCCGTATTTCGCGCGCGCCATGTCCCTGTTTGCGCCGAAAACCGCGCGGCGCAGGGGCGGACCGGTGAATCTGCCGTTGATGACGCTTTCCGCCGTTTCGGGAAAGGAGGTGAGCACGAAGGCGCACCTTCCCGCCATCAGGCGGTTGGCAAGCCCCATGCTCAGGTCGCTCTCATGTGTCAGGCAGGGGATCTTCAATTTTCCCGCCGCCAGCACGACGGGCAGGGATACATACCCGCCCTTGGAAAAGACGAGATCGGGGCGCAGGGCGGAGAGTTTTTCTTTTGCCGCGCGGACCGCCCGCCGCAGGGCGAAGGGGATGGAAAAATTTTTCGGGGAGAACCCGCGGACGAATTTGGGGCATTCGATCTGCGCATAGGGAATGCGCAGCGAAGAGACGAGCGTCTTTTCAATGCCGTCCGAGCCGAAATAATACAGGTCATATCCGTCCTGCAATTCTTCCATGAGGGCGATGTTGGGCACAACGTGTCCCGCGCTGCCGCCGCCCGTGAATACGATTTTTTTCATGCGCCGCGCCTCCCGTCGTCCGCCGCTGCGGACGGATGTTTTTTTCGGTATCTATATCGTATGCAACTTTCGCGCAAAGTATTATCTCCTGCCGGCGGCGCCGTAAAAAAAGCCGCCCCTGCGGGCGGCTTGCGCGGTATGGACAGGATGAACAGCAGAAACGGCGCGGACGGAGAAAAGCGCGAGCGGGTCAGCGGTAGATGCCGAGGAGCCGTTCGGCGGCTTGCTGCAACTGCTTTGCGACCCGTTCGGGGGAAAGGACCTTGACGCCCGTGCCCAGGCTCAGGAGTTTTCGGATCAGTCCTTCGTCGTCGGGCAGGGAGATGGCAGCCGAAAGCCGCCCGTCCTTTTCGCGGCGGATGCAGTCCACGCCCAGCCATTCTTCGACGTCGGGCAGGGCGGCGGGCGAGATCTCCAACTTCACGTCGACGGGGTCCGCCGTTTCCTGCGTGAAAGCGAGGGGGATGTCGTCGCGGGAAAAAGCCCGCTTTTCAAACCGTTCCCCCGTTTCCCGCGCCGTGCGGATCCTGCCCGCTTTGAACAGGCGGAAGTCATTTCGCTTGCGGCATCGGGCATAGACGTACCAGACGTTTTGTTTGTATACCAAAACCAGCGGTTCGATCGTCCGCCGCGTCTCTTCGCCCGTGCGCGATACATATTCGATTTCCAGCGCCGCCCCCTCGCGCACGGCATATTGCAGGAGATTGAGTTTGTCGCGGAAGCGGTGGTCTCCCCAGGCGCTCGAATCGACCAGGATGTCCCCCGTTACGGAAGTATCTTCGTGCAGTTGTCTGCATTGGCAGGAGATCTTGTCGATGGCGGCGTCGAGCGCTTTGCTTTGTATCTGTCCGCGCATCGCCTGCATGGCGTCCAGGATCGCGCGGTATTCTTCCCGTCGCAGGAAGTTGACGGGCAGTTTGTAAGAATCGGGGATGCACATCCCGCCGCCCCGTCCCTGCCGTATGTCGATGGGCACGCCCGCGATCGTGAGTTCTTCCACATAGCGGTAGACCGAACGGACGGAAATATCGAAACGCTCCGCCAGAGCGGCGGCGCTCGTTTTCTGGCGCGTCAGGAGCGTAAACAATATTTCCATCATGATCTGATATTTCACGACGGTTTTCTCCTTCTTTTTCCTTTTTTTGTATTTTTTTATAAAAATTTTAATATATATGACAGTATTTGTCAAGTATAATGTTGTAAAATCATGGCAATACAAAAAAAGAAAAACAAAGAGGAGATCGGGAAAATGAAAGGATGTTATTTCGATTGGCAGATTTTCGGCTGCGAACGCCTGACGAAGGAAGAGAGGCGGCTGCGGGAGCGGCTGCAATGCGAGCGCACGGCGCGCGAGGCACTTTCCGGGCTGGATGCGCGGCAGGGGCTGCGGCGGGACGTGCGGGAAGTGCACACCCGTCTGTCGGTGCGTTAGAGAAAAGAGCAAAAAAATATTGCTTTTTGTCCGAAAAGGTGCTATGATAGAGACAACTTCACGGGCGCATTGCCGCGCGGGCGATAAAGGGATGGTTTTCCGTTTGCGGCGGGGCGGCGCGGAGGGGTAAAAAAAGAGAAAAAGGGAAACGAAAGATGCGGGAAAAAATCGGAACGGGTGCAAGCATCGCCGCCTGCGGCATCGTCATTGCCTTGCTGGCGGGGTTCGCTCTTGTGTATGACTACGACGCGCGCGATCTTACGGGGATCGCGGCGCTGGTGCTTTACATATTGTGTTTTCTGACGGCGGGGGTGTTTTTTCTTCTCACCGTGTTGCAGCACGTCAGGACCTATCCGCACGCCTTTCTGACGGCGAAATATGCCGTCGGGCTGCCCTCTTTCGCGCTGTCGGGCGTCGGGACCTGGTTTTGCGAAACTGCCCTGACGCCGCTGTTTGTCGTCTGCGTGGCTCTGCTTGCCGTCTGCTGCGCGGCGGAAGCCGTCTGTTTCGACGGCGATTCGCGCCTGCGTGCCGGGCGGGGGCTCGCTGCGGTCTGTCTGGCGCTCGTCCTGCTCTTTGCTGCAACGATCGCGTTGAGCGCCGTGCAGGGAAGCATGAAATTTCAGGCGGCGGAGCCGCGCGGGGAGGTCGGACGGGAAGAAAAGGAGAAAGGGGACGATCTTCTTCTTTCGGCAGGGGCATGCCTCGGAGTTTCGGGGGAAAGCGCGCCTTATGCCCTGTGCTCTTTCTTCCCGTTGCGGCAATCGCGTTTTACCCCTGTTTTTAAGGCATGGTACGGGGGGGGGGGGGCTTTTAAGCGCTTTTTATCTCTCCGACGGATTTGGCGGCGGGAAGGCGCCTTGCGATGACCCGTGCGCGGAAAAAGCGGAGGAATTTGCCCGCGGGGAAAATTATGCCGCGAAAGGGCTTGACAATCTTTTTGCGGGTATGGTATGATAAATATATGAAACATTTTTTGCGTTGCAACGGAATGTATGCCATCTATGCGTATTACTACCGCCGGTATAATGCGTCTTTTTGCCATACGCCGCGGGCGTAAAGAATGATCGCTTGGTAAGACGGCAAAGGACGGCGCGGCAGTTTCATCGGCGGACGTCCTTTTTTGTTGTCTGCGGCGTCGGAAATTTTGTGAGGACAAGCAAAAAAAATCAAAGAACGGTTTTAAGTTTTTAAGGAGTAACGACTATGAAAAACGTAATGGATACGCTCAGGGAGCGCGGCTTTATCAAACAGACGGTATATGAAGAGGAACTCTATGAAAAACTCGGCAAAGAGAGCGTGCCTTTTTACATCGGGTTCGACCCCACCGCCGATTCGCTGCACGTGGGGCACTTTCTGCAACTCGTCGCCATGCACCACATGCAGGAAGCGGGGCACAGACCCATCATCCTCGTGGGCGGCGGCACGGGCATGATCGGCGACCCTTCGGGCAGAACGGACATGCGCTCCATGATGACCCGCGAGACCGTGCAGCATAACGTGGACTGCTTCAAAAAGCAGATGAGCAAGTTCATCCGCTTCGACGGAGAAAACGGTGCCATCATCGTCGATAACGCCGATTGGATCCTCGGGCTCAATTATATCGATTTCCTGCGCGACATCGGCGCGCATTTCTCGGTCAACGAGATGCTCCGCGCCAAGTGTTTCGAGACCCGTCTTGAACGCGGGCTTTCCTTCCTCGAATTCAATTATATGCTCTTGCAGGCGTATGACTTCCTCGTGCTCTTCCGCAAATACGGCTGTTCGCTCGAACTCGGCGGGGACGACCAATGGAGCAACATCCTCGCGGGCGCCAACCTCATCCGCATCAAGGAGCGCAAGCCCGCTTACGCCATGACCTTCACCCTGCTCACCACGTCCGACGGGCGCAAGATGGGCAAGACGGCGAAGGGGGCGCTCTGGCTGGACGAAAACAAGACTTCGCCTTATGAATTCTATCAGTATTGGCGCAACACGGCGGACGAGGACGTGGAAAAATGCCTGCGGCTTCTGACCTATCTTCCCCTCGAAGAGATCGCTTCGCTGTGCGAACATACGGACGAACGCATCAACCGCGCCAAAGAGGTACTCGCCTTTGAACTGACCAAGATGGTGCACGGGGAAGAGGCGGCGAAGAAAGCCGAATCGCAGGCAAAGGCGGCGTTCGGCGGCGGCGAAGAGGGGCTGCCCACGGCAAATGTCCCCGCGGACACCGCGACCGTTACGGATGCCATGCTTGCCGCGGGGATTTGTAAATCCAAGGGCGAAGCGCGGCGACTCATCGAGCAGGGCGGCGTGTCCGTCGGCGAAGAGAAGGTTACCGATTTTGCCATGCCTCTGCCCGCAAAGGAATTTGTCCTGCACAAGGGCAAAAAGGTGCACGTCAAGATCATCGTAGGTTGACCCCATGCCCGAGATCATCCGCAGCGTGCGGGGGCGTTGTTCGTCCGAAAAAGTCATTGAAAAGTCCCGCTTTCTTTCCTTTTGCGAGCATGTCGCGGGGGAGAACGCGGCGCGCGCGTTTATCGCCGAAATCAAAGGCATGCACCCCATGGCAACGCATCATTGCTATGCTTTCGTCGCGGACAGGACGGGCGCCGTGCAGCGCTTTTCGGACGACGGAGAACCGCAGGGAACGGCGGGCATGCCCATATTGGAAGTCATCAAAAGCAAGGGATTGTATGAAACCGCCGTCGTGGTAACCCGCTATTTCGGCGGCATCAAATTGGGTGCGGGCGGATTGGTGCGGGCGTATGCCTCTGCCTGCGCCGAGGTGCTCGATCGGGCGGAGATCTGTCTTTGGCAGCCCGCCGCCAAATATACCGTCTGCGTGGAGTATCCCCGCGCCGACGGAGCACTCCGCTTTTTTACCGACCGCGGCACGGCGGTCGTCGGCGTCGAATATGCCGACAAAGTGCGCTATTTCCTCTCGCTGCCCGCGGCGGAAGAGGCGCCGTTTGTCCGCGCGCTCACCGATGCCCTCGCGGGGCGGGTGCAGATCCAAAAGACGGGCGAAGCGTTCGAGCCTTTTCCGTGCGAAAAATGAGCCCGTCGGCATCCCTTTCGGAAGTTTTCCGATAATACCGAAAAAAACGGTCCGCGCGACCGTTTTTTCTTTCCTTGAAATTTTATCGAAATTCAATAAATTTTTATTGACAATGCAACTCTTTTGTGTTACAATGGGGAAAAGATCCGGAGCGGGAGGGGATTGAGAGTGAACGGAGAAGAGGCGGAAAAGGATCGGCAAAAGGGTTCGGGCGGCATCATCATTGCCATCGTCAATTTTTTCTTCGGCGGCATTCTGTTTGCGCTCGGCGTCGAGGCGGTGCGGGAATTTTGCGTCGGATATGAAACGCAGGCGGCGGCGTATGGCGCCGTCGGCATGGGCGTGCTGTTTGTGCTGGCGGGACTGCCGGCGCTGATCTGTCTGTTTTTGGGATTTTTCCTTTCCGTGCGCGGGGACGGGCATCGATTTCTCGCCCTGGCGGCGACCTGTTTTTTGCTGCTGTCGTGGCTGCTTTTGCCCTTGTCGGGCACGCTTGCGGGGTATTATTATAACGCCGCCGCGCCCTATGCGCGCGTGAGTGAGGAAAGGGCGGTTTCGCTGGCGGCGCGGTATGGTGCCGTTCTCTCCGACGTTGCCGAAGCGCAGGGGGATGCGGTGTGTTTTTACGACGGGGACGGCGAAGAATCGGCGGTGTTTCTGACGGAGCGGGACGCGCAGGCGGTCATTTTGCCCGCCGCGGGCGAAGGCGACGGGGACGGCGCGGGGGAAGCGCCGCCCGCGGGAGAGGAAGAGGATGCGGATCGGATCACCTTCTCCCTCTCCTACGATCCGACGTGGCGCAGGCTGACCGCCGCGGCGGAATGTATCGTGCCGTTCGCGGACGGAAGGGTCGAAAGAGCGGCGCTTGCCCGTCCGCTTGCCTATGTGAACGCCCTCTCTTCGCGGGAATTTTCGGCGGAAGAGACGGCAAGGACGGCGGAGACCGAGGAATACGCCGACCATGCGTGGGACGGTTATGCCGGGCAGGTGTGCATGTTCGATCCCTTCGTGCGCATTGAAAGTGAGTTCATCTTAGAAGAAGACGGGGTGGTGTACTTTGTCAGATTCCGCTTTTTTCTGCTGACGGACACTTCCCTTTCGGACGGAAACATTGTTTAAGGAGAGCGAAAAATGTTCGGACAGAAAAACGGGACGGAGCGTCCCGCGAAAAACTATCACGGGCTGATGAAGACGGCGATCGTACTCATCGGCATCTGCGGCGCAGTCATCTGCATCTTCTGGTTCCCTTACGGGGTGTCTTCGGGCATGCCCGCCCTTGCGGCGGAGGGGGGAGAGGCGTATTGGACGGCGTTTGCGTCCGCCTGCGTCTTTTATTACCTGGCGGCGCTTCCCTGCTTTGCCATTCTCTTTTACCTTTGGAAGGTGTCCGACTTGGTGCGGGAGAAACGGCTTTTTTCGCGGGAAGGCGTCGGGTGCTTTTACAAGAGCGCGATCATTCTGTTTGCCGATCTGCTGTTCTTTGTCGCGGGCAATTTCGTCCTTTGGCGGATGGGGCGCAACGAATGGTTCTGGGCGTATATCTTTCTCGCGCTGTGCGGGTGCGCGGTCGCCCTGTTCTTTTTCATCATTTCCAAGTGTCTCGGCGAGGCGGCAAAATTGCAGGAGGAGAGCGACGAAACGATATGATCGTGATCAATGTGGATGTCATGCTGGCAAAACGGAAAATGAGCGTAACCGAACTGACCCGCCGCGTCGGGCTGACCATGGCAAACGTCTCCCTGCTCAAGAACGGCAAAGTCAGGGCGATACGCCTTTCCACGCTCAACAAACTCTGCGAGGTCCTTGCCTGTCAGCCGGGGGATATTCTCGAATATCTGCCCGACCCGACGGAAGAGGGGGAAGGGCGCGCGGACACCGAAAACGAAAAAGAGCCGCCGCACCGTTTTTGACCTTCCGCGGGGGGCTGATCCTTTTCTCCCGTTTTTTCCGCGGGGCGCGCTGCGGTTTTGAAAGTTTCGGCTGAAAGAGGAGTGTGTGCGCAAATTCCGAAAAACAGAGGCATGGGTGCCTTGATTTTTTCATTGATTGCAACAGAAAAGAGGGCTGTTTCCCGCGAGGAAGCGCCCTCTTTTTTTGGGTGCGGCATCTATGCTTTGCTGCAAGGCGCCGCCATCGTTCCGCCGTTCGATCATCTGTAAAAAAAGCCCGCTTTGTTGCGGGCATGGTGTGTCGTTTTTTATTTATCGAGCGGCAGGATGACGGTAAAGATTGAGCCTTCGTTCGGGCGGGAACGGACGAGCACGGCGCCGTGCATGAGTTCGACGATGCGGTGCACGATCGCCAGCCCGAGCCCGTTTCCCTCGGTGGTGCGGGAGGCGTCGCCCTGGTAGAATTGGTCGAAGATGTGTTTGAGCGTCTCTTCGTCCATGCCGCAGCCCTGGTCGGCGATGCGCACGACGGCGGTATTGTTCTGCCTTTCGAGGGAGACGGTGATCTTCCCGCCCGGCGGGCTGAATTTGATGGCGTTGGAGATGAGGTTGACCCAGACCTGCTGCAAGAGGTCGGGGTCTCCGCGGAAGGTGATCTCCTCGGCGCGGCATTCCGGTTGCAGATCCTTTTGTTCCATTTCCCGCATGAAGAGGGAAAGGGACTGCCGCAATTGTTCGTCCAGGGCATATTCGGTCTGTTCCCGAACGCTCGCCTGCGTGTTCAGTTTGTTGAGAAGGAGTATGTTTTTGGACAGTTTCGTCAGGCGGCGGCTCTCGTCATAGATGATGCGGGCATAGTCCTTGCGCTCCTCCTCGCTTACGTCGTCGGCAAGCAGGAGTTCGGCAAACCCGTTGATGGTTACCATGGGCGTTTTGAGTTCGTGGGAGAAATCGGAAATGAAGTTGCTGCGCATGATTTTCAGGCTTTCGAGTTCTTCCAACGCGGCATTGATGTTTTCTATCGTCTGGTTGACGTATTTGCTCCGCGTGAGGGGGATGCGCACGTCGAAATTGCCCTTGGCGATCTGGTCAAGGATGTCCTGCATTTTCTGTTCGGACGCCATGAGCGGGGGTGTGAGAAGGCGGAAAATGACCATCGTGATGAGTGCGCTGATGCCGAGCAGGAGCAGGATGTACAGGAGGAGATTGGCGGTCAGTTGTCCGAGCGAAGAGAGGAAGGACGCCAGCCCCCAGGTCAGGAAAACGGAGATGAGCAGACAGAAGAATACCACGAACGTGATGCGGGCGGCAAACGAAAAACGGAAAGGCGGCTTATTCTCATTTTTTTTGGACATGGATATCTCCTTTATAGCCGACGCCGCGGATGGTGCGTATGCCGATCTCGGGATAGGGTTCGATCTTCTGACGGATGCGGTTGATGTGGACTTTGACGGTGTCGGGAAAACTGTCGCTGTCATAGCCCCAGAAGGCGTCCATCAACTGCGGCTTGGTGTACACCCTGTCGGAATCGGAGAGCAGGAAAAAGAGGATCTCGAACTCTTTCTTGGGCATGGTCGTACTCTTTTCCCCCGAAGACACGGTGAGCGTGTTGGCGTCGAGCGTTACGCTGCCGATGTGCAGGATCTTGGAATCGATGACGTTGGAGCGTTTGAGCACGGCGTTGATGCGCAGCAGAAGTTCTTCCCGGTCGACGGGTTTGACGAGATAATCGTCCGCGCCGAGGGAAAAACATATTTTTTTATCTTCGATGCTCTCCTTTGCCGTCGTGATGATGACGGGCAGGCGTATGTCGTTGAGTTTCAGATACCTTAAAAGTTCGGTGCCGCTCATGACGGGCATCATGATATCCACCAAAAGAAGGTGGATCTTTTCTTTGGCGAGCAGATTCACCGCTTCTTCTCCGTTGGCGGCGGTGAGGGGGTTGTATCCGGCTTTTTGCAGCCAGATGCTCATCAGTTTGCGGATGTTTTTGTCGTCTTCGACAATGAGGATGTTGATCATGCTTGATTGCCTCACGTTGAAAAAAATAACAGGCGGAGCGGGTGCGTTGAAAGGACATAGAAAAAATTTTGCCCTTGCCGCGCGTCGGCGCGGCAAGGGCAGCGGCGTGCAGATCCGCGTCGTTTTTTCTCTTGTGTCCGCTTAGGCTTTGTTTTGTCCGTCGACCAATCTGTCGGCGTGATAGATCTTGCGCAGCAGCGGTTTTTCGATCTTTCCCGTCGCATTGCGCGGCACGTCGGCGAAAATGATGCGGCGGGGGCGCTTATAGCGCGGCAGTTCGCGGCAGAACTCTTCGATCTCTTCCGCACTGCATTCCGCGCCTGCGGCGGGTTCTATGATGGCGGCGGCGATCTCGCCCAGCCGCGCATCGGGGATGCCGATGACGGCGACGTCCTTGATCTTGGGATATTTGCTCAGGAAGTTTTCTATCTCCACGGGGTAGAGGTTTTCCCCGCCGCAGACGATGACGTCCTTCTTGCGGTCGACCAGGTAATAGAACCCTTCTTCGTCCTGTTTTGCCATGTCGCCCGTCAAAAGCCAATTCCCGTGCATCACTTCCGCCGTGGCTTCGGCGTTGTGATAGTAACACCGCATGACGCCGGGACCTTGCAGGGCAAGTTCGCCCACTTCTCCGCGCTGCACTTCGGTGATGCCGTCTTCCTTGACGATCTTCACCTGCCAGCCGTATCCGGGCACGCCGATGGCGCCCACTTTGCGGATGTTCTCCACCCCGAGGTGCACCGCGCCCGGTCCGATGGATTCGCTCAGCCCGTAATTGGTGTCGTATGCCTGTCCGGGGAAATATTGCTGCCAGCGCTTTACCAGGCTCTGCGGCACGGGCTGTGCGCCGATGTGCATCAGGCGGAACTGTTTCACATGGTAATTTTCAAGTTTCAAACTGCCGTTGTCCAATTTTTCGAGGATATCCTGCGCCCACGGGACGAGCAGCCAGACGATGGTGCAGCGTTCGTTGGAGACGGCTTCCAAAATGGTTTCGGGCTTGACGCCGCGCAGCAGCACGGCTTTTCCCGCGGAGATCAGACTGCCGAACCAATGCATCTTGGCGCCCGTGTGATAGAGCGGGGGGATGCAGAGAAACACGTCGTCCCGCGTCTGTCCGTGGTGTTTTTGTTCGACGACGGCGGCATGCGAGAGGGCGCGGTGGGCGTGCAGGATGGCTTTTGGAAAGCCCGTCGTGCCGCTCGAAAAATAGATGGCGGCGTCGTCCTCTTCGGTGATCTCGATGTCGGGCAGCACGGAAGAGTAGTTGCTCACCTGCAAGTCGTAATCTTCGGCAAAGGTGGGGCAGAAGGCGTTGCCCACAAAGAACAGGATGCGCGTCTTGCCGATGTCGTCGGCGATCTCTTCCACCCGCCCGATGAATTCGGGACCGAAGAAGAGGATGCTGACGTCGGCGAGGTCTAAGCAGTAGCGTATCTCTTCCGCCGTGTAGCGGAAATTGAGGGGGACGGCGACGCCGCCCGTCTTTAAGATGCCGAAATAGATGGGCAGCCATTCAAGGCAGTTCATCAGCAGTATGCCCACTTTGTCGCCCTTTTTGACGCCCCTGGAAAGGAGAAGGTTGGCGACGCGGTTGGCTTTTTCGTTGAAGACGTTCCAGGAAATCTCCCGCCGGTAATGGCAGAGCGGGTTGCTTTCCACCAGGGAATATTCCCGCCAGGTGCGGCGGCGCTTTTCCTGGATGTCGGGGTTGAGTTCGACCAGTGCGATGTCGTTGGGATAGAGCGCGGCGTTGCGCTCCAATAATTTCGTAATGGGCATAAAAATTGACCTCTCGCGCATGTTCCTGCGCTTGTCCCGGGGTTAGTACAGTTTGCGGTTGTCGATGACGCGCACCGCCTTGCCTTCGCTGCGCGTGATGCTCTTCGGAGGCAACAGGTGCACGTTCGCCGAAAGCCCGAGCATGGATTTGAGGGAGGCGGTCAGTTTCTTCTTTGCCATGGCGAGGGAGTCCTCGTCCGCGGGCATGCCCGGCTTCAATTCCACGTTGATGTCCAGCGTGTCCGTGTTGTTGGCACGGTCGACGTGGATCTGGTAGTTGGCTTCATAACCGTTGTTCAGAAACACGGTTTCGATCTGCGAAGGGAAGACGTTGACGCCGCGGATGATGAGCATGTCGTCGCTGCGTCCCATGGGTTTGCTCATTTTGACGAGTGTGCGCCCGCAGGAGCACTTTTTGCGCGAAAGCACGCAGATGTCCTTGGTGCGGTAGCGCAGCAGGGGGAACGCTTCCTTGTCGAGGGCGGTGAACACGAGTTCGCCCTTCTGTCCGTCCGGCAGGACTTCGCCCGTGTCGGGATCGATGACCTCGGGATAGAAGTGGTCCTCGCAGATGTGCATGCCCGTCTGTTCTGCGCATTCAAAGGCGACTCCCGGTCCGGAGGTTTCGGTCAGTCCGTAGATGTCGTATGCCTTGATGCCGAGTTTGTGCTCGATGTCGCGGCGCATCTCTTCCGTCCACGCCTCGGCGCCGAAGATGCCCGCGCGCAGGCTGATCTTGTCGCGCAGTCCCTTTTCTTCGATGGCTTCGGCAAGATAGAGGGCGTAAGAGGGGGTGCAGCAGAGGAAGGTGGCGTGCAGGTCGATCATGAATTGGATCTGCCGGTCGGTGTTGCCCGACGAGGTGGGGATGGTCAGGCATCCGACTTTGTGCGAACCGCCGTCCAGCCCGGGACCGCCCGTGAACAGCCCGTAGCCGTAACTGACCTGCACCACGTCGTTTCGGTCGCCGCCAGCCGCCACGATGGCGCGGGCGCAGCAATCCTCCCAGATGTCCAGATCGTGCTGCGTGTAAAAGGCGACCACGCGCTTGCCCGTCGTGCCCGAAGTGGATTGGATACGCACGCAGTCGGCAAGGGGCAGGGCGAGCAGTCCGTAAGGATAGGCTTCCCGCAGGTCGTCCTTGGTGAGAAAGGGCAGAAGGTGCAGGTCGTCCACGCTGCGGATGTCTTCGGGCTTCACGCCCTTTTCGTCCATTTTTTTGCGGTAATATTCCACGTTGTCATAGACCCGCCGCACCTGTTTTATCAACTTTTCGTTCTGCAAGGCGCGCATGGCGTCGGGGGACATGGTTTCCGTTTCGGGTTGATAGAATCTGTTCATCGTTTTCTCTTTTTCCTTAAAAATATAGTCGTTTTTTTGATGCCCCGCGCACGGCGCGGGGCATTTTTTTCAGTGGTTGCGTCCCAGGTCGAAGGCTTTGAGGTTCATTTCCACGAAGCGTTCGGGAACGCATTCGCGGATGGACTGTTTCCAATCTTCGACGGGGATGTCGAAATATTTGGACAGTCTTCCCATCAGCACGATGTTGACGGCTTTCAGGCTTCCCGCCTCTTCTGCGAGGCGCAGGCAATCGAGCGCATCGACCTGCAATCCCGCTTCGCGCATTTTCTCCACGAGGTTTTCGGGATATGTCATTGCCCCCGTGATCACGGGCATGGGGTCGGTCTGTTGCGTGTTGGTTACGATGACGCCGCCCTCTTTGAGATATTCCGTCCAGCGGGCGGCTTCCAGAAGTTCAAAGGACACGATGAAGTCGGCTTCCCCCTTGTCGATGATGGGGGAATAGACCTTGTCCCCGTAGCGGACATAGGTAACGACGCTTCCGCCGCGCTGGCTCATGCCGTGCACTTCGGAGACTTTGACGTCATGTCCGTAATGCAGGAGAAGATGTCCGAGCAGTTTGCTGGCGAGAAGGGACCCCTGTCCGCCCACGCCGACGATCATGATGTTTTTGGTTTCCATAATTGTCTGATTGCCTCCCTTTTCAGTGTTCCAGAATGGCGTCGAATTTGCACAACTGTTTGCATACCCCGCAGCCCAGGCAGAGGGTATTGTCGATGACCGCTTTGCCGTCGCGGATGCTGATGGCGGGGCAGCCGAGTTTCATGCACATCTTACAGTTTTTGCACTTGTCCTTGTCGACGCGGAAGGGGGGCGCGTGCTTGACGTATTTGAGCAGCGCGCACGGGCGGCGGCTGATGATGACCGAAGGCGCCGCGGCGGCAAGTTCCTCTTTGAGCGCTTTTTCGCTTGCGGCGAGGTCATAGGGATCGACGACGCGCACCCGTTCAAAGCCCATCGAGCGGCAGAGCGCTTCGAGGTCGATTTTCCCCGCGGGGTCGCCCTTGATGTTGTATCCCGTCGTGGGGTTCTGCTGGTGTCCCGTCATGCCCGTGATGGAGTTGTCGAGGATGATGACGGTGGAGTTGCTTTGGTTGTAGGCGATGTTGGCAAGCCCCGTCATACCCGAGTGCATGAAAGTGCTGTCCCCGATGACGGCGACCGTCTTGCCTTCGCTCTCCTTGCCGAGCGCCTTGTTAAAACCGTGAATGCCCGAAACGGAAGCGCCCATGCAGGTGGAGATGTCGAGGGCGCACAGGGGCGGCGTCGCGCCCAGCGTGTAGCCGCCGATGTCCCCGAATACTGTGCATTTGTTCTTGGCGAGCAGAGAGAAGATGCCTCTGTGCGGACAGCCCGCGCACATGACGGGCGGACGCGCGGGAATGTTCTCGTCGAGTTTTTTGCCCTGCGGCACCGCTCTGCCGAACGCGGCGGCGATCATGTTCTGGGAATATTCGTCTTCGAGCGGCAGGATGTCCTTTCCCTTGACGTCCAGCCCGAGCCGACGGCAGTGGTTTTCGATGACGGGATCGAGTTCTTCGACCACGGCAAGCGTTTCCACGCCCGCGACAAATTCACGGATGAGTTTGTCGGGCAGCGGGTATACCATGCCGAGTTTGAGCACGCTCGCGTCTGCGCCGAAAACTTCCTTGACGTATTGATAGCAGGTGCTGGAAGTGATGATTCCGAGTTTGCGGTTTCCCCATTCGATGCGGTTGAGCGGGGACGTTTCGGCATATTCCTGCAAGGCGCGGGTGCGCGCTTCGACCAAAGGATGCTTCTTCTTGGCGTTGCCCGGCATCATGACGTTTTTCTGGATGTTCTTTATGTACGGTCTTTCGGGCGGCGTGATGCGTTCGTGCGTCTCCACAACGCTCTGAGAATGGGACACGCGCGTGCACATTTTGACAATGACGGGAGTGTCGAACTTTTCGGAGAGTTCAAAGGCGAGGACGGTAAATTCGAGGGCTTCCTTGCTGTCCGAAGGTTCCAGCATGGGCACTTTTGCCGCAATGGCGTAGTGGCGGGAATCCTGTTCGTTCTGCGAGGAGTGCATGCCCGCGTCGTCGGCAACGCATATGACCATGCCCGCGTTCACGCCCGTATAGGAAATGGTGAACAGGGGGTCGGCGGCGACGTTGAGCCCGACGTGTTTCATGGCACAGAAACTCCGTTTGCCGCCCATGCTCGCGCCGAAAGCGACTTCCATCGCCACTTTTTCGTTGGGTGCCCATTCGCAGT
>CALVZM010000089.1 GCA_944372515.1 uncultured Clostridia bacterium
CCGATCGCGCCGCGCGCGGCATTTTTCGGGCTGTTTGAAGGGGGAGTAGTTGTTGGGCGAGCGGACCATGCCCGCCAGGGTCGCCGACTGCGCAAGGGAGAGGTCTTCGGGGCGGCAGTCGAAATAAAACCCCGCGGCGCTGCCGATGCCGTAACAATTGTGCCCGAAATAGATGGTGTTGAGATACATTTCGAGGATCTCTTCTTTGGAATATCTCTTTTCGAGTTGTCGGGTGAGTTTGATCTCGCGGAGTTTTCTGCCGATGGTCTTTTCGGGTGAAAGTTGCGTATTTTTCACGAGTTGCTGGGAGATGGTGGACGCGCCTTCCCGAAAGGACAGAGAGGTGATGTTGCGCCACAGCGCTTTTGCCATGCGCTTATAGTCCAGCCCTCCGTGCGTGAAGAAATGCTTGTCTTCGGCGGCGATGAAGGCGTTGACGGTGTCGCGGGGCAGGGAACAAAACGCCGTCCGATCTTCCCCCGACGGCGAGCATTCGGCGATGAGCGCGTTGTCGCGGTCATAGACAAAGACGCAGTTTTGCACGGGTTGCAGCGCGGATGCGTCGAGGGAGACGTGCGCCGTGGCGATGAGGTACCAGACGGCGCAGCCCAATGCGCCCGTCAGCAGCGCGAGCGGCAGGAACAGCAATATCTTTTTGATCGTTTTCATGAGGACAGTATCTTCTTTTTTTAATAATTTTATTATTAAACGGTTGCTAAATACGCAAAAAAATGCTAAAATATTGGTTAAAATCCCACCTTGGACTGTTCCGAAGAGGGACGGCGGCCGAAGCAGCATGAACGAAGAAAACAGAGGAAAATATCACATTGTAACATACGGCTGCCAGATGAACCTGCACGAATCGGAGAAGATGGCGGGCATACTTTCGCGCAAAGGGTACGTCGAAACGCAAAACAAAGAAGAGGCGGACGTCATTCTTTTCAATACCTGCTGCATCCGTGAAAACGCCGAGAATCATGCATTCGGAAACATCGGCGAACTGAAAAAACTCAAACGCAGCCGTCCCGGGCTCATCATCGCCGTCGGCGGCTGTATGACGCAGGAAAAGGGAAAGGCGGAACTCATCCGCAAGCGCTTTCCCTTTGTGGACATCGTGTTCGGCAATCTCAATCTGGAAGCGCTCGGCGATTTGATCGACGAACGCATCCGCAGCAAAAAAAAGATCGTTTCCCTGCGGGACGAAGCGCCCGGCGCGATCGAATATGACCCGCCGCTGCGCAACAGTTATCCCAATGCCTGGGTCAACATCATGTACGGCTGCAATAATTTTTGCAGTTACTGCATCGTGCCCTATGTGCGCGGGCGGGAACGGTCGAGAAAGCCCGAACACATTTTGGAGGAATGCCGCGCCCTGGTGCAAGAGGGCTACCGCGAGATCACGCTGCTCGGGCAGAACGTCAATTCTTACGGGAGCGACGGCACGACGGAGATGCGTTTTCCCGAACTTCTGGAACGGGTGGCAAACATAGAAGGGGATTTCCGGGTGCGTTTCATGACGTCCCACCCCAAGGATTTCACCAAAGAACTCGTCGACGTCATCGCGCGCAACAGAAAGATCTGCCGCCTCGTGCATCTGCCCGTACAGAGCGGGAGCGACCGCATCCTGCAAGCCATGAACCGTCGGTATACGGCGGGGGAATATCTCGCCAAGGTCGCCATGCTGAAAGGGGTGGTGCCGGATGCCGAACTGACCTCGGACATCATCGTGGGGTTCCCGGGGGAGGCGGAAGAGGATTTTGAAGCCACTTTGGCGTTGGTTGAAAAAGTGGGTTTTGCCTCGGCGTTTACCTTCATTTATTCTCCGCGCACGGGCACCAAAGCCGCCGAAATGCCCGACCGCGTCGAGGAAGAAGTGCAAAAGAGGCGCATCATGCGTCTGATCGAGGCGGTCAACGCGCTCACGCGGGAAAAGAGTGCGGCATACGTCGGAAAAGAGGCGGAGATCCTCTGCGAGGATTACGATCCCAAGCGCGGGTTGTATTTCGGCAGGGACGAATACGGGAGAATGGGATATTTCCGTTCCGAGGAGAACGAGGTCGGGAAATTTGTAACTTTGCAGATAGAGAGCGCGAACGGCGTTTCCCTGTTCGGGCACGCGGTGCGTTCGCGGTGAATGTCCGCGCGGCGGGCAAGGGCGCAAAAAAGGCGGGCGGCATGCGTCCGCCGCAAAATTTTGTTGAACGGGTGGAAAAAGTATGGCACTTTCACAGATGATGCAGCATTATTTTCGGGTCAAAGAGGCGCACAAGGATTGCGTCGTCTTTTACCGTCTGGGAGATTTTTACGAAATGTTTTTCGACGACGCGGTCAAGGTATCGCGTCTGCTCGACCTGACGCTGACAGGCAGGGACTGCGGACTATCGGAGCGCGCGCCCATGTGCGGCATTCCCTATCATGCCGCCGACGGCTACATTGCGAAATTGGTCGCTTTGGGCGAAAAGATCGCCATATGCGAACAACTCTCCGATCCCACGCAGAAGAATAAATCTTCCGATCTGGTCGAACGGGACGTCATCCGCATCATTTCGGCGGGCACGCTCACCGAGGACAGCATGCTCGACGAGAAAAAGAATAACTTCATCGCTTCCGTCTGCCGCCACGGGGACGTGTGCGGCGCGGCGTGGGCGGACATCACCACGGGTGAATTCCAAGCGGCGGAGTTTTCGGGCGCGGATTCCATGCAGCGCACCGCCGATCAACTCGTGAAACTTGCCGTGTCGGAGATCATTTCGGATGACGATATGCTCCTTTCGGGCAGGGAATGGAAGGAAGTCAAGCATAAGATGCTGCCGCCTTTTTCGTCCTATTTTGCCTGGGCGTTCAATGAAAAGCACGCCGAAAAGGTGCTTTGCGAGCAATTCGGCGTGCAGTCTCTCGCCGCTTACGGCATTCTCGGGCGATCCGCCGCGCTCGGTGCGGCGGGGGCGCTGGTGGAATATCTGCGGGAAACGCAGAAGCACGCGCTGAAAAACATCACCGCCGTCAAGATGCTTCACACCGAACGGTTTATGACGCTCGATCCCGTCGCCGTCAGGAATCTCGAACTTGTGAAAAGCAACGCCGAAAACAAGAAATACGGGTCGCTTTTGTGGCTTCTGGACCGCACGGCAACGGGCATGGGCGCGCGGCTGATGAATGAAATGATTCTCTCGCCGCTCAATGAAAAAGAGGCGATCGATTATCGTCTGGACGGCGTGGAAGAACTCGTCAACGGCACGGTCGTGCGCTACGCCGTCGCCGACGGGCTCAAAGAGATACGGGACATCGAGCGGCTGGCGGGAAAAATTTCCAACGGCAATCTCACGCCCCGCGACTGTTTGGCACTCGCCCATTCCCTGCGCGCCGTTCCTTCGTTGAAGTTTCAACTCTCCGGCTTTGTTTCCCGTGCGATACGGGACATCGACGGCGGGCTTTTGGATATGAAGGAAATATATGACCTGCTCGACCGCGCCATCGATCCGGACGCTTCGTCCGTCATGAAGGACGGCGGCTATATCCGCGCCGGATACAGTGCCGAACTCGACGAAGTGCGGACGCTCAAAGAAAACTCCAACGCGCTGAAAATCCGGATGGAGGAAGGGGAGCGCTCCGCCACGGGCATTGCCAAACTGAAAATCGGGTTCAACCGCGTCTTCGGCTATTACATCGAAGTGCCGAACGCCTTCAAAGACCGCGTGCCCGAACGCTATATCCGCCGTCAGACGCTGGCGACCGCCGAGCGTTTCGTAACCGAGGAACTCAAAGAATTGGAGAGCCGCATCCTGGGCGCGGAAGAGACGTCGCTCCGTCTGGAAGCGCAACTGTATGCGGAGATCCGGGACATCCTGGGCAGGAACATCGAAAAATTCAAGACCATCGCCCGCGCTGTTGCCATGCTCGATTGCCTCGTTTCTTTTGCGACCGTGGCAAAGGAGAACAAATATTGCCGTCCGCAGATATCCGGGCGGGGCGGAGAACTGAAAATCGCCGACGGACGGCACCCCGTCGTGGAGGCGATCTCGCGGGAACGGTTTGTTCCCAACGACACCGTGATGGACGGCGGGGACAACCGCACGATGATCATCACGGGTCCCAACATGGCGGGCAAATCGACGTATATGCGGCAGACCGCGCTCATCGTGCTGATGGCGCATATGGGCTGTTTCGTTCCCGCCAGAAGCGCGGCGATACCGCTCATCGACAGGATATTTACCCGCGTGGGCGCAAGCGACAATCTCATTTTCGATCAGTCCACGTTCATGGTCGAAATGACGGAAGTCGCCGCCATCCTTCTGCACGCCACCCGCGACAGCCTGCTCATCCTCGACGAAGTGGGGCGCGGAACGAGCACCTATGACGGGCTCTCCATCGCCTGGGCGGTGGTGGAGTTTCTTACCAAAAATACTCGCGCCAAGACCCTCTTTGCCACGCATTACCATGAACTGACCGAATTGGAAGGCAAGTTGGAAGGGGTGAAGAATTATAAGGTAACCGTGCGGGAATTGGGCGGAAGCATCGTATTTCTGCGCAAGATACAGCGCGGCGGCGCCAACAAGGGTTTCGGCGTGGAAGTGGCGGCGCATGCGGGCGTGCCTCAGGAGGTTACCGCCCGTGCGCGGCAGATACTGAAAAAACTCGAAAAGAACGACGTCAACCGCCCGGAGATCGACCTTGCCGAAGAAGAAGCAGAAAAAGAGGGGGAGAGCGTGCGGGAATTTTCGTCCGTCGAACGCAAGATCTTGCAGACGGACGTTGACACGCTTTCGCCCGTGCAGGCATTGCTGCTGCTGTCCGAACTGCGGTCGGAGTTGGCGAGCGAAGAGGGGAAGAAGGAGTAAATCATGGCAAAGATCAACATTTTGAGTCCGAACGTATACAACCGCATCGCGGCGGGGGAAGTGGTGGACAGACCCTATTCCGTGGTCAAGGAGTTGGTGGAAAACGCCCTCGACGCGGGGGCGAGCGAGGTGGAGATCCGCATCGAAAAGGGCGGCAAAAGTTATATATCCGTTCTCGACAACGGCGGGGGGATCGAATACGCCGATCTGAAAAGCGTCTTTCTGCCGCACGCGACGAGCAAGATATCTGCGGCGCAGGATTTGGAAAACATCTGCACGCTCGGGTTCCGCGGGGAGGCGGTCGCTTCCATTTCGGCGGTGTCGCATATGCGCTATACATCCAAATGTGCAGACGGGGAATGCTATCGGATCGAATGCAACGGCGGCGAGATCGGCGAACCGATGCGCGCAGCGGGAGAGAAGGGCACGCTCGTCGAAGTGGAAGATCTCTTCTGCAACACGCCCGTGCGGCTGAAATTTCTCAAATCGGATAAGGCGGAAGAAACGGACATCACCACGTTTGTCAACCGCTTTATTCTCTCCCATCCCGCCGTCTGTTTCCGCTATTTTGCCGACGGACGGCAGTTGGCGCAGTCCTTCGGCGGCGGGGAAGAGGAAGCGCTCGTGTCGGTCTACGGGGCGTCCGTCCTGGACAACGTATACCGTCTGGACGCCGAAAAAAACGGCATCCGCATCCGCGGGTACATCAGCAATCAGAATTATTTCAAACCCAACCGCAGTTATCAGAGCGTCTTTCTGAACGGGCGGTTCATCGTCAATGCCACCGTTTCCGCCGCATTGACCAACGCCTATGCAAGTTATGCCATGAAGCGGCAATATCCGTTCTACGTCCTGTATGTCGATATGCCGCCCGAATTGGTGGACGTCAACGTGCATCCCAACAAGGCGGATGTGCGTTTTGCCGACAATCAGGTGGTCTACGGCGCTCTGTACGGCGTTGTTTCCGCCGTTCTGGACGGCAAATCCAAGGCGCTTGCATACGTTGCGTCCGACGCCTCCGCGCCCGCCGCGGGGCAGGAGACGAGCAGGGCGGAAGAGGATTCCCGGGAGCCGCTCGCGCCGTCCGATCCCGCGCTCGGCTATACCTACGAACAGGCGAAGCGGGAAATGGAAGAGGCGAAGGCGGCGTTCCGCACGCGGCAGTCGGTTGCCGCGGAAGAAACGCAGGAAGAACTTCCCTTTGAAGAAGTGCGCGGCGGGACGGCGGACAAAGCCGTGCGGACGGGCGCGCCGCAAAAGGAGACGAACGGAAAGGAACTGTATAACGATCTGTTTTTTGAGCCGAACACGCTGGAAGTCAACGCGCCGCAGGCGGGCGGGGCGGACGTGTTCGCCGAGAACAAAAAACTGCTCGCCGCGGAAGAAGCCCTCCGCCGCGAGCGTGCCGCGCAGATGAAGATAGACGTCGCGCATTGCGAATATAAGGGCAATCTGTTCAACACGTTCCTCATTTACGAATGGGGGGACAATGTTTATCTCATCGACCAGCATGCGGCGCACGAACGTCTCATTTTCGATCGGTTGCAGGAGAAAATCGAAAAAAGAGAGATCATGCAGCAGCCCATGCTGGTGCCTTATCGGCGCAAAGTAACGCCCGTCGAAGGGGTGTTTTTGGAGAACTGTCTGCCCGTTTTGCGGGAGATCGGCTTTTCCGTCGAAGAGAAAGAGGAATGTGTTTTTTCCGTTTCGGCGGTGCCGACCGATCTGCAATCGATCGCGCCGGATGAATTTTTTGACGGGGTATTGCGGGATATATCCGGGCTGCGCGGCATAAAACTCAAAGAACTCCTGCGCGACCGGCTGGCAATGGCGGCGTGCAAAGCCGCCGTCAAGGGCGGCATGCGGCTGAGCGAGGACGAGGTGGTGGCGCTGCTTCGGGAGATGGACGGCGATGCCGGCATGAAATGTCCGCACGGCCGCCCCGTCGTGGTGCGGATGACCAGATACGAGATCGAAAAACTCTTTAAGAGGATCGTATGAGCGGGCGGGTCATTGTCGTGGGCGGTGCGACCGCAAGCGGAAAGACGGCGCTGGCTGTCGCGCTGGCGGAGAAATATGACGGCGAAGTCATTTCGGCGGATGCCTTTCTGGTCTATCGCGGGCTGAATATCGGCACGGCGAAGCCGACTGCCGCGGAGCGGCGGGGGATCGTGCATCACATGATCGACGTGGCGGAGCCGACGTGCGATTTTTCCGTGAGCGATTACGAGCGCATGGCGCTGCCCGTCCTCAAAGACGTTCTCGCCCGTAAAAAGACGGCGATCGTCTGCGGCGGCACGGGCTTTTATATGCAGGCGCTCCTTTTTTCCCGCCGTCTCGGCGGTGCGGCGGCGGATGCGGGGATACGGAAAAAATATCTGCGCATAGCCGAAGAAAAGGGCAAGACCTATCTGCATTCCCTTTTGGAAGCCTGCGACGCGGAGAGCGCGGCGCGGCTGCACGAGAACGACGTGAGGCGGGTGGTGCGCGCGTTGGAGATCTATGAACTGACGGGCAGGAAAAAATCCGAGCAGCACGATACCTTCGAGCCGCGCTTTCCCTATACGGCGTATGCCGTCGATTATCCGCGGGAGGAGTTGTACGCGCGCATCGACCGCCGCGTGGAAGAGATGTTTGCGGGCGGGCTCGTCGGAGAGGTCGAAGGGTTGCGTTCCCGCGGGGTGGACGAGCGTTGCCGCTGCATGCAGGCGATCGGGTATAAAGAGATACTGCAAGGACTTCACGCGGGCGAGAGTGAAGGGGAAATGAAGGAGAAGATCAAACAAAATACGCGCAATTATGCCAAGCGGCAATTGACGTTTTTCCGTAAATTTCCCGCTTTGCAATGGATCGAAAAGGACTTTTTGCCATGAATACGGAGATCGAAAATTTGATAGAGGAGAGCGAACGGGCGCTTGCGCCCGCGTTCCGCCGTCTCGATGAAATATCTTTTTACAATCAGAAAAAAGTGCTGGACGCCTTTTTGAAAAACCGCGTGGCGGCGATGCACTTTGCTCCGTCCACGGGGTACGGTTACGGCGATGTGGGCATGGAAACGCTCGGAAAGGTCTATGCGGACGCATTCGGCGCCGAAGCGGGGGTGGTTTCTCCCGCGCTTCTTTCGGGAACGCACGCCCTGACCGTGGCACTGTTCGGCATACTGCGCCCGAAAGATGCCGTCCTGTGCGTGTCGGGACAGCCTTATGACACCTTGCAGGGGGTCATTTTCGGCGAAGGGAACGGGTCTTTGAAGGATTTCGGCATTGCGTTCGACGTCCTTCCGTTGACGGAAGACGGCAAGTTTGACTACGCCGCCGTCGGGCGGGCGCTTGACC
>CALVZM010000090.1 GCA_944372515.1 uncultured Clostridia bacterium
CCTATCTTTCCGTCGCGGAAGCGCTGGCGCACGCGGGGTATGAAAACGGCGCAAAAGTGGATATTTCCTGGGTAGATACCGAAAAACTCAACGCCGACAACGTGGAAGAGGCGCTGCGCGGCATGGACGGCATCATCATGCCGGGCGGATTCGGCGGCCGCGGCATCGAGGGCATGGTTCTTGCCTGCCGCTATGCGCGGAAAAACAACATTCCCTATTTCGGCATTTGTCTCGGCATGCAGATCGCCGTCATCGAATACGCGCGGGACGTGCTCGGGTATGCGGACGCCAATTCTTCGGAGTTCGACATCATGAGCGCGCACAAAGTCATCGACCTGATGCCCGACCAATACGGCGTCAAGATGGGCGGAACGATGCGGCTCGGGGCGTATCCCTGCAAGGTCATCGGCAAGATCATGAAGCGCGCCTATCAGACCGACACGATCTCCGAGCGGCACAGACACCGCTTTGAATTCAACAACGAATATCGCGAAGTGCTGGAAAAGGCGGGCATGGTCATTGCGGGCACTTCGCCCGACGGTTCGCTTTGCGAGGCGGTGGAAGTGCCTGCCAACGACTTCTTCATCGGCGTGCAGTTCCATCCCGAATTCAAATCCCGTCCCGACAACGCCCATCCCATTTTCCGCGAATTCATTGCCGCCGCACTCAGAAGGTCGCAGCGGGCGGCAAAATAAAAAGGGGAGAAAAATGCCGTTATATCGCGGCATGCCCCTTCTGTTTTTGCTCAATGCGGCAGACAAAAAACCGACGAGGAATCAAAACAATGAAACTGAACGAAAATTATAAAAATCTTGCAGAGAGTTATCTCTTTTCCAACATTGCGCACAAGGTGGCGGCATATCAGGCGGCGCATCCCGACAAGAAGATCCTGCGCCTGGGCATCGGGGACGTTACGCTCCCGCTCGCGCCCGCGGTTATCGAAGCCATGCACAAAGCCGTGGACGAAATGTCGAAGAAGGAATCTTTCCGCGGCTACGGTCCCGAGCAGGGATACGATTTCCTGCGGGAGAGCATCCGCGGGTATTATGCCCGCCGCGGCATTTCCCTCGATCTGAGCGAGATCTTCGTCTCGGACGGTGCCAAATCCGACTGCGGCAACATTCTTGACATTTTCGACACCGCCAACACGGTGCTCGTGCCCGATCCCGTCTATCCCGTCTATGTGGACACCAACGTCATGGCGGGCAGGAAGATCGTCTACATGAACGCGACGGCGGAAAACGGCTTTTTGCCCATGCCGGATGAAAGCGTTGCGGCGGACATCATCTATCTTTGTTCCCCCAACAATCCCACGGGCGCGGCATATACGGCGGCGCAACTGAGAGAATGGGTGGACTATGCCCGTCGCCGCGGCGCCGTCATCCTGTATGACGCGGCATATGAATCTTTCGCCTGTGAAGGCGTGGCGCGCAGCATTTACGAAGTCGAAGGCGCCAAGGACTGCGCCATCGAACTTTGCTCTTTTTCCAAGACGGCGGGTTTCACGGGCACCCGCTGCGGTTACACCGTCGTGCCGCAGGCCCTCGTCTTTGGCGGCATGAGTTGCAATAAACTTTGGCTCCGTCGGCAGACGACCAAATTCAACGGCGTTTCCTATATCGTGCAGCGCGGCGCGGCGGCGGTATTCACGGAAGAAGGGGAAGCGCAGATCCGCGCCAATCTCGATGTATACCGCAAGAACGCCGCCATCATCGCGGGGACGATGGATAAACTCGGCATCTTCTATACGGGCGGCAAAAACTCCCCCTATATCTGGCTGCAATGCCCGAACGGCATGAAGAGTTGGGACTTCTTCGACCTTCTGCTGAACGAGGTGCAGGTGGTCGGCACGCCCGGCAGCGGGTTCGGCAAAAACGGCGAAGGCTTCTTCCGCCTGACGGCGTTCGGCAGCGAAGAAACGACGCGCGAGGCATGCGGACGCATCGAAAAACTGCTGCGGGCGAAACAATAAAGAAAACGGTTTTTTGTAAGAAATCTTTTCAACGCGCGGCGCGGTGTCGCCGCGCGTATCACATAATGAAGTCGGTTTTTTTCCGGGCACGGAAAATGTTTTTTACGCGGGAAAAAGAAGGGAGCAGGGGATGAAAGGGACAAAAGGAAAATTGAAGCCCGTCAACGCGCCCGGTGCGCGTGCGGCGGGGGTGCTCATGCACATTTCCTCTCTGCCGGGGAAATACGGCATCGGCACGCTCGGCAAAGAAGCATACGCCTTTGTGGATTTTCTGCAAACGGCGGGCGTGAAATATTGGCAGGTCCTGCCCCTCGTGCAGACGGGGTTCGGCGACTCGCCTTATCAGTCGGTTTTCAGTAATTCGGGCAACCCCTATTTCATCGATCCGGAAAAACTGCACGCCGACGGACTTTTGACGGAAAACGAATTAAAGCGGGCAACCATGCCCGCAAAATCGGTCAATTACGCAAAGTTATATCAAAAGCGCTATCCCGTGCTGCGCAAGGCGTTTTCCCGCTTTGACAAGGGGAACGAAAAGTTCCGTTCGTTCGTTGAAAAGGGGGAGTTTCGCGCCTATGCCGAATTTATGGCGATCAAAAAGAAGTTCGGCGGGCGCGGCTTTGCCGCCTGGGACAGGGAATTCAAATTCAACGACCGCAAGGCGGTGGAGGCGTATATCGCCGCCAATGAAGAGGAATATCTCTTCTGGCAGTGGCTGCAATTTGAATTTTTCGAGGAATGGCACGCGCTCAGGCGCTATGCCAACGAACGCGGCGTTTTTCTCATCGGGGACATTCCGCTCTATGTGGCGTATGACAGTGCAGACGTGTGGAGCATGCCCGAACTTTTCAAGTTGGACAAAGACCGCGCGATGATCGAAGTGGCGGGCTGTCCGCCCGATTATTTTTCGGCGGAAGGGCAACTTTGGGGCAATCCGCTGTACGATTGGGAAAAACATAAAAAGAGCGGCTATGCCTGGTGGATCGGGCGGCTGCGGGCGGCTTTTGCATCCTTTGACGTCGTTCGCATCGATCATTTCCGCGGGCTGGACAGGTATTACGCCGTTCCGGCGGGGAATAAGAACGCCGTGATCGGGCGTTGGTGCGACGGTCCGAAGAACGCCCTCTTCCGTGCGGCGGCGCGTCGGCTCGGCAAACTCGACATCATCGCCGAGGATCTCGGCGTCATGGATGACGGCGTGCGCAAATTGCTCCGCGACACGGCTTTCCCCGGCATGAAGATCCTGCTCTTCGCCTTCGAGGGCGGCGAGAACGATTATCTGCCCAAGAACATCGGACACAACAGCGTCTGTTATACGGGCACGCACGACAACGACACGGCGGTGGGCTACATGAAGCGGCAGAATCCTTCCTTTTTGCGCTTTGTGCGCAGGAACATCCGTGCCGCGCTTGGAGACCGCGGGCTGAAACATTCCCTGCGCGGATACAGACAGGTCGCCGATGCACTGCTGCACCTGCTCTTTGAATGCGACGCCTGCCTGTCGGTCGTGCCCGTTCAGGACCTTCTTTATCTGGACAATTCCGCGCGCATGAACACGCCGTCCACCAACGAGATCAATTGGCAGTTCCGTCTCCGCTTTCTGCCGGGGGAGGACACGGCGGCATATCTGAAACATCTGTTAGAGATATATCACAGGAAATAAATCATCAGGAAATAAATTATTAGGGAATAAATCATTAGGGAATAAATCACAGAAAATAAATCATAGGAAATAAATTTTTTCGGATCAAGGTCCGAAGGGAGGAGTATAGTTTATGTCGCAAAACACAAAGAAAATTTTTGTCGCGGCGGCGTCGGTGCTGGGCTGGGTCCTGGCGGCGGCGCTGGCGGTCGGCACGATCCTGCTTGCCGTCGAAAACGGAAAACTCAAAGACGAGGCGGGACGGCAGGAGCAGTATGATAGCACCACTTACGATTTTTATCTCACGTTGGGCACCATGCCGACGCTGTATGCCACGCTGAACGCATACGCCGTCAAGAACCCGAACACCTACATGTGGTTTTTGCGCGGGAATACGATCAGTTATCAATATTCCGCGGAATACATTCATTATTTTTCAACGCAGTCCGAAAACAACGACGAGAGCGGGATCGATTATCGGGAGATCAGGGACAAAGTGCGGGAGTTGAAAGATTCCGACCCGGGCGCCAAATTCCGCCTTTTCTGCGACGATCTGCGCGTGCGCTTTATTTTGGACATCTTCGTTGCCGCAGGCGTTGACTTTGAAGATTTGCAGGTAACGCTGCTCTCCGACGGCACCGGGACGTACAGTTTATATCAGGAGATCACCGAAGAACAGTACGTTTCGCAGGCGGAGGGGTGGAATACCGTCATGCAGGCGTATATAGAACATCGCGACGATGCGTCGTATTGCTATTTTGAAGAGAAAAACGGGCAGGCGATGGAAATGCAGGAATATGCCTTTTACGTTTCCACGTTCAGCAACGTGTCTTATTGGATGCAGCACCCCGATTACCTGAGCGGTGCGATTTCCGAAACGATGGAAACGCAGAGATACGGCATGAACATCGTGAAAAAGGACCCGAAAGCCATGTATGACTCCTTCGACCGGCAGACCCGCGCGGACTATCAGAAGGTGGTCCTTGCCAACGCCCTGGTGGACAGCGATACGCTGGAAACGTTGGAAGACGCCGTGGAATATTTTGATTCGCAGTTGTCCGGAAGGGACAAGCCGGTCGTGCTGATTTTGGGGACAAGTTACAACGGGCTGGAACACAACCAAACGTTCATCGATCAGACCATCGCCTATTATACGCCGACCCGCTCATCGGAAGATCCGACGAAGGTGCGCTTCAAAGGGAAGGAATACGCCGTGGCGGCGGATGCGACGACCGTTACCGCCGACGGCGGGGAATATGCCATCGGCGAGATCAGCGTCTATCTCTTCTTTAAGGGGCATCCGTCCCATCCCTCCGATGCGGAATTGCAGGCTTATTTCGATGAAAACGCCATCGTCGTCCTGCCGCACAGAACGCCCGTGGAAGTGCTGTTTTGGATGTATGACGTGAAAGCGGGCGGCTATCAATCCACGAGTTTTCTCTCCTGCACGCAGGGACAGACGGAGTTCTTCTTCGGCGCGTTGACCACGCCGGCGCTGGTCTCCATGCAGGAGTTGGGATTTTTCGACGGCGCTGTGATCTTTGAAGAGGAAGCCTGAGAAAAAGGACAATGAAAAAAGGAGCGGTTTTGCAGATCGCTCCTTTTCGTTTGTATAAAAAGACAGTCGCGCGGTCCGCCCTTGATGGGTTCAGGCGCGTTTTTATAACGATACAAGTGCCGTTATATCTCCCGCTGCCGTGAAGACCGCGTCGGTTTTTAATGTTTTTCCCGCTTGCGGCAGAAAGCCCTGACGGCTTTGGAGATCTCCATGACGGCAAAGGGGATCAGACAGAAGCCGAGCCCGATGAGATAGCCCTGCCAAGGAAGATAGGTCATGCCGAACACGGTTACCACGCCTGGCACGAACAGGAGGAAGGCGATGAGTGCAGTCGAGGCGAGCGCAACGAGGTTGAGCATTCTGTTTCCGAAAAATCCCGAGGCAAAGAGCGAACGGTCGGAGCGCATGTTATAGGCGTGCAGCGTTTTTCCGAACGCCAGGATGAAGAAGGCGAGCGTCCTTCCGCCCTCCGCGCTTCCCGTCAGGGACTGTCCGAGCAGGAACCCGCCGATGGTCATGGCGGCGAACATACAGCCTTGCAGGATGATGCGGATGCCGTATCCGCCCGAAAAGAGTCCGTCGTTGCGCGGTTTCGGCTTTCTGTTCATGATGCTTTCTTCCGTCTTTTCCATGCCGAGCGCGACGGCAGGCAGGGAATCGGTGATGAGGTTGATCCACAAAAGTTGGATGGAGTTGAAAGGGGAGATCTGCCAGAGCACCATGCAGAGAAAGACGGAGATGATCTCGCTGATGTTCGTGCCGAGCAGGAACCCGACGACTTTTTTGATATTGGCATAGATGCTCCTGCCCTCTTTGACGGCATGCACGATGGTGGCGAAATTGTCGTCGGTCAGCGTCATGTCGGCGGCTTCCTTGGCGACGTCGGTGCCCGTGATGCCCATGGCGCAGCCGATGTCGGCGGCTTTGAGCGCGGGTGCGTCGTTCACGCCGTCGCCCGTCATGGCGACCACTTCGCCCTTTTTCTGCCAGGCTTTGACGATGCGTATCTTATTTTCGGGAGAAACGCGGGCATAGACGGAGATATCCCGCACGTTTTTGTCGAGTTCTTCCTCGCTCATTTCGTCGAGCCGGGCACCCGTGATGGCGCGGTCGCCCTCTTGCAAAATGCCGAGTTCCCGCGCAATGGCGGAAGCGGTAACGATGTGATCCCCCGTGATCATGACGGGACGGATCCCCGCGCGGCGGCAGATAGCCACGGCTTCTTTGGCTTCGGGGCGCGGGGGATCGATCATGCCCACCAGCCCGAGGAATGTGAGGTCGTTTTCCAGCGTCCGGCTGTCGGCGTCTGCGGGCAGGCAGTCGATGATCTTATATGCCACCGCCAGCACGCGCAGGGCTTCCGCGCTCATCCGTGCGGTGATCTCTTCCGCCTTTTCCGTATCTCCCGCCGTGCAGCGGGGGGCGAGCATGTCGAAAGCGCCCTTGACGATGACGACGATCTTCCCGTCCATGCGGTTGACGCTCGTCATGAGTTTGCGGTCGGAATCGAAGGGGAGTTCGGCAAGCCGCGGGTACTGCCGTTGCAATCGTTCCTGCGGCAGTCCCGCCCGGTGCGCTTCCAGCAGGATGGCGGTTTCGGTCGGGTCGCCGATGCGGATGTCCTTGTCCCCTTCAAACCGCACCGAGCCGTCGCAGCAGAGCGCGGCGCATTCAAGCAGTTTTTGTTCCCGCTCTTCATAGATGCCGTGGCAGTCAACGATCTCTCCGCCGTCGGCATACAGTTTGACGAGGGTCATGCGGTTCTGCGTCAGCGTTCCCGTCTTATCCGAACAGATCACCGACGCGCTGCCGAGGGTCTCGACGGCGGGCAGGCGGCGGATGACGGCGTTTTTTTTGACCATGCGCGTAACGCCCAGGGACAGGACGATGGTAACGATGGCGGGCAGCCCTTCGGGAATGGCGGCGACGGCGAGGGATACGGCGGTCATGAACATTTCCAGGGGATCCTGTTTGGTGATGATGCCGATGATGAAGATGACGGCACAGGCAGCCAGCATGACGATGCCGAGGATTTTTCCCAGGTCAAACAGTTTCTGTTGCAACGGCGTGCGCGTCTCCTGTTCGCCGCTCAGCAGTTTTGCGATCTTGCCCGTTTCGGTCTGCATGCCCGTGGCGGTTACGACGGCTCTGGCGGTGCCGCCGGTGATGGGACAGCCCGAAAAGACCATGTTTTCCCTGTCGCCGACGGGGGCGTTTTCGGGAACGTCCGATTCGGCGTTTTTCTCGGTGGGCACGGATTCGCCCGTCAGCGCCGATTCTTCGCTTTTCAGCGCGACGCTCGAAAGCAGCCGCGCATCCGCGGGAACGAAATCTCCCGCTTCCAGGTAAATGATGTCCCCGGGGACGAGTTCGCGGGACTGCACGATCTTTTCCTTGCCTTCGCGCAGCACACGCGCATGCGGCGCGGACATGTTTTTCAGCGCGTCCAGCGCCTTTTCGGCTTTGCTTTCCTGCAACATGCCCATGATGGCGTTGAGTACGACGATGAAGACGATGAGCGCGGGCTCGATGAATTCCATCGGATCGCCTTCCACGCAAGCCACGACGAAGGAAACGACGGCGGCGATGAGCAGGATGACGATCATGACGTCCTTGAATTGCTCGACAAAGCGCAAGAGAAGGGATTTTTTCTTCTTTTCCGCCATTTTGTTTTCCCCGAAACGCGCGCGGCGGGCGAGGACTTCCTCTTCGCACAGCCCGCTTGCGGGGTCGGTCTGCAATTCCTGCAATACTTCTTCGCGAGAACGGTTGGGTTGCATGACAGTTCAAACTCCTTATTTTGGATTTTTTCCCGGTGTAAAAAATAAAAAGACTCCCGGTCGGCGACCGAAAGTCTTGTCATTCCGTTTTGTCGGCGGAACCGATGAAAACACCGATTTTTTGATCGGGTGCTGTTGCTTTCACCGTAGAGGACTACTCCCTTTCTTCTCGATAATTATAAAATGCCCGCTTTGAAAAGTCAAGGATTTTTTCGGGTATTTTTTTGCAAAAACGATTTTTTGCGCCGCATTGCGCGCTAAAAAAGGGGCGCGTCCGCGCTTTCCAAGGCGGGGAAGCGAAAAGTGTTTTTGCCGTTAGATGCGGGCATGGGTGCCGTTAAAAATTCATTTCAGATCGAGATGTTTGAGCATTTGTCCCACATAGGACACGCCGACCAATTCGACGGCGCCGCGATATTTTTCGCAGGCGGAAAGGTTTTTATTCGGTAAGATCACGCGGCGGAAGCCCATTTTGACGCATTCGTTGACCCGCTTTTCGGCAAAAGAAACGCCGCGCACTTCGCCCGTCAGCCCGACTTCGCCGAAGAGGGCGGTGTAGCGGTCGACGGGTTTTCCCGTTGCGCCGCTTGCGAGCGCGGCGCAGACGGCGAGATCGACGGAGGGTTCGTTGAGACGGATGCCGCCCATGGCGTTGCAGTAGACGTCTGCATTGAGGAAGGGGATGCCGCACCGTTTTTCGAGCACGGCGAGCAGGACGATGAGTTTGTTGTAATCGACGCCGAGGGACATGCGCCGCGGCAGACCGTATGCCGTTTTGGCGACGAGGCTTTGCAGTTCGACCATCATGCAGCGGTTGCCCGTTTCGGAAGGGGTAACCGCGCTGCCCGCCGCTTCGCCGCGGGAATCGGAGAGGAAAAGCCCGGCATAATCGGACATGCCCCGCACGCCCGATTCGGTCATTTCAAACACGCCGACCTCCTGCACCGACCCGAAACGGTTTTTGACCGCCCGCAATATTTTGGCGTTTTCCTGTCCTTCGCCTTCAAAGTAAAGCACGGTGTCCATGACGTGTTCGAGCACTTTGGGTCCCGCCAGCGCGCCCTCTTTGGTAACGTGCCCGATGATGAAAAAAGTGATGCCGCGGCTCTTGGCAAGGCGCATGAGGCGCGTGGCGCACTCCCGCACCTGTCCCACGCTGCCCGCCGTGGAGTTCAGCGCCTCGGTGTACACCGCCTGAATGGAATCGATGACGACGAATTTGCTCTCGCCGATGTTTTCGGCGATGTTTTCCAGGCAAGTCTCGTTGAGCAGGAAGAGGTTGTCGCCCGTAACGCCGAGCCGTTCGCAGCGCAGTTTCACCTGCGCACAACTTTCTTCGGCGGAGACGTAGAGCACCTTATACTGTTTGGAAAGATTGGCGGCGATCCCGGTGAGCAGGGTGCTTTTTCCGACGCCCGGATCCCCGCCGACGAGCACGAGGGAAGCGGGGACGATGCCGCCGCCGAGCACGTTGTCGAACTCCGGCACGCCGCTTTTGACGCGGACGAGTTTTTCCCGTTCCACGGCGGAAAGCGGAATGGCGACGGAGGAAGAAAAGCGCGGTTTCGGCGCGGTTTTTGCCGCGGAAAGGACGGGAAGGGGCTCTTCTGCAAAGGTGTTGAATTGTTCACAGGCGGGGCATTTTCCCAGCCAGCGCGGGCTGACGTAGCCGCACGCGCCGCAGACATATCTGCTCGTTGCTTTTGCCATGTTTTTTTACTCCTTATTGCCGTTGCTTCACAAGATCCATGCCAGCCCCTGTAACAGAGCGAAATGCAGGGGATAGAAGATATAAAAGAAATATTTCAGGCGCAGCCTGCCCCGTTTGCCGCTGTACAGGCAGAGGGGGATGAGCGCGAAGAAGGCGTAATATTCGAGCGTTCCGAGGTCGGTGGTCAGGGGCAGGAACGCCATGCCCGCCGCCAGGCAGAAAAGTTTGACGTACAGGTGATCCGTTTTTTTGATTTTCTCGGGCACGGGTATGTCCTTAAAGTCGAAAAGGCTGACCGTTACCGGCAGCAGACAGCCGACGAATCCGTAATCGATGACGAAGATCTGATTGAGCAGAAAAACGGCGGCGACGGTGCAGATAAAGAGCAGCGCGGAGAGCACCTTGACCGCGGCGGTGCAGGCGGCGTCGAAAAAGCAGCGCTTGCAGAATTGCAGGGCATAGATCATGAGCACGGCGAGGGAAAAGGTGATAAGCACGCTCATCGTCAGGTTGCCTTGATCGAAGAAAAAATATACGATCTGGCAGAGCACCGCCAGTCCGAAGAGCAGGGTAAAATGCACGGTCTTGTTGCGCGTGTAGCGGCACCCCTCCGCCAGCATGAAGGCGAAGAGGGGAAAGGAGACCCTGCCGATGATCCTGAGTATGGTGATGTGGGGAAAGAGGAAGAACCCGACGTGGTCGACGACCATCAGGGCGGCAGCCAGGATTTTGATGGCGTTGCCGCTCAAAAAACGGAGCCGCTGCATAGTTTGTTCCTTTGTGGCGCATTGAATTTCATTTCGACAGTATAACATACATCTCCCGTTTTGTCAAGGAACGGGAGCGGCGGGGCGCCTTTGCGTCCGCCGCATGCAAAAATTGTAAAAAAACAGAAGATTGCACGGGGTTTTGTGAATGGATTCTATTGACAAAGCGCCCGTGTGTGCGGTATAATACAAAATGAGAATATTTTATTTCGGACGGAGAAGATACCTCGGGGGCAGAGCGGAAGACGGTTTTTTTACAAAAGCCGAACGTATCGACGGTTACGGAGATTGCAGAGCAGAGAATCATGAGAAGGCTGGATCATTCTTTTCTGAAAAAAATACCCATCGCGCACCGCGGGTATCATACCGCCGACATTCCGGAAAATTCCCTGCTTTCCGCGGAAAACGCCATCCGGAACGGGTATGCCGTCGAATTGGACGTCCGCGTTACGCGGGACGGACAGTTGATCGTCTTTCACGACGAATATGCAAAGCGCTGCCTCGGGCTGGAAGGCAGGATCGGACAGTATACTTATGACGAGATCAAGGACATCGATCTTCTGGGGTTCAAGGGCGTGCACGTCCCGCTCTTTTCGGAGTTTCTTAAATTCGTCAACGGCAGGACGCCGCTGCTCATCGAACTCAAAGCCTGTTTCGGCGCGAAACATTTCGTGGAAAACGTCGTAAAACTGCTCCGCGCCTATCACGGCGAATTCGCCATCCAGACGTTCAATCCCTTCGACCTCATCAAACTGCGTCGGATCGCGCCCGAAATCATTCGCGGACAACTCATCACCAAGGACCTGAGCGAAATGCCCCGCGAGCATTTCCGCGACCGCCTCGGTTATTTCATCGTTTGGCTCTTCGGGTTCACGCGGTTCAATTGGTTTTCCGATCCCGATTTTTATAACATCGACATCCGCTGTTACGGCAAATATCAGAAGCGCTATGCCATCCGCAACGTGTTGACGTTCGTGGTTACCAACGAAGAGGAATATGACCGCGCCATGCGCTGTACGGACAACGTGGTGTTTGAAAACATGGTCATCGAGTTGCCGCCCTCCGACCGCGTCTCTTATGACGAGGAGCACGGCGACGAATACGGCAGCGAAATATACGAATCGGCATGACTGCCCGCGCGCACGGTTTTTTGCGTGAAAAAATGCATATTCGGATTCCCCGCATTGCTTGCGGGGAATTTTTGCATGAACGAAAATAATCCGAACTTCGGATCTTCTCCGAAGTTCGGATTATTCTGGTGTGGTGACCCATGGAGTGCTTAAATCGAATAGATAAAAAGCATGATTTTACCGCGATCGTATTTGTATTATCAGAGGAATGTGGTGCGAAAAAGGTTTATATACTACCGCTTTTTATTCATCGCTATAAAAGTATTCTCTGAGTATCGTTGCGTCAATCATCTCTTCGATTTGCTTTTTCGGGAGGCGATTGTGGCATAGTTCCTCCCCAAAGTCAACGGCCGCAAAATCGTCGCCGAAAACGCCCATATACAACACTTTAAGAGCCGAGTAAGGAGAGTTTTCCTTGCTCGGCTCTTTTGCTGTCTGTAAAGCATTTTGTTCGCTCTGTACGCAACGGTTTTTCTTTTCCCGTTGACTTTTGCCAACTTCATTCCCATGACAGGGACTTTCACCGTCCTATGCCGTTTCGCCTCTTGCCCGAAAAAGGCAAATTCAATTCAAGAGGTGTTACATATGGAAATGTTGGTAACCAAGTTCTCAAACGGAAAGTATCGCAACGAAGGGGCATTGTTCGCCGAGGTTATCTCTCCCGATAATGTCAAACTCATGGGTGAGATGATTGCCCTGCAATCCCTGCGG
>CALVZM010000091.1 GCA_944372515.1 uncultured Clostridia bacterium
GAGCCAATCCTCTTTCTTCCCTTCGCTCTCCACCTGCATCTTGACCGTGCAGGCGTTGATCTCTTCCGATTCGTCGAGTTTGGGCAGAAGCCCCTTGCTCTTCAAATACCTGGCGCCCACGGTAGCAAGGTCCATGAGGTTGATCGGCTTTTGCGTCCTGCCGAGTTCCTCGCGCACCGCGAGATAGTCCTCATACGCCTTTTGCAGCAGTTCATCCTCAAACCGCACGCTGTCGATGGTCGTGAGGAAGGTGGTATGGCGGCAATGATCCGACCAATAGGTGTCGATCATGCGGATCTCGGTGATGGTCGGATCGCGGTCTTCCGTCCTGAAATAGTCCTGACAGAATTTGATGTCGTCCGCGTCCATGGCGAGGGCGTACTCTTTGACGAAATTTTCCAAGCCCGCTTTGTCGAGTTGCAAAAATCCGTCCAGCGTTTTGACCTGCGTGGGCACGGCATAATCGATTTGCAGCGTATCGACGGTGTCGAGCGAGGCTTCCCGCGCCTCGACGGGGTTGATGACGTGCTTTTTGATCGCCATGATCTCCGCCACGGTCAGGTTGCCGTAAAGCATATACACCCTGGCGGTGCGCACGAGCGGACGCTCTTTTTTAGAAATGATCTGAATGCACTGCGCGGCGGAGTCGGCGCGCTGGTCGAACTGCCCGGGCAGATATTCCACCGCAAAGACATAGGCGTTCTCTGCGGGAAGCGCGTCGAAAACGTCGTCGAGTTGCGGCTCGGAAAAAACGTTTTTCACGGCATAATCGAAAAGCGCCTTGTCGATGTTTTCCACGTCGTAGCGGTTAAAAAGCCGCAATCCCGTCAGAGAACGAATGGAGAGGATGTTGTTGATTTCCGAAAGCAAAGCGTCCGCTTCGCCCGCTAACCCCGCTTTCTTTTCCACATAAATTCTGTATACCATAACCGTTGCGCTCCGTTTCCTTATTTTTCCCGATAAGCCCGCAACGCGCGCTGTCCGATGTCCGCGCGCATGTATCCGTTTTCCAGCCCGACCTGTTTTGCCAGGCGATAAGCCCGCGCAACGGCGGTCTGCAAATCCTCCGCCGTCGCCGTTACGCCCAGCACCCTGCCGCCTGCGGAAAGGAGTTTGTCCCCTTCCCTCTTCGCGCCGGCGACAAAGACGTATTCCCCCGCCCCGCACGTCGGAAGGGTCAGCGCAAATCCGCTCTTATAGGACACGGGATAGCCCTCGGACGCAACGACCACGCAGCAGGCATGCCCCGCGGAAAATTCCACTTTCACGTCTTTGAGCCTGCCCGCCGCCACCGCCTGCATGATCGTGAAGAGGTCGGTTTTGAGAAGGGGCAGCACGACCTGTGTTTCGGGGTCGCCGAAACGGCAGTTATATTCGATGACTTTGGGTCCCTTGGGGGTGAGCATCAAGCCAAAGTAAAGGCATCCCTTGAACGTTCTGTTTTCGGCGTTCATCGCGTGCATGGTCGGCAGAAAAATGCTCTTCATACATTCTTCGGCGATCTCTTTCGTGTAATAGGGATTGGGCGCGACCGTGCCCATGCCGCCCGTGTTGGGTCCCTCGTCGCCGTCGTGGGCGCGCTTATGGTCCATGGAAGAGACCATGGGCACGAGCGTTTCGCCGTCCGTGAAAGAGAGCACCGAAACTTCCGGTCCGGTCAGAAATTCCTCGATGACGATCCTGGCGCCGCTCTCGCCGAATTTCCGGTCCTGCATCATCTCTTTCACCGCCCGTTTTGCCTCCTCGCGGGTCTGCGCGACGACGACGCCCTTGCCGAGCGCCAGCCCGTCCGCCTTGACCACCGTGGGCACGGGCGCTTTGTCCAGATAGGAAAGCGCGGCATCCATGTCCTCGAAAACTTCATATTCCGCGGTCGGGATGCCGTATTTTTTCATGAGGTTTTTGGAGAATATCTTGCTTCCTTCGATGATCGCCGCGCGCTTGTTCGGACCGAAACAGGGGATCCCTTCCCCTTCGAGCGCATCCACCGCGCCGAGCACCAGCGGATCGTCGGGCGCGACCACCGCGAAATCGATCTTGTTTTCCTTTGCAAAGGCGGCAATGCCCGCAATGTCCTTGGCGCCGATGTTCACGCAGACCGCGTCTGCCGCGATGCCGCCGTTGCCGGGCAATGCATAGATCTCTTCGATGGTCTTATTTTCCTTTAACTTTTTGATGATGGCGTGCTCTCTGCCGCCGCCGCCGACAACCATTACTTTCATGATTTTTTACTCCTCTGCCTGTCGCCTTCCTCAGTGATGGAAGAGCCTAAGTCCCGTAAACGCCATGACCATGCCGTGCTCGTCGCAGGAACGGATCACCAGATCGTCGCGGGTGGAACCGCCCGGCTGGGCGATGTAACTCACGCCGCTGCGCGCCGCGCGGACGATGTTGTCGTCAAACGGGAAAAAGGCGTCGGAACCGAGCGAAACGCCCTTGATCCCGGCAAGATACGCCCGCTTTTCCTCCCGCGTGAAGGGCGCGGGACGTTCGGTGAAATATTTCTGCCAATTGCCGTCCGCCAGCACGTCCTCGTCGTTGTCCGAGATGTACACGTCGATGACGTTGTCCCTGTCCGGTCTGCCGATCTCCTTTTTGAACGGCAGGGAAAGCACCTTGTCGCTCTGGCGCAGATGCCAATTGTCCGCCTTACCGCCCGCCAGCCGCGTGCAATGGATGCGGGACTGCTGCCCCGCGCCCACGCCGATCGCCTGACCGTCCACGGCATAACACACCGAATTGGACTGCGTATATTTTAAGGTGATGAGCGCGATGATGAGGTCGCGTTTCGCGCTTTCGGGCAGTTCCTTTTGCGCGGTTACGATGTTTTGCAGCCAACTTGCGTCGATCTTCGCATCGTTGCGCCCCTGCTCGAAGGTGATGCCGAACACCTGCTTGCGCTCGATGGGATCGGGCACATAGGCGGGATCGATTCTGACGATGTTATAATTCCCCTTCTTTTTCTGTTTCAGAAGCGCCAGCGCTTCCGGCGTGTAACCGGGAGCAATGATGCCGTCGGAAACCTCCCGTTTCACGAGCCGCGCCGTCGTTTCGTCGCATACGTCGGACAGGGCAATCCAATCGCCGAACGAGGACATTCTGTCCGTTCCGCGCGCACGGGCATAGGCACAGGCAAGGGGCGAAAGGTCCAACCCCTCGATGTCGTCCACGAAACATGCCTTTTTCAGTTTCTCGGGCAGCGGCACGCCGACCGCCGCCGACGTGGGACTGACGTGCTTGAAGGAAGTCGCCGCGGGAAGTCCCAGCGCGTCCTTCAATTCCTTCACCAACTGCCAACTGTTGAAGGCGTCCAGGAAATTGATGTATCCCGGTCTGCCGTTCAGCACTTCGATGGGCAGTTCGCTCCCGTCGTGCATGAAAATGCGCGCGGGTTTCTGATTGGGGTTGCAGCCGTACTTTAACTGAAATTCTTTCATGAACGATTTTTTCTCCTTGCGTTGCCGTATTTTTTTATCCCCGCGCGCTCTCCCGAAGGGGAAAGACAGGCGGGGCATGCCTTTGATGAATGGCAAATAAAGAATGATAAAACAATTTGCGGATCCGTGTTCGGCACGTCTGGTTGTTTTCCGTTTTGTTATTTGTTCTTATTGATGAGCACGCTCTCTTCCGCCCCCGTTGCAAGGTCGATGTAACGGACATAGAGCGAAATTTTGTTGTCGGCGTCGAGATTCTCCCACAGGGTCTTTGCAAATTCGTCGACATCGTTCGGGATGCGCACCCGCTCGGGTTCTCCCTGAAAAGTGGGAATGGGGTTGCCGTCGCAAACATAGGTATGAATGAAGTGCCCCATGCCTGCAAGCGCGGTGTAATCGAAGAAATAACGGTTGCACGCCGTGCCCTTCTCGTCCGCCGATTTGAGGATGCTCATTTTATAGGAAAAATCTCCGTTTTCAAAGACGAGCATGCCGCTGATGCGGGGGGTGAAATTGGGCGCGTCCGGCTCGAAAGCGCGAGTTTTCAGGCTCTTGCAGAACCCTTTGCCCGCCTGCAAACCGTCATAGATCGTATCCGTCTGATCGCCGTTGGTAACGATGAGTTTATTGTCGCAGCGACGAACGGCGGAATAGATGATGAGGGACGGATCTTTCACCTTGCTCTCGTCAAAGGGCGCGGTGATGACGTCGCCATTCTCCTTTTCGATGAACACGCGGTTGCGGCTGTTCTCGCTCCTGCCCATGATGAAATAGGCGACCGCCGCCTTTTTGCCGTCCGCGCTCTTGCCAATGACGATGCCGCGTCCGACATAGGAATTGCCCTTGATCAATGCTCCGATGTCATTGATTTCGTATACGTTCATACTTCTCTCCTTTGGTCGCGATCTCCCGCGCCACTTTTTCACACGCCGCAGGCAGGATCTTCCACTCCGCCTGCTCCATGACCCGACGCTGCAACGCCTCGGGCGTATCCCCTTCATGCACTTTGACGGCTTTCTGCAAAATGATCTGCCCGCCGTCGGGGATCTCGTTGACGAAATGCACGGTCGCGCCCGTAACTTTCACGCCGTAAGCGAGCGCCGCCTCGTGCACATGCAGTCCGTAAAACCCCTTGCCGCAGAAGGAAGGGATCAGGGAAGGGTGGACGTTGAGGATGCGCTTTGGGTATCGGGACGTGAAATTTTCGCTCAGAATGGACATGAATCCCGCCAGAACGATGAGTTCGATCCCGTTCTCCCGCAAAAGGCGCAGTATCTCTGCTTCGAACGCTTCCTGCGAACCCGTCTGACGGCGGGTTACCACCGCCGCGGGCACGCCCGCTTTTTTCGCCCGTTCCAGCGCATACGCCGAAGGGTTGTTGGCGAGGACCAGACAGATCCGCCCGCTTTTGAGCGTTCCGCTTTCCTGCGCGTTCAAAAGCGCCTGCAAATTGGTGCCGCCGCCCGAACAAAAGACGGCGATCTTTGTCTTTTTTCTGTTCATAAACTTATCCCGTCCGCGCCGCCGCCCGCCGCTCTTTGTCTGAAAAGCAAGGGGGCATGCCCGCGTTTTACGCCATAATGACGCCTTGATCCCCTTCGACGACTTCGCCAATGACATAGGCATCTTCGCCCGCGCCGCGCAAAACGCTCAGCGCTCTGTCCGCATCCGCCTTCGCCACGACGGCGATCATGCCGACGCCCATGTTGAAGGTATTGAACATATCCCGCTCGGGGATGTTCCCCGTCTTTTGGATATAATCGAATACGGGCAGGACTTTGACGGCGGATCTTTCGATCTTTGCCGAATATCCCTTCTTGAAGCAGCGGGGAATGTTCTCATAGAACCCGCCGCCCGTGATGTGGGAAACGCCCTTGACCTGCACCTGTTCAAAGAGCGCGAGCATGGGCTTGACATAGATCTTCGTGGGGGTGAGCAGCGTCTCGCCGAGGGACTTGCCGCCGAGCGCGTTGACGGGCGCGGTCAGGTCGGCGTTTTCCACGTCGAATACCTTTCTGACCAGTGAAAATCCGTTGGAATGCACCCCCGAAGAAGGCAATGCGATGATGACGTCGCCCGCGGTCATGGTCTCCTTGTCGAGGACTTTGCTCCTGTCCACGACGCCCACGGAAAAGCCCGCAAGGTCATATTCGTCCACGGGATAGAACCCGGGCATTTCCGCCGTTTCCCCGCCGATGAGCGCGCTGCCGGACTGCACGCAGCCCTCCGCAACGCCCTTGACGATATCGGCGATCTTTTCGGGAACGTTCTTGCCGCAGGCAATATAATCGAGGAAGAACAGGGGCTTTGCGCCGCAGCAGATGACGTCGTTCACGCACATGGCGACGCAGTCGATGCCGACGGTGTCGTGCTTGTCCATGAGGAAGGCGATCTTCAATTTCGTGCCCACGCCGTCCGTGCTGCGTGCGAGGACGGGACGGGTCGTGCCCGTAACGTCCACCTCGAACAGCCCGCCGAACCCGCCGATGTCGCTGCCGACGCCCGCGGTCATGGTACGGGCGATGTGCGCCTTCATCAGTTCGACCGCTTTGTATCCCGCGGTGATGTCCACGCCCGCATTTTTATAACTCTCGCTGAAACTCTTTTCCTTAGCCATAATCCTTTGATTTCCTTGAATTTTTTACAAATCCGGACGATCAGTCCTCTTTCTCGCTCAGTTTCTTTTCAAAGCGGCGCTTGTTGGTCGCGGCGGGCACTTCGGTGGGATATTCCCCCGTGAAGCACGCCTTGCAGTACCCCTTGCAGTGCCCTCCCGCCGCCAACTCGTCGAGACTGTCCACGGAGAGATACCCGAGGCTGTCCGCGCCGATGATCTCCGCCGTCTCTTCCACCGTATGGCGGCAGGCGATGAGGTGCTCGCGCGAATCGATGTCCGTGCCGTAATAGCAGGGATTGAGGAAGGGCGGGGACGAGATGCGCATATGCACTTCTTTGGCGCCCGCCTCTTTGAGGAGCGCGACGATCTTTTTGCTCGTGGTTCCGCGGACGATGGAATCGTCGATGAGGACGATGCGCTTGCCGCGCACCACTTCCGCAATGGCGTTGAGTTTGATCTTGACGAGGTTTTCCCGCGCCTGCTGCCCCGGCGCGATGAACGTTCTGCCGATGTATTTGTTCTTGATGAGCCCGATGCCGTAAGGAATGCCCGATTCCTTGGCATATCCGACCGCGGCATCCAGCCCCGAATCGGGTACACCTACAACGATATCCGCCTCAACGGGGTGTTGCTGCGCCAGGAATTTGCCCGCGCGTTCGCGCGCTTCGTGCACCGAACAGCCTTCCATGAAGGAATCGGGGCGAGCAAAATAGATATATTCAAACACGCACATGGCGCAAGGCGCCTTGCCGCAGTGCTCGGTGATGGAATGGATGGTCTTGGTCTTGCCGTCAAAGACGAGAATTTCGCCCGGCTCGATGTCCCGCACGAATTTCGCCCCGACGGCGTCGAGCGCGCAACTTTCGGATGCGACGATATAGCGTCCGTCCTCGGTCTGCCCGTAGCAGAGCGGTCTGAACCCGTGCGGATCGCGCGCGGCGATGAGTTTCTGCGGCGACATGATCACGAGGGAATACGCCCCTTTCAGACGATACATGGCTTTGCAGACCGCCTCTTCGATGGTGCGCGACTGCAAGCGCTCCTTGATGACGACATAGGAAATGACCTCGGTGTCGCTCGTCGTGTGGAAGATGCAGCCCTGCATCTCCTGCTCGCTGCGCAGTTCCATGGAATTGACGAGATTGCCGTTGTGCGCGACGGCGAGATGTCCCTTGACGTGATTGACGACGATGGGCTGGGCGTTGGAACGGTCGTTGGAGCCCGTCGTGCCGTAGCGCACGTGCCCCACCGCCATGTTGCCGCAGCCGAGGCTGTTGATGACGTCCGGTTTGAACACGTCGTTGACGATGCCGACGTCTTTATAGGAACGGAAAATACCGTCGTCGCAGACGACGATGCCGCAACTCTCCTGTCCGCGGTGCTGCAAAGAAAAGAGCCCATAGTACGTCGTCAGAGCGACGGGCGAAGGCTCGGGGGAATAGACCCCGAAGACCCCGCATTCTTCATGAATGGAATTGAGCATGATAAAATATCCTGCGATCTCCTCTTTATTATTCTTCTGTATTTGGTCTTTATTGTCTTACTCGCCGAGCACGCGCTTCATCATTTCCTTATAGGCGTCCTCGACCCCGCCCATATCGCGGCGGAAACGGTCTTTGTCGAGTTTTTCGTGCGTGGTCGCGTCCCAGAAACGGCAGGTGTCGGGAGAGATCTCGTCCGCGAGCACGATCTTGCCGTCCGACGTCTTACCGAATTCCAACTTGAAGTCGACGAGTTCGACGTTGATGCTTGCAAAATATTTTTTGAGGAACTGGTTGATTTTGAGCGCCATGGTCGCGATGGTGTTGAGTTCTTCCTGCGTGCAGTAACCCATGGCGAGGATGTGATAGGCATTGACCATGGGATCGTCGAGTTCGTCGCATTTATAGCAATATTCGAGCACCGTGCGCTTCATGGGCGTGCCTTCGGGAATGCCCAGCCGCTTGGAGAGCGACCCCGCGGCGATGTTGCGGACGATGACTTCGAGGGGCACGATCTGCACCCGTTTGACCAGCGTTTCGCGCTCGGAGAGTTCCTGCACGTAATGGGTGGGGATGCCGCGCTCTTCGAGTTTTTCCATGAGATAGTTGCTCATGCGGTTGTTGACGACGCCCTTGCCGACGATGGTGCCCTTCTTGGCGCCGTTGAACGCCGTCGCATCGTCCTTATACGAAACGATGACGAGATCGGGATCGGTGGTCGCAAAGACCTTTTTGGCTTTTCCTTCATACAACTGTTCGGTTTTTTCTACCATAAGTTTTATCCTCCGGATTCTATATAATATTATTTTTTTCTTGAAAATAAAAATTAAAATCCCGCAGCAAAACAAAGCTGCGGAATATTCCGATCAGGCGTTGCAGCGCGCGGCGATCTCGGCGTCTTTTTCAAGCACCTTCCGTGCAGCCGCCTCTCTGGCGCGCGACAATTTTTCCGCGAGAGAATCATCCGACACGGAAAGGATTTCAACGGCGAGGAGCGCCGCGTTCGCCGCACCGTCGATGGCGACGGTCGCGACGGGGATGCCCGAAGGCATCTGCACCGTGGAAAGCAGGGCATCCAGCCCGTCCAGCGTGGAAGACTTGACGGGAATGCCGATGACGGGCAGGGTGGAGTTGGCGGCAAGGGCGCCCGCGAGATGCGCCGCCTTTCCCGCCGCGGCAATGATGACGCCGAAACCCGCTTTGCGCGCGTTTTCCGAAAACGCCTTGGCTTGTTCGGGCGTCCTGTGTGCGGAATACACATGCATTTCAAAGGGAACGCCGTACTCTTTCAGCGTGTCCGCCGCTTTGGAAACGACGGGAAGATCGCTGTCGCTGCCCATGACAATCGCTACTTTCTTCATAGAAAACTCCTTTCTTTTGTACGTTTTTTCTTTATTGTCTGTCGATTTGAGCGTATTTTCCGTAAACTTATTGAAAAAAGAGCAATCTTACCTGAAAAATACGTCCTTTCCCCCGAAGATAAAATTGCCGTGTGCCGCGCCGCGGCTCCCTTCCCGCTCCGCATGGTGCCGCCGGAAAGACGGACGCCGCGGAAGATGTAACGGGATATATATAAATTATAGCAACATACCCTTTCTTTGTCAATCGTTTGCGGAAGGATTTTTCTTTGATTTCAAATACGGAAAATAAGCGGGGGCACCTGCCGAACACGCCCGTCCCGCCGCCGTCCGCCGCATTTTTTCCTGATTTTCAAAGAAAGAACAAAAAAATCGGACTACCCGATTGACCGCGGGGAAAAAATATGGTAAAATGTGCTTGTCGGTCAAAAAAGACAACGATGCCCGCGGCGGAAAAAGCGGCGCGGGGAACACGCAAAAAATTAAAGCATTGGAGAAATTCGCATGGAAATCATTGACGTCCTTATCGAGGAATTTTCCCTGAAAAGGGAACACGCGCAAAACATCGTCGCGCTCATCGACGAAGGGAACACCATCCCCTTCATCGCCCGTTACCGCAAAGAGATGACGGGCAGTTGCGACGACCAGGTGCTGCGCTCCTTTTCCGATCGGCTCACCTATCTGAGAAATCTGGAAAAGAGAAAGGAGGAAGTGTCCTCCTCCATCACCGAACAGGGCAAGATGTCCGACGAGATCGCGCAGGCGCTGTCCGCGGCAAAGACCCTGACGGAAGTCGAGGACATCTACCGTCCCTACAAACAGAAGAAAAAGACGCGCGCGAGCGTGGCGATCGAAAAGGGCTTGCAGCCCCTCGCCGAACTCATCCTCGCACAGGACCCCGCCCTCGATCCCGAAAAGGAAGCCGAAAAATATATCGACGAGGAAAAGGGCGTCCTTTCCGCCGCCGACGCTTTGGCGGGCGCCAAGGACATCATTGCCGAAATCGCCAGCGACAATGCCGATATCCGCAAAAAACTGCGCAATATCTTTACGAGAAACGGCGAAATTTCCTCCTCTTACACCAAAAAGAAGGACGAGGACGAACAAAAGACGTATGAAATGTACGCCGACTATGCCGAACCCGTCATGGAGGCAAAGAGCCACCGCATCCTCGCCCTCAACCGCGGCGAAAGCGAGGGATTTTTGAAGGTATCCCTCGGCATCGATCCCGCATTCGGCAAACGCATCGTCTGCGCAAGTTTCGTCAAAAATTCTTCCCCTTCCGCCGCCCTCGTCAAAGCGGCGTGCGAAGACGCTTACGACCGTCTCATCGAACCGTCCGTGGAACGGGAAGTGCGCTCCGAACTGACCGATTCCGCCAACGAGCAGGCGATCAAAATTTTTGAAAAGAACCTGCGTCCCCTGCTCATGCAGCCCCCCGTCAAAAACAAGATCACCCTCGGCTGGGACCCCGGATACCGCACGGGATGCAAGATCTGCGTGGTCGACGGCACGGGCAAGGTGCTGGACAAGACCGTCGTCTATCCCACCATTTACATGAACGAGAAAAAAGAGGGCAAGGAGAGCGAATCCCTGCGCAAAAAATATGAGGACGCCAAGACCGTCATCCGCACCCTTCTCGACAAGTACCGTGTGGAACTCATCGCCGTCGGCAACGGCACCGCTTCCAAGGAGAGCGAGATCTTCGTTGCCGAACTGCTGGCGGAATATCCCCGCCCCGTCGATTATATGATGGTATCCGAAGCGGGCGCATCCGTCTATTCGGCGAGCAAACTCGGCGCGGAGGAATTTCCCGATTACGACGTTTCCGAGCGCAGCGCGGTGTCCATCGCAAGAAGGTTGCAGGACCCCCTCGCCGAACTCATCAAGATCGATCCCAAGTCCATCGGCGTGGGACAGTACCAGCACGACATGGACCAAAAACGCCTCGACAGCGTTCTGCAAGGCGTTCTGGAAGACTGCGTGAACAGCGTCGGCGTCGATCTGAACACCGCCAGCGCCCCCCTGCTCCGGTATGTGGCGGGGCTCAACGCGGGCATCGCCAAAAACATCGTCGCTTACCGCGAGACGAACGGCAAATTCACCAACCGCCGCCAACTGATGAAGGTGCCCAAACTGGGCGAAAAAGCCTTCACCCAATGCGCGGGATTTTTGCGCATCGACGGGGGCGACTGCATTCTCGACAACACCGCCGTTCACCCCGAATCCTATGAAAAGGCGGAAAAACTCCTCGCTCTCTTCGGGTATACGGACGAGGACGTGCGGGCGCATAAGATCGCCGATCTTGCCGAAAAGGTCAAAGCCTACGGACAGAAAAAGGCGGAAGCGGAAACGGACCTGGACGGCGCCACCCTGCACGACATCGTGGAAGAACTGAAAAAACCGGGGCGGGACATCCGCGATTCCCTGCCCAAACCCGTGCTGCGCCGCGACATCATGAGCATGGAAGACCTCAAACCCGGCATGGAACTGACGGGCGTCGTCAGAAACGTCGTGGATTTCGGCGCGTTCGTGGACATCGGCGTGCATCAGGACGGGCTCGTGCACATTTCCCGCATCACCGACCGCTACATCAAACACCCGTCGGACGTGCTGACCGTCGGGCAGACCGTCAAAGTTACCGTGCTCGAAGTCGATCTCAAAAAGAAGCGCATCGCGCTGACCATGCTTAAAAACGATAAGGCGAACAAAAAGACGGCTTCCAAATAAAACAGACGTAAAAATCGGGCATGCCCCTCACGGCACGCCCGATTTTTTTGTGCAGACACGAAAAACACGGCCCCGTTTTACGCCTGCGGCAAAACCCCCTCTTCCCGAAGATAATCTTCCAATATTTCCGCCGCCAGAGCGCAGAGATCGGCGCAGGGGCGTTTTTTATAATACGTCTCCGTGCGCGCCTCGGCAACGGGACGGGTGTCCGCCGCAAGCCCCTTGCCCGTCAGAAGTTCGCCGCAGATGACCGAGCCGCACGCCGCACGGAAGCGGCGGACAAGTTCCTGCACGGCGGCATATTGACGGTTCTTCGCCTCGCGGTCGATGTCCGCGCTGCCCGTCATCAACCCCAGGAGCATCACCATGCCCGTAACGGCGCCGCAGGTCAGACGCAGCCGCCCCATGCCCGCGCCAAAAGGCTGTCCGAGCCTTGCCAGCGCGTCCCGCGGCAAGCCCGCAACGTCCTCGAACGCCAGCAGCACCGACTGCGCGCAGTTATATCCGCTTAAAAAATTTTCCTTTGCCCTCTCTCCTCTTGACATTTTGAAATGCCTCCTTTATAATATTGCTATGTTGGAGTTGTACTGCACCTGCCGCAAAGTCGCCTCTTCGGCGTTTCTGAAAGACATCCTGCGCGAAAAAAACATCGTCGCACCCGTCCTGCGGACGGAAAACGGCAAGCCCTTTCTCGCGGGGGATCCCCTCTTTTTCTCCCTGTCGCACAGCGGTGCGCTGACCGCCGTCGCGCTCTCCGACAAGGCGGTGGGGCTGGACGTCGAAGACATGCTCGGAAAAAAGCCGCATGCGGCGATCCTGCGGCGCCTCTCGCCCGCCGAACGGGAAGAGATCGCAGGCGAATTCGACTTCCTCCGCCATTGGACCTCCAAGGAAAGTTATGTCAAATTTTGCGGAGAAACGCTGGGAAAGTTATACAAAAAACTGTCCTTCGTCGGCGGAAAACTCCGCCTAAACGGAGAGGTCCTGTCCGTGCCCCTGCGGTTCGGAACGCTGTACGGGGACGGATATATCTTCTGCCTGTGCGGCGGCACGGCGGAAAAAATCGTCTGCAAGCAAAGATGAACCCGCCGCGCCGCGGCACACATCGAGTATACACCAAAACCAAAAATTTTTCAAGCGGAAAACAAAAAAATCATCCGCCTACAAGGAGGAAATTTTCATGACGATCGGCGTCGTAACCGCAATGCAGTGCGAAGCGGATCTCTTGCTTCGGGACATGGACGTTGCCGCCCGCGAAGTGTACTGCGGCAAGACCATCTATATGGGAAAAGTCGGTCCCAAGGATGTCGCGCTCGTCCTCTGCGGCGTGGGAAAAGTCAACGCCGCCATCGGCGCGCAAACACTGCTTGACCTGTACCATGCCCGCGTTCTCGTCAATTTCGGCGTCGCGGGAAGCGTGCGGGACAATACGGAGATCGCAAAGGTATATCAAATCGAAAAAGCCGTGCAGTTTGACTTTGACCTGACAACGGTAAACGGCACGCGCATCGGCACGCTCGACGAATGCCAGGAAAATTTCCTGCCCCTTGCCGTGCTACCCCAAAGCCGGCTGCCCCTGCGCACCCTCGCCACCGCCGACCGATTCAACGAAGATCGGGCGGACCTTCGGCTCTTACAGACAGAACTGAACGCGGACATCCGCGACATGGAAGGGGGCGCGGTCGCGCAGGTCGCCATGCATGCGGGCGTTCCCTGCCATATATGGAAGGCGATCTCCGACAAAGCGGGAAGCGGCTCCACTGTCGGACAATACCGTGAAAACAAACTGCGCGCATTGCAGGCGCTGCAAAAAGAACTGCCCGCATTGTTCGCCCTCCTGCCCGACGGCGGCGATGCGAAAAAATAAGGAGAAAGACAAGAGCATGACACCCGAAACCATGGAAAAGATCCCCTCTTTCGCCCTCGATCACGACGGGATGAAATGCGGACTCTACCGCGGCATGGTATGCCGCGGCATTGCGACTTGGGATTTGCGCTTCAAGCGTCCCAACGGCGGCGATTACATCACACCCAAAGCCCTGCATTCCATCGAACACATCCTCGCCACCGTCCTGCGCAACTCCGACAAAAAGGAAAACATCGTCTACTTCGGTCCCATGGGCTGCCGCACGGGCTTTTATCTGCTCACGGCGGACATGGAATATCCCGAAGTGCTCGCCCTGCTCAAAGAGAGTTTTGCCCGTGCGCTGACCTTCACCGAGGTGCCCGGGAGCCAGAAAAAAGAGTGCGGCAATTACCTCGAACACGATTTGCAGGGCGCGCTCGACGAATGCGCGGCATATCTCAAAGTGTTGGAGGGACTGTCATGAAACCGCTCGGCGGAGGCTGGGACGAACTGCTCGCCCCTCTCTTCTCGGACGAAAGATACCTTCGCATCCGGGAATTTCTCAAAAAAGAATATTCTTCACACATCGTCTATCCCGATATGTACGACCTATACAACTGTTTCCGATTCACACCCGTCGATCGGGTCAAGGCGGTGCTGCTGGGGCAGGATCCCTACCATGAACCGGGACAGGCGCACGGACTGTGTTTTTCGGTGCGCGCGGGCATGCCCCTGCCGCCCTCTCTCGTCAACATTTTCAAGGAATTGCAGTCCGACCTGGGCATACCCCCTGCGAAGAACGGCGATCTCACCAAATGGGCAGAAGAGGGCGTTCTGCTTCTGAACACGTCCCTGACCGTACGGGAACACATGGCAAACTCCCATTCCAAATGCGGCTGGGGCTGGTTCACCGACAACGTCATCCGTTTGGTGAGCGAAAACCGCCCGCACGCCGCGTTCATCCTCTGGGGCGGGAACGCCCGTTCCAAAAAGCCGCTCATCGACCGCACGAAACACCTCGTCATCGAAAGCGCGCACCCCTCCCCGCTCTCCGCTTATAACGGATTTTTCGGCAGCCGTCCGTTTTCGAGGACCAACCAATTCCTGGTGGAAAACGGCTTGCCGCCCGTCAATTGGGATCTGAACCGATAGACAAGGAACGGACGGAAGAAAAACAATTCCCAAAACGGAACACTCCGTCCGGGAAAAACAAAAAAACATGACATCAAGAGGTAAAAAAGCATGAAATACGTTGTGGTACTCGGCGACGGCATGGCGGACTATCCCCTGCCCGCGCTCGGCGGAAAAACGCCCCTGCAAGCCTGCCGCAAGCCGACGATCGACGAACTGGCAAAAAAGAGCGAAGTCGGGCTGTGCAGAACCGTTCCCGAAGGCATGAAACCCGGGAGCGACGTCGCCAACATGTCCGTGCTCGGGCTGGATCCGCGGGAATATTATACGGGGCGCTCCCCGTTGGAAGCCCTCTCCATCGGCATCCCCCTGAAAGATTCGGACGTTACGCTGCGCTGCAACCTCGTTACCCTGTCCGACGAAGACGATTACGAGGACAAGCGCATGCTCGATTATTCGGCGGGCGAGATCTCCACGGAAGAGGCAGGCGAACTCATCCGATATCTCAAACCCTGCCTCGACGACGAGCGCATGACGCTGTATGCGGGCATTTCCTACCGCCATTGCCTGGTCGTTGACCGCGGCGAAACGGGCAACGACCTGACCCCGCCGCACGACATTTCCGACCGTCTGATCAGAAATTATCTGCCGAAAGGTCCCGCGGGCGAAAAATATCTGGAACTGATGAAGCGCTCCCATGCCCTGCTCAAAGACCACCCCGTCAACCAAAAACGCATTGCCGCGGGAAAGAATCCCGCCAACTCCGTCTGGCTCTGGGGGGGAGGGACAAGACCGAAGCCCGTCGGCTTCACCGATAAATTCGGGCTCAAAGGGGGCGTCATCTCCGCCGTCGATCTCGTGAAGGGCATCGGCATCCTCACGGGCATGCAGATCATCGACGTGCCCGGCTGCACGGGCAATTGGGACACCAACTTCCGCGGCAAAGCGCTTGCCGCCGCCGATGCGCTCAAAAGCGGGCTGGATTTCGTGTATATACACATGGAAGCGCCCGACGAATGCGGGCACCACGGCGATATCGAAAGGAAGATCTATTCCATCGAACAGATCTCCGAAGTCGTCGTAAAAACGCTTTTGCAGGAATTTTCGGGCATGGGTGAGCCGTTTACCCTGCTCATTTGTCCCGATCACCCCACGCCGATCGCGCTCAGGACGCATGTTTCCGACCCCGTTCCCTATCTCCTTTACCGTTCCGACGAGGAAAAGGGCAACGGCGCCGCAAGTTATGACGAAGTTTCCGCCGGCAAGACGGGGTTCTTCCTCTCCCGCGGTCCCGAACTCATCGAAAGAATGCTGCGCCGATGACGTCTTTTCGTTTCCGGTCAAAACAACTGCCGGCAATTTAATTTATGATATGCGGCGTCCGCTTTTTGGCGGACGCTCCTTTTATCTATAAGTTTTGCTTATGGTATGCATAAGCATTTTTATCGGAAAATCCGCTGCAAAACGCTATGAATTTCCAGATTTTTCTGCTATTATATTGGCATGAAATGAATGCCTCGGCATAATAAAGCAAAGGAGTTATGATTATGAATTATGTAGAGAAGGTATTAAAAAAACTTAAAGAACAGAATCCCGGCGAGCCTGAATTTCACCAGGCTGCCACCGAGATCCTGACCAGCCTGGAAGTCGTGATGGAAAAACACCCCGAATATGAAAAGGCGGGACTGCTCGAAAGATTCGTCGAGCCCGAGAGAGTCATCCTGTTCCGCGTTCCCTGGGTGGACGACAACGGCAACGTACAGGTCAACAAGGGTTACCGCGTGCAGTTCAACAGCGCCATCGGTCCCTACAAGGGCGGTCTGCGCTTCCACCCTTCCGTCAACCTCTCCATCATCAAATTCCTCGGTCTTGAACAGATCCTCAAAAACAGCCTGACCGGACTGCCCATCGGCGGCGGCAAGGGCGGTTCCAACTTCGACCCCAAAGGTAAATCCGATCGGGAAATCATGGCGTTCTGCCAGAGTTTCATGACCGAATTGCAGCGCCACATCGGACAGGACACCGACGTGCCAGCGGGCGATATCGGCGTCGGCGGCAGAGAGATCGGCTTCCTCTTCGGACAGTATAAGAAGATCCGCGACGAACACGTCGGCGTGCTCACCGGACGCGGTCTGACCTACGGCGGTTCCCTCGCCAGAACGGAAGCGACGGGCTACGGTCTCGTCTATATGACCGCCGAAGCCATGAAGATGCGCGGCGATTCCTTCAAAGGAAAGACGGTCGTCATCTCCGGCTCGGGCAACGTCGCCATCTATGCCTGCCAGAAAGCGCAGTCCCTCGGTGCTAAAGTCGTCGCCATGTATGACTCCAACGGCTATATCTATGACCCCAACGGCATTCAGTTGGACGTCGTGCAGGACATCAAGGAAGTCAAGAGAGGCAGGATCAAGGAATATGCCGAAAGAGTGTCCGGCGCGACCTACAAAGAAGGCTGCAAGGGCATCTGGTCGATTCCCTGCGACGTCGCGCTCCCTTGCGCCACGCAGAACGAGATCGACGAAGAATCTGCCAAACTGCTGGTCAAAAACGGCGTGAAGTACGTCGCCGAAGGGGCGAACATGCCTTCCACGCTCAAAGCCATCGAGACCTTCCAGAGCGCAGGCATCGTCTTCCTCCCCGCCAAAGCGGCGAATGCGGGCGGCGTTGCCACTTCCGCTCTCGAAATGGCGCAGTCCTCCCAGCGGCTCTTCTGGACGTTTGAAGAGGTCGACGCAAAACTCAATCAGATCATGATCAACATCTATCACAACATCGACAACGCCGCCAAAAAGTACGGCATGGAAGGCAACTATGTCGCCGGTGCGAACATCGCCGGGTTTGAAAAGGTTGCCGAAGCCATGATGGCGCAGGGTGTGGTATAATCCCCGCACGCATTTGCAATCGTTGTTTCCGAAGATCCCGCCGCCCCGCGCGACGGGATTTTTCTCTATAAAATAGTGTGTCTTTGGGTGGTATCCCATAAGATACACCATATATCATTGCGCGGACGAAGGGGGCTTGGTTTCGTCAAAGAAAAAGCAAAGATTTTTCCGAAGTCGATGCTTTCTCGTTTGATATCCCGCATACATGAAAAAAGAAGGCTCTTTTGCCTTCCTTTTTTCGTGGCTTTAGAGGATAATAATGCTACCCTGCCATTCACCCCACTATTATGCGTATATTATAGCAAAGTCAATAAATGCCGTTGATGATTTGCTTACCTGATCTCATACAATTCCACTTCTTTTCTTCTCTTCCTTTTCACGCTTTCCTCCAAAAAATTTTTACCTTTACTCTGTAAATCGTCTTTCGACAACATATCCGACAATTCGTATTGAATTTTAATTTTTGTCGATTGATGACTGACAGAACTGTTGACAACAATGTTTTTGTCGAGTATAATAGAATAAAAAGCAATAGGAGAAATGCTATGATCCTCCGCAAAACCTATCTCGACCAAATCATTCCGCTGATCGACAAGAACCTTATCAAAGTGCTTACGGGTGTCCGCCGTTCGGGTAAAACCGTTTTACTGCAGCAGATACAGAACTATCTGCTGCAACACGGACGGCAGAAAAACAACGTCGTATATATCAGTTTTGAATCCAAAGCCAACGCTCACCTGAAAAATTCAGACGCGCTCTATTCGTATCTTATCGACGCAGCGAAAAAAGCCGACGGAAAAACGTATATCTTCCTCGACGAAATACAGACCGTTTCCGCTTGGGAAGAAGTGGTATCTTCCCTTCTTGTCGATCTCGATTGCGACATCTACATTACGGGCTCCAATTCCAAACTGCTTTCGGGCGAGCTTGCAACGCTGATCGCGGGAAGGTATATCCAAATCCACGTCTATCCCTTCACCTTATCCGAAGCAAAGGAGATCACTCGGCAAAACGGT
>CALVZM010000092.1 GCA_944372515.1 uncultured Clostridia bacterium
CATCAGCGTCAACTCGTTCCCTTCCTTATCCACCCCCACGGGATCGGACAGGGAAAGGGTACTTTTGTGCTTCTTGTTCGCGCGGATGAGCATGAGGATCTCGTTCTCGATGCAGCGGGCGGTATAACTTGCAAGCGCGGTACCATGCCCTGGTTCAAAGGTATTGATCGCCTTGATGAGCCCGATCGAGCCGACGGAGATGAGATCGTCCGTTTCCGCCGCGCCCGCATATTTTTTGACGATGTGCGCGACGAGGCGCATGTTGTGCCGCACCAGGACGTCCTTTGCGTTTTTATCCCCCGCCTTTGCAAGGCGCAGATATTTTTCCTCTTCCTCTTTGCCGAGCGGTTTGGGAAAGGAATTTCTGCCCATGACGGCGCCGGTGAAAAAGACAAGTTTGGAAAAGAGCGTATAGAGAAAATCAAAAAACATACCTTCATATCCCCCGCGTTGTATAGGGTATGAAAGAGAAGGTTTGTACTATGCCCGTCCCCCCGAAATTAAAAAAATTCCCCGAAAAAGCGGGAAATCCGGATGAAAATCCTATGCTTTCGGAAAAAAATATGCTATAATAAAGTCGGTTCAAGACGGTTATACGGTCGCGGGGCGCAATGCGCGCCATGAGGAAAGTCCGAGCATCACAGGGCAGGACGCCTGCTAACGGCAGGTGAAGGCGACTTCAAGGAAAGTGCAACAGAAATAAACCGCCGTGATTTCACGGTAAGGATGGAAAGGCGAGGTAAGAGCTCACCGTCGGGACGGTAACGCCCCGAGCCATGTAAACCCCGTCCGATGCAAGATTGGGATGTCTCCGCACAGGGCTGCCCGCCCGGGGATATCCGTGAATATCGCTTGAGCCCGTCGGCGACGGCGGGCGTAGATAGATGACCGTACACGACAGAACTCGGCTTACAGACCGTCTTGGACCTTTTTTGAACTCCCTCTGCGGCAGGCAAAAACGCCCGCCGCGTTTTTTATGCCCGCCTTCCCCTCTCTTCCCCCGCTCCTGCCCTTTCTCCGCCGCGGGCATTTTTTACGGGATTTTACTCGGACTTCCCGCATAATTTGCCCGCCGAAGAAGAAAACTAACCGAAGATAACGCATTCTATTGCCGTTTCGGGAGGAATCAGAAAAAGAATATGTCAACAACGGGAAGAAAGAGTTATACCCTGCTCATCGTGCTGATGAGCATTGCGGCGGCGCTGGCGATCGCCCTGTCCGTGGCGGCGGTACTGCTCAAAACCATGGCAAACACCTATCTCGGCAAAGGCAGTGCCGCCATCGTCGAAGTCGAAGGCAGCGAAAATTGGGACACGGACTACTACGCGCCGACCTATCGGAAAGACAAGGCGGGCGCCGTCAAAAACGGGGAAAAGATCACCAAAGCGCTCTGCGACGAAGGGTTCGTGCTCCTGAAAAACAAAAACGCCGCCCTGCCGCTCGACGCGGGCAAGGACGTCATCAGCCTGATCGGCAGGGGCGCCGCCGACCCGCTGTACGGCGGTTCCGGCTCGGGCAACGTCGACACCGCCAAAGCCGTTACCCCTTATGAGGGCATACGGCAGGCGGGCTTCACCGTGGACCCCGCTTCCTATAACTATTTCAACGGGGAGAAATCCAAATATGCACGCTGCTCCATCAAGATGGACCGCTACGACCAATCGCAATGGCTGATCGGCGAGATCGCCTACACCGACCGGACGGGCGGCACCCTGCCCTTTGCCGCCAACAAGGACGGCGTTGCCGTCTTTTTCCTCTCCCGCGCGGGCGGGGAAGGCTGGGACCTGTCCAAAGACCTGAAACGGGACGCCGCCGCGAGCGCCGCTTTTGCCGCCGCCACGGCGAGCGGGACGGGAAAAGCCGAATATGACACCTATGCCGACGGACAGCACCAATTGGAACTTTCTCTCTATGAAAAAAATTGGCTGGCTTTCTGTAAGAAAAATTATAAAAAGACGGTCGTGGTCATCAATTCTTCCAACGTCATGGAAGCGGGCGACCTGCAATCGGACGACGGCGTGGACGCCGTGATCTGGGTGGGCGGACCCGGTTCCTCCGGGTTCAATGCCCTCGGCGATATCCTGGCGGGAAAGGTCGACCCGTCCGGACGCACCGCCGACATCTGGCCCGCCGACTTCACCGCCGACCCCGCCTTCCCCAACGCCGGCGAAGCCGTGCGCTATACCGACATCGGCGACAAAGACGTGGCGGCGGGCGGTGCGGACAACAACGACCGCGCCGCGCATACCGTTGCCTATGAAGAGGGCATTTATATGGGGTACCGCTGGTATGAAACGGCGGCAAAAGAAAATACCCTCGACTACGACGATACCGTCGTCTATCCCTTCGGCTACGGGTTGAGTTACACTTCCTTTGAAAAGAACGCGGAGTGGTCGGAAAACGCCGACGGATACACCGTCAACGTAACCGTAAAAAACACGGGCACCATGCCCGGGAAAGAGGTGGTGCAACTCTACTTTTCCGCGCCTTATGCGGCGGGCGGCATCGAAAAAGCCGCCGTCGAACTCGGAGACTTTGCCAAGACCCGCCTGCTCGCGCCCGGCGAGACGGACAGACTGACGCTCTCCCTGTCCAAACGGGACATGGCGTCCTATGACTATAAGGGCGTCAAAGCCGAAGGGGGCGGCTATGTGCTCGAAAAGGGAGATTATACCCTCTCCGTGCGGGAAAATTCGCATAACGTCTCCGCGGGCGGAAACATGACCCGCACCGTGCACGTTGCCAACGACGTAATCTATACGCAAAACGGCATGCGCGAAGACGGAGACAGGCTCATTGAGACCGAGGCGGCAAAAAACCGATTCAACGACCTGTCCGCCATGTTCGCCCCCGGCAAAGGACACGCCTCCCTGCTCAGCCGCGCCGACTTCCGCGGCACCTTCCCCTCTGCCCCTTCGGAAGCACAGCGCAAGGCAAAGGAGATCGTCCTGACCTATGAAACGGACGGCAAGACCGTTTCCCGCACGGTCGCGGAAATGTTGAAGCCCTTCGATCCCGCCGCGCAATTGCGCGACGAGAACGCATCCATGCCCGAAACAAACGCCGCAAAGGATTTGGTTTTGTCCAATATGCGCGGCATCCCTTACGGGGACGGAGTATGGGAAAATTACCTCGATCAACTGACCGAGGACGATTACAAAAAAGCCAATCTCGTGCTCGTCAACGGCGCGTACAATACGGGAAAAATCGATTCCCTGGGCAAGGCGGACACCAAAGATTTCGACGGACCGCAGGGCTTTTCTTCCCTCTGGGGCTCGACGGGCTGCTGCGCTTATTGTTCGGAAGTGGTCATTGCCTCCACCTTCAACACGGCGCTTGCGCGGGAAATGGGGATCGCGATCGGGGAAGAATCCCTGGCGGAAGAAAACGACATCCAGGGCTGGTACGGTCCCGCCATGAATATACACCGCAGTCCTTTCGCGGGCAGAAATTTTGAATATTACTCCGAGGACCCCTTCCTCAGCGGAAAAATCGCGGCAGCCGTCGTCGAAGGCGCCGCTTCCAAGGGGTGTTACGCCTATATCAAGCACTTTGCGCTCAACGACACCGAGACCGCACGCATCGGCAACCTCTGCACCTGGGCGGACGAACAGACGCTGCGGGAAATTTATCTTGAACCGTTCCGCTACGTCGTCCAAAACGCAAAGGTGCGCATGAAGTACACTGCGGACACCAATGGCACGGTTTCCGTGCGTACCATGCCCGCATGCACGGCGCTGATGTCCTCGTTTAACCGCATCGGCGGGACCTGGGCGGGCGGATCGTATCCGCTCATGCGGCAGGTATTGCGGGATGAGTGGGGATTCCGCGGACTGACGATCTCCGACTTCAATCTCTATGATTTCATGGACCCCGACCAAGGGATCCGCGCGGGGACGGACCTGCAACTCACGTGGGCGACCAACAAGAGCGACTTCCAAGACACTTCCGACCCCGTTACGAGACAGGCGATCCGACAGGCTTATAAAAACATGTGCTATACCGTCGCCAACTCCAACCGCATGCAGAACGTCGCCCCGGGTTCGATCATCGTTTACAGACTTGCCTGGTGGCAGATCGCCGCCATCTGCTTTGACGTGCTCGCGGGTTTGTTCGTCGCGGGCGGGATCACCTATATCCTGCTTGACCGCCGGCGGCGGAAAACGGCGGCGCTTACCGAAACAAAAGAAAACGCTTCTTCCCCGCACAAACACGGATAAAAGCGCTTACCGCAAAGGGGGGGCGCGCCGCACGGCGCGCCCCCTTTCTTTTTTCGTTCCCACCGCCCGCTGTTCCGCCTTTGGCTTCCGCCCGATTTTTTTTCGGACAAAACTCCCCCGTTTTTGCTTCGTCTTTTGAAAAATAAAAATTTTTTTCGCCCGTAAGGCAAAAACGGTTGAAATTTTGCAGCGTGAGTGCTATAATAAAAAAGTCGCGGAGATATTGCACAGTTGGTTAGTGCGCTTGCTTCACATGCAAGAGGTCGGGGGTTCGAGCCCCTCTATCTCCACCAAACGGGATCTATCCGAACACCACTATTACAGAAAAGTGGGTTCGGGTAGTTTTTTTATTGCCGCCGAAGGAATAACTCTCCGAATTTTTTGCCCTTCGTTGTGGCTATCGTAGCACAGTTCTCGCGGAAGTCAAC
>CALVZM010000093.1 GCA_944372515.1 uncultured Clostridia bacterium
GTATATTTTGCGGTCAGGCGCGGCGAAAGGCGCAGTGCGTGCCGTGTGGCACGTGCAAGCCTTTCAACAATGCATCACCGCAAAATCGGCGCTTTTGATCGGGTTCGTATTACTCCCTTACAGTATATCTTAACAGATATGCAGGCAAAAGTAAATACCCTCGCGGAAAAATTTCACGGAAATATCTCCCGCACCGCCGTCGCAAGCGCGCGGGTGTCGCCGCAGGCAAAAAGACGCGTCCGCTCCGCCGCCGCACCCTTTTCGCCGCGCAGGTAAAACGCCGCCATCTTGCGCATATACACGGTCGCAAACCGTTCGCCGAACAGATCGAGCGTCTCTGCAAGTTGCGTGAGCACCATCTCCCGCTTGCTCCGACGCGCCGCGCCCGTAAAATCGCAGAATATCTGCGGGTCGTACATGGCGGCGCGGGCGATCATGACCCCGTCCGCGCCCGTGTTTTGCAGCATCCTGTCGGCATCCGCGACCGAAAAGATCCCCCCGTTGGCAATGACGGGGACCTTTCCTTCCGCCGCGCGCACCACCGACGCGATGGCGGCATAGTCGGGCTCGCCCGCATAAATTTTATCCCGCGTCCTGCCGTGCACGCAGAGCATGTCCGCTCCCGCGTCCAGAAGGCGTTTTGCAAAATCGGCGGCAACGATCTCCCCTGCCGTCAGTCCGATGCGCATCTTGACGGTGATGCGCTTGCCCGATTTTTTGCACTCGGACACGATCGCCGCCGCCAACGCGGGCGCGGCAAGCAGCGCGCTGCCTTCGCCGTTGTTATAGATCTTGGGCATGGGGCAGCCCATATTGATGTCCACGATCGGAAACGGCGCAAGCGCCTCGCTCTCGCAGGCTTCGCGCAGGATCTGCGGATCGCTGCCGAAAAGTTGCGCCGCTTTCAGTTTTTCCGCGTCGCCCGTATACAATAGCGCGCGGGTGTTTTCACTGCCGAAACGCAGTCCCTTGGCGCTCACCATTTCCGTGCAGGTCAATCCCGCCCCCGCACCGAGACAGATCTTGCGGAAGGGATAGTTGGTATATCCCGCCAGCGGCGCCAGAAATACGTTGTTTTCCGTGCGGATGCCGCCGATATCGATGGAATGCAGTTTCATGCGTTTTCGCGCCTCCCGCCGCGGTCAGTCGTGTTTTCTTTCCGCTTCTTTCACCCGCCGGTAATATTCGTCCAGCGCGTCGGGGGAAAGGGTCGTGATGTCCCTGCCGTCCCCGATGACTGCCTCTTCGAGCGCGGTGAAACGGCGGGCAAACTTCTGCACGCTCTCTTTTAAGGCGAGTTCGCAGTCCACTCCCGCGAGCCGCCCCGCACCGACGACGGCGAAAAGGAGATCGCCCAACTTTTCGTGCATGGCTTGTTTATCCCCGTTTTCGCGGGCATGCTGCCACTTTGCAAACTCTTCAAGCAATTTTTTCTCCGCTTCGCCGACGTCGGAAAAATCAAAGCCGCTCTTGCCGGCGCGCTTTTGCACTTTCTGCGCGCGCATGCAGGCGGGGAAACAGGCGGGAACGTCATTGACGGCTTTGGAGAACGTGTCCTGTCCCTTTTCCTTTTTCTTGTTTTCCTCCCACACGGAGAGCGCGGACGCCTCGTCCGCCGCCTTGTCCTTGCCGAAGATGTGCGTGTGGCGGTGAATGAGTTTTTGACAGAGTTCGCTGAGCGCGTCCGTCAGGTCAAAGGCGCCCCGCTCTTCCTGCATCACCGATTGAAAGACCGCCTGCAAGAGCACGTCGCCCGTTTCTTCGCGGATCTTGTCGGGATCGCCCCCGTCTACGGCGTCCACCAATTCATAGGCTTCTTCCACCATATTCATGCGTATGCTCTCGGGCGTCTGGACCTTGTCCCAGGGACACCCGTCGGGACGGCGCAGACGGCGGATGATGTTTTCCAGGTCGCAGATGTCGAAGCGGGTCTTTTGCAAGAGCGGCAGCGCGGGCACGACGGCAGCCGCCGTTTCGTCGTATGCCTTCTGCCGGTCAAGTTCATAGACCTTGATCTTCTTTGCCCTGCCGCCCTGCACGAAAAAGATCTCCGTCTCTTCGCCGATCCTGTCGCCCAGGCAAAGTTTGACGTCCCCCGCCAACAGACGATCGTCCAGATCGTAAACGACGGCGGGCAGCGGCAGCGACGGCACCTCTTTGCATTCATAGGCGGACACGCGGGCAAAGGACACGGAAGGCAGACGGCAGAGTTCCGCCGCCCGTTCCGCCTTGCTCACGCCGCCGACGACGGCGACCTGCCTGTGCGCCGCGATGTACTGCGCACAGCGGTCTTCCCCCACGGAACCCGCCGTGCAATAGGCGACGCGCTCGGTCTTTCCCGCCCGCAGGACGTATGCCGCCGCCTTTTTATACCACGATTCAAAACAGCGCGTGCGGGGGAAAGCGCCGTCGAGCGTTTCAAAAGAGACGCCGAGGGCGGAAAGGATCTCCGCCGCACAGCCCTTGCCCGTGCGCACGATGACCTTTTCTGCGGCAAGCAGTTCCTCCTTCCCCCGTTCCGTGAGGTCGCCTTTGTCCGTTCCGAGTCCGATCAGCGCGATCATTGCCTTTTCTCCTTGTTCCGAAAAAATTTTTTTTCAGCCCGTGCCGCAGACAAAAAGAAATATCCGCGGGGCGCTGCCCCGCGGACGGTCGGTTGACGGAAAAGACGGGCGCTACCCCGTTTTCCCCTTTCCTTTTTTCCGTCCGAGACACAGGTTGCCAATTAAGTTTAGCACAAACGCCGCCAAATAGCAACCGTTTGCGGCAAACGCCATGCCCGCGACGGAAATATTTTGCAGACGCACCAAAAAGAAGATGAGCGCCGTTTTCAAAAGGACCGCCGCCGCCATGTTCCCCGCCGCGCGCCCCGCTCTGCCGCGGCCGATCAGACACGCCGAAAGGGTCTGCGCGCAGGCATGGGTAACGGCTGTCGGCGCAAGGATCTTGATCAGTTTTTCCAGGATGTCCGCTCTTTCCGCGCTCAGACGGCGGAAAAACAAGCCGCCCAGCGGCCGCGCGAAAAAGAAGAGGATCAGGGCACAGGGCAGACTGACGAGCAGGGTAAAGCCCAGCGCTTTGAGCGCTTTGCCGCGGGCATCCGACTTTCCGCCCAGCCGCGGGATGACGGACACGGCAAACCCGTAACAGATGGAAACGGGCAGTCCCACCAAGGTTACGGCACCGCCCGCATACAGACCGTAAAGCGCGACCGCCTCGTCGCTGTATGCGCGCATGAGGCGCACCCCCAGCCAACTGTCGACGAACTGCGAAAGGGGCAGGATCGCCGCCGCCAACGCCACGGGCACGGTCAGCGAGAGGAGCGCTCTGTATGTCGGCGCCGGGCGGGAAAAGAGAGGTTTTGTCCCCCGTTCGGCGCGATAGAGCCTGCACATATACAGCACCGCGACGCCTTCGCTCAGCGACACCGCCGCCAAGACCGCGGTAACCGCGTGCAGCACGTTATCACGGAAAAACCATGCCAAAAGGATGGAAAACAGCCCCTTGACCACCTGTTCGGCGATCTCCGAAAAGGCGGTCGGCATCATGTCGCACCGACCCTGAAAATAGCCGCGGAAGACGGACAAAACGGAGACGAGCATCACCGCGGGGCAGAGCGCGACATAACACATCCGCAAATCTTCCCCCTGCAAACGGCTGATGACGCCACGCAGCGAGAACATGAGAAAGGAGCCGAGCATGCCCACGAGAAAGAACAAAGAGAACGCCGCCCTGAACACGCCTTTTCCGTCTCCGCCGCGGCGCACGTCCCGCGCGACGATGCGGGAGATGCCCGAAGGCAGCCCCGCCGAAGAAACGGTCAGAAGCAGGCAATAGAAGGGATAGGCGAGTTGATAGAGCCCCACGCCTTCCGCGCCGAGGATGCCCGTCAGCGGGATACGCGCCGCCGCTCCGATGAGTTTGGAGAAAAAGTTTCCGAGAGAGATGATGAACGCCCCCTGCAAAAAACCGTTCCTTTCCCGCCGCAAAGCCGTGCCGCCCATGTCCGTCCTTTCCCCCTTTTCCTTCCCTTTGCCCGCCGTCCGTGCCCCGTCCTTAATCCGCCCCTCCGCCGCAGGCGGGGCGGCATAGCCGAAAGAGCGGCAAAGCCGACGCCGCGGCGATTGAAAAAAAGACGGTTGCCCGCCCCGATGCGTCCGCCGTTTTTTCATCCTTCTTCCCCGGTCAGTTGAATTGATTGGCAAGCATTTCGGCTGTCAGACGGGCAAGTTTGACGGAAGAGTTCTCGATCTTGCCCCCTTCTTTCGCCGAAAGCAGCACGACTGCGCCCAGGCAATCCCCGCCCGAAACGATGGGGACGATGAGTTGCGCGCAATAAGCGTCCGTTTCCTCCCCCTCGGTAACGGGCAAAACGGTGCCCCCTTCGCTGCGGTCGGCGATATAACTGCGGCGCTCTTTGAGCACCTTGTCCATTTCGCGGGAAAGATGCCGTCCCAGCCCGCGTTTGCCTTCGCCCGCCGCGGAGAGAATCTCGTCGGTGTCTGCAATCACGCTCAAAAACCCGCTCAGGTCGTTGAGCGTGCGCGCCGTGGCGTCGCTGAATTTATCCAATGTGGCGATGGGAGAATATTTTTTGAGCATCAACTCGTCCCGTTCGGTGAAAATTTCGAGGGGATCGCCCTCCTTGATGCGAAGCGTGCGGCGGATCTCTTTGGGAATGACCACCCGCCCCAACTCGTCGATTCTTCTTACGATTCCTGTAGCTTTCATAAAGACCTCCGCAAGAAGTATGTGAAAGAAACCCCCGTTTATACCTTCATCCCCTGTTTTTTGTTTTTTCGGTAAATTTTTGCTGTGTTTCCGTCCTTCCCTTCCGCCCGGAAACACGGACAAAAGTAAAGACGGCAGCGCCGCGATGGCTCCGCCGTCTTTCTCTTTCTTTGATACCATGCCCGCGTCGACGGGCATACAGGCGCTGCGATTTACGCCGATTTTTCATAGACGAGAACGGGCTGTTCGCCGCGCTCCACGCACGCCTTGGTGATGATAACTTCCTTCACGCCCTTTTCGGACGGGATCTTATACATAACGTCGGTCATCAGCCCTTCGATGATGGTGCGCAGTCCCCGCGCCCCCGTTTTGAGGCGGATGGCGGTGCCCGCGATCTCGCGCACGGCATCCTCTTCCACCGTCAGTTTAACGCCGTCCATGCCCACAAGTTTCTGATATTGCTTGATGATGGCGTTCCGCGGTTCGGTCAGGATCTTGACCAGCGCGTTCTCGTCGAGCGGGTTGAGGCTGACCACGATGGGGAGCCTGCCCACGAATTCGGGGATGAGCCCGAACTTAGTGAGATCCTGCGGCTTGACTTCCTGCAACAGCGAATAGTCCACTTCGCCCGCGCCCAGGCGCAGGTTGCCGCCGAATCCCATGGTCGTGTCGTCCTTGCGGGAGGAGACGATCTTATCCAGCCCCACGAACGCCCCGCCGCAGATGAACAGAATGTTGGACGTGTCGATTTTCAGGCACTCCTGCTGCGGGTGTTTTCTGCCGCCCTGCGGAGGCACGGACGCGACCGTGCTTTCGATGATCTTCAAAAGCGCCTGCTGCACGCCCTCGCCGGAAACGTCCCGCGTGATGGACACGTTCTCCCCTTTGCGGGCGATCTTGTCGATCTCGTCGATGTATACGATGCCGCGCTCGGCTTTTTCGATGTCATAATCGGCGTTTTGGATGAGTTTGAGCAGAATATTTTCCACGTCCTCGCCGACATACCCCGCCTCGGTGAGAGTTGTGGCGTCCGCCGTGGCGAAAGGCACGTTGAGTATCTTTGCGAGCGTGCGGGCGAGCAGGGTCTTGCCGCTGCCCGTGGGACCCAAAAGAAGAATGTTGCTCTTTTCGATCTCGATATCGTCCGCGTCGTCTGCCGCAGCGGCGGGCGACGAAACGTCTTCCGTCGGATCGAAGTCCTCGGTGAAAGAGAGTTTTTTCTTCTTTTTCGCCGCGGGATGCACCAGGTTATTGATGCGCTTATAGTGATTGTAGACCGCCACGGAGAGCACACGCTTGGCGTTGTCCTGCCCGACGATGTATTTGTCGAGTTCGGCTTTGAGTTCGGCAGGCTTTTTGAGCGCGACGGGCGCGGAAACGTCCTCCCCGCTGCTTTCATCGAGCATATCCTTGCAAATTTCAATGCATTCGTCGCAGATGAAAACATTGTTGTTCGGTCCCGCGATCAGCCGCTTGGTAAATTCCTTCCCCTTGCCGCAGAAGGAACAGAACTGTTCGAATTTCTCCATAAAATAACACCTCCTCTCCCTCGCTTTTCTCCATCCGAAAGAATGGAAACGAGGGCAGCATGCCCGGGAAAAACCGCATTTTTCTCTTTTGTTCCCCCGGGAAAAAGAAGCGGGTGGAAGGAAAGCCCCTTTCGCCCGCTCGTCCGTTCTTACCGCTTGTAATATACCTTATCGATGAGCCCGTATTTTTGCGCCTGTTCTGCGGACATATAATTGTCCCGATCGGTATCGCGCTCGATCTCCGCCAGGGATCTGCCCGTGTTTTCGGCGAGGATATGATTCATTTTTTCTTTGATTTCGAGAATATGTTCCGCCTGGATCTTGATGTCGCTTGCCTGCCCCTGCGCACCGCCGAGCGGCTGATGGATCATGATCTCGCTGTTGGGCATGGCATAGCGCTTGCCCTTGGCACCGCTCGAAAGGAGAAAGGCGCCCATGGACGCCGCCAACCCCACACAGGTGGTCGAAACGTCGCAGCGGATGAAGTTCATGGTGTCATAGATCGCCATGCCCGCCGAAACCGACCCGCCGGGGCTGTTGATGTACAGCGCGATGTCCTTGGAAGGGTCTTTGGCTTCCAGGTAGATGAGTTGCGCCACCACGGTGTTTGCCACCGCGTCGTCGATCTCGCCGCTCAAAAAAATGATTCTGTCCTCCAACAGGCGGGAATAGAGGTCATAACTCCTTTCACCGCTCGACGTGCGCTCCACGACGTAGGGGATCAAAACATTTTTTTCGTTCATGCGTCATGCCTCCACATACATTTCATTGTTCTTCTTCAAGAAGTCGAAAAGTTTGGTAACGATGATGTCCTGCTCGATGTAAGCCTTCTGCCTGTCGTCCATGTTCTTCTTATATTCGTCAAAGTCCTTTTCGACCTGCTTTGCCTGTTCGGCGATCTTTTCGTCGATCTCGGCTTCGGTCGCGCCGAGCCCTTCGAGTTTGATGATCTTTTCGATGACGAGTTGGCTCAGCACGTTCTTCTTCGCCTGTTCATAGTAGGTCTTGCGGAACGCCTCTTTGCTCGTGCCGAGATATTGCAGGTAATCGTCCAATTTCAAGCCCTGGTACATGAGTTGATATTCCACGTTCTGCATGATGGAGTCGATCTGGCTCTCGATCATGGCTTCGGGGATCTCACAGGTCGCCTTTTCGGAGATGGCGGCGAGAATGCTGTTTTCCGTCTCGTCGCGCCCCCTGCGTTCCGCCTGCTTTTCCAGGCGTTCGCGGGTCTTTTTCTTATATTCCTCGACCGTTTCGTTGCCCGTCGCGTCCTTGATGAACCCGTCGTTCACTTCGGGAAGTTCTTTTTCCTTGATGCCGTTGAGTTTGACGGCGAACACCGCGGCTTTGCCTTTGAGGTTTTCGGCGTGGTAATCCGCGGGGAAGGTAACGTTGACGTCCTTTTCCTCGCCGACGTTCATGCCGACGATCTGTTCTTCAAAGCCGGGGATGAACGAGCCGGAACCGAGGGTGAGATCGTATTTTTCGGCGGTGCCGCCTTCAAACTTCTCGCCGTCGACGCTGCCCGAAAAATCGATGTTGACGATATCGCCGTTCGCGGCGGGGCGACCGCTCACTTCCTTTTCGCGGGCGTTGCGCTCCTGCACCTTCTTCAATTCGGCTTCGACGTCCTCATCTTTTACATTATATACATACTCTTTGATTTTTATACCTTTGTAACTCTCGATGGCGACGTCGGGCTTGACGGGCACGACGGCGGAGAGGCGGACACCCTTTTCGGAGAGATCGTCCACGGAGAGAGAGGGCTCGCCCACGGCGGTGAAATTGTCCTTCTCCTTTTCGAGAATTTTGGGATAGTGCTCGTTATAGAGTTCGTTGAGCGCGTCTTCATAGAAAACGCCCTTGCCGTAGAACGCCTCGACGACGTGGCGGGGCGCCTTGCCGCGGCGGAATCCGTTGACGGTGAAACGATTCTTGTTCTTATTGTAAGCCTTGTCGATGGCGGTCTGCCATTCCTTGGCGGTAAAGTCTACGGTGAGTTTGACCGTGCTTTTTTCTGTGGATTCGTATTTGTATTTCATAAAAATTCTCCTGTATCCTGTCTTTTTTCGTCTTTACGCTATATTTTAGCACATTCCCGCGATAAAGAAAAGCGATTTTATTTACAAATTGCAATTTTCGGAGTATAATTTTGATTGGATACTCCGCGGGAAGGCGCCGCACGCGCCCCGCCGCAAAATACGAAAAGGAGCCTTGTTCAGATGCCCCAGGACGCTTTTACCCTGCGCCGCAACGTGCGGGAACTGCAAGAACTGCTCGTCGGCGGAAAAATCAACAAAGTCATCCAGCCCGCCAAGGACGAACTTCTCTTTTATATATACACCGGAAAAAGCCTTTTGAAACTCATCGTCTGCACAAATGCGAGTTTTTGCCGCATCTGCCTGACCGACGAGGAAAAAGAACCCCCTGCCGTCGCGCCGAATTTCTGCATGCTTTTGAGAAAGCACCTTGCAGGCGCGCAGATCACCGCCGTCGAGCAGGCGGGTTTTGAACGCATCGTCGCCATCACGCTGCACTGCGTGTCCGATTTCACGCAGACCGACCGCGTGCTCTACTGCGAGATCATGGGGAAATATTCCAACGTCGTGCTCACCGAACAGGGCGTCATCCTCGGCGCGCTGAAAACGGCTTCGCTGGAAACCAATGCCCTGCGCGTCCTCTTCCCCGGCGCGCGCTATACCCTGCCTGCGCCGCAAGACAAAGCCGATCCCCGCGACAAAGCCGCCCTCGGCGCCGCCGTGCAATCCGTCCTCTCCGCCGCCGACCCCGCCGCGGCGCTCGCCGACCGCGTGGCGGGCATTGCCTATGCCACCGCCGCGCAGATCGTCGCCGATTATCCGCCGCATACGGGCATGCCCTTTGCCGATTTCGTGTATGACTATCTCTTTTCGGGCGAGGATGCGCCCTGCGTCCTCCGGCGGGGCAAAGAGCCCGTGGAATTCGGCGCCAAACTGCTGACGGGCGCAAGGCGCGTGTCCTCTTTGCAGGAAGCGCAGGAGATCGTTTACGGGTACAAGAGCGCCAAAAAAGCCTTTGAGGAGAAAAAGCGCCGCCTTTGCGCCGCCGCGGCGGGGCTGAAAAAAAAGCAGGAGAAAAAACTTGCGCAGATCCTCGAAAAGTTAAAAGAGTGCGAGGACGGAGAAAACTGCCGCCTCAAAGGGGAACTCATCACGGCGAATATCTATCGGTTGGAACGGGGCATGTCCGCGTGCAAGTTGGAAAATTATTACGAAGAGGGCGCCCCCCTCGTTTCCATCGCCCTCGAAAAAAACCTTTCGCCCGCGCAGAACGCGCAGCGGTATTATAAGAAATACGCCAAACTCCGCCGCACGGTGGAAGCGCTGACGCCGCGGCTCAAAACCGAACGCGCCGAACTCGATTACACCGAAAGCGTCCTCTCTTCCCTTGCGCAGGCGGAAGAGATGCAGGACCTTGCCGAAATCGAAGAAGAACTGATCGCCCTGCATCTTCTGCGCGAACCGCAGAGCGGAAAGAAGAAAAAGACGGAAACATCCCCCTTCCGCGTCTTTGAAAAGGGGGCTTTCCTCATCCGCGCGGGGCGGAATAACGTGCAAAACGACCGTCTTGTGCGCGAATCGGCGCCCGACGATATATGGCTGCATACGCAAAAATATCACTCCGCACACGTCGTCATCGCCGCGGAAGGAAGAAAAGTGCCGGACGACGTGCTGGAATTTGCCGCACGGCTCTGCGCCTATTATTCGGACGGACGAGGGGGCGGCAAGATCCCCGTGGATTACTGCCTGCGCCGGTTCGTGAAAAAACCGCCGCGCGCCAAAGCGGGATTTGTGCACTATACGGACTATAAGACCGTGCTCGTCGAGCCCTTCCCCGCGCCGCCGCAAGGCAAAGGGAACGAAACGTAATAGTGCATACCATGCCCGCAAAATACAGAAAATAAACGGCATTTTTTCACGGAGGAAAAGACAAATTGGATGTGCTCGGATTGCTGCAAAAACTGTGCGGGCGGCAGGGTGAAAACCGCACCTGTTATCTGTGCCGCAAGGAGGTCTTTGACGGACGGACTTTCTGCGCCGACTGCCGCAGAAAACTGCCCTATCCCCTCTCTTTTTGTCTGCGCTGCGGCAGGCGGATGACGGGAACGGGCTTCTGCGCACAATGCCGCGCCCGCCTTCCCCTCGCCGACAAACTCCGTTCCGTATTCGTCTACGACAAGGAAGTCAAGGGGCTCATCCGCGCGTTCAAAGAAGGCGATCCCGCCATGGCGGACGGGTTTGCGCGGGAGATGCTGCCCGTGCTGCAACGGGAATTTTCAGGCGCCGACTTTCTGACCTTCGTGCCCATGACCCCCGCGGCGCGCAGAAAGCGGGGCTACAACCAGAGCCGTCGGCTCGCCTGTGCCCTGTCCCGTCTGAGCGGCGTCCCCGTCGAAGACATCTTTGAAAAGAAACGGGATACGCCCGAACAGAAGGGACTTTCCCGCAGTGAACGGGAAAAGAACCTGCGCGGCGCCTTTTTCCTGCACCGCCGCGCCGTCTGCCGCGACAAAAAGATCGTGCTGATCGACGACGTGCTGACCACGGGTTCGACCGCCGACGAACTTACACGGCTCCTGCGGGGCGCGCACGCCGCAAAGGTGTGGGTGCTGACGATCGCCGCAACGCCCGCCAAAAGCCTGTTTCCCTCGGACATGCCTTCCCCCGAAAAGGCGCTCGGCGCAGCGGACAAGCCCTGAAAAAACCAAAAAATCCATGGCAACACCGCCCCGTTTTCGGGCGCAAAAAACCGCCCCGAAGTGCGTTTCGGGGCGGCCTTTTTTATTTTGCCCGGGGAAGGAATCCGGGTAAGGGATAAACAGTAGAATCTATCGCATCACGCGGCTTTCCTGCCTTTGAAGAAGGAGCCGACGACGAGCAAGATTGCCGACAGGAGGAAGAGCACCAAGCCCGCGATGCTGTTATACAGCACGCCCCAGCCGATGGTGTTGACCGCGTCGTAGGAGAACTGCGAAGAAGCGAGGACGGCTCTCTCCATGATGATGTTGCCGAACGCCACGCAGAGCAGGATCATCGCCACCAGATTGACGGCGACAACCGCGACATGGTGTGCGCCGAAGCGACCGGCGAGGATGACGCCCGCGACTATGAGCACGATCGCCGCGATCGCCGCAAACAGAATCAGACCGAGGTTTGCCATGGCATAGCCCTGCACGCTGCTGCTGACGGCGGTGAGAATGATACCGATGATCGTCATGAGGCAGGCAACGACGGAAAGATAAAACTCTACACCTTGTTTTTTCAAAAATTCCAACATTTCGTTACTCCTCCTTTCCCTTCATCCAGGAAACGACATACATCACGACCGCGCCGACGGTGAGAACGGCAGTTACCGTGATGGCGGCGATGTAAGCGGCGCGCCACGAAGTCATCTGCCATACGACGTGCGTCGAAGCGTTGTAACGGTTCATGAGGTTGCACTGCGCGATCGCCCACAGCAAATTCTTGTTGTTGTCTTTGAGCGCCTGCATCATCGTGGCGTCGCCCTTATAGGCATCCGCCGTGAGCGGCGTGGGATCGACCTGACTTCCGTCGCGGAAACGGTTGTTTGCGTTGAGCGACTGCGTCGTGTCGAAGTTCTGGGAGCCGCGCAGGTCATAACCGGTGATGCCGGCATAGACGCAGGAGGTATACAGATCGGTATCATCGAAGATGTCGGTAACGGCATAGCCGTGGAAGCCCCACTCCTCTTTGAGGATGTCGGTCATCAGCCCGCGGCTGGCAGTGCATTCGACGGCGCCGATCTTGGAGAAGGAAGTCATCAGACCGAACATGCCGAAGTCTTCTTCCGCATATTTGGGCGCTTCGATGGCGATCTGATAGGCGCGCAGTTCGATTTCACGGGCGCGCTGTTCGGTCATGAAAGGCGCAACGCCGTTACGGTTGGTCTCCTGGTCGTTGAACGCAAAGTGCTTGGGCGCCGCGATCAGACCGTACTGTGCGCAGCCGTAAGAAAATTCCATGGCGATGATACCGCTGAGAACGGGATCTTCGGAATAGTATTCGCAGTTACGGCCGTTGTAGGCATGACGATGGGTATTCAGCCCGGGACCCCAGATGATGGGAATGCCGAGGAAGAGGGATTCCGTGCCGACGAACTTGCCCCGCGTGAGGAAGAGGTCGGGATTGAAGGTCGAAGCGAGCAGCGGGCTGGCGCCGAACACCTGACCGTTCCACGCCGCGTTCTTATCCGTCTCCGGAATTGCCCAAGGCGCATTGGGATCATAGTTATCGGAGAACGCCTTTACGATACCGTTGCCGTTGTTTTCGGTCATCTGAATTTCCTCAAAACCGATGCTTTCGGCTCCGGGAAGGATGGGACCGCCGAACGCCGCCATATACATGGATTCGTTGATGGTCATCTGATCCAAAAGTTCTTCCCAACGGTAATCGTCCCAATCCGCCTGCGTCATCTGATAGAACTTCCACGAGGTCGCGGTTCTGCCCCATGTAAATTCAGATGTGTCGTCCGTCGTCTTGACCGTGTAGTATTTGCCGTTCAGATCGTCGAGCATCTTCTGCGGCGCTTCCACGTTGTTATAGGTCTTGGGATAGGTGCCCGACCAGTTGCTTCTGGAAAGATAGGTAACCGCATTGTCCTGATAGTAGTTGAAATCTGCATACGGGATCTGGTTGGAGATACGGACGTTGTTGCGGGAGACGGCGAAGGTGGTCTTGTCGACGTTGCCGCCGCCGGCAGGCGTGAACGACCAGGTGTAAACGAGGTCGGCGTTGCCGTTATAATCCATGCCGTCCGCCGTGGTCTTGCCCTTTTCGGCGAGGACATTGTTCAACGCATCGTGCGCACCGTTGCCGAGCGCAAAGTAATAATCGCCCTTGTCAAAGATGTATGTACCCTTCGTGCCGTCGCCGTTGTCCACGGTGTTGTCATAGGACGCGAGGTTTTGCAGATCGACGGTAACGGTGAGTTCCTGCGAAC
>CALVZM010000094.1 GCA_944372515.1 uncultured Clostridia bacterium
GTATATTTTGCGGTCAGGCGCGGCGAAAGGCGCAGTGCGTGCCGTGTGGCACGTGCAAGCCTTTCAACAATGCATCACCGCAAAATCGGCGCTTTTGATCGGGTTCGTATTACTCCCTTACAGTATAGCACAAACCGCGGCTTTTTGTCAACTTCCTTTTCAAATTTTCCCCTCGCCGCGGTTTTTCGCCCCGCCGTCCCGCCGCCCGCTGCCGCCTCGCCGCTGCCTTTTTTTCGTCCGCCGCAAACGCGCAGAATCGAACGGGAAAATATCGGCGCCGACAGAAATCGGCGGGATCAGTATTTTTTTTATCCAAAAATATGTGATTGTTTATGATTGTTTCTGCTCAAACGGGGGGGGGGGCTGATTATTTGCCGATTTTTCAATCAAATGTCCGATTGCTATTGACAGAAGGGGGATCGGGTGCTACAATCGGTGTGAAATTTCAGGATCGGGGAGAAGGCTTTTTCGTGCAAAAAAAGTCATAAAAACGCAACAAAAACGCCCCGAAAATGATTTCAATGTTTCGATTGGAGGAAGATTATGAAAATGAGTAAGTCGGGTACGCGGCACATTCTTCTGGGTGCGCTGTTTGCGGTCTTCGCGCTGAGCCTGGCGGCGGTCTGCCTGTTGCAGGCAAAGACGTTTGCGGCTTTTGCGCAGGACAAACCGGGCACGGCGGAAAAGACGGTCGAAGTCAGCATGACGCTGAACGACGATCTGGTCGTCAATTTCTATGTCCCCGAGGACGCGGGGGCGAGTGCCGTCGTCGGATTCAACGGGGAAGAAGAGACCCTGCAAGGCACGCTGACGGACGGGCAGTATAAATTCTCCTTTGACGGCGTAACGCCGCAATATATGACCAAGGAGATCACGTTCACCGCGAGGGCATACGCGCTGGGCAAGCCTCTCTCCGTGCAGAGTTACTGTGAAGGGCTTTTGAGCAGTACGGCGGAAGATCTGGGAATCGGTTCGCTCGAATATGCCGTTCTGCGCGAACTCGTCGTGGATATCCTCAACTACGGCGCGGCGGCGCAGTCGTATACGGACACGGACACCGAAGGTCTTGCCAATGCAACCCTCACCGAAGAGCAGCAGGGCTATGCCACGGAATTTGACCTGACGGCGACGGAACCGGAATTGGACAACGGCGACGCGGTCAAGTGGTATTCCGCGGGCATGGTATGCGGCTCCAAGCCTTCCTTATATGTGCGCATCGTGCTGCCCGAAGGCAAGACGGCGGAGGCGTACACCGTGGAAGTGGACGGCAAAACAGCCGTTTACAACCGCACGGAAGGGCAGATCGCCACCTATTATTATGAAGAACTCAACGTCCTCGAATTTGCAAAGGATATGCAGATCGTGGTCAAAGAGGGCGAAACTCCCGTCAGCGGCACGCTGACTTACAGCGTTCACGACTACATTTCCGCCATGGCGGATTCTCAAAACGAAGGCACCGCCGCACTTGTCAAGGCGCTCTACGGCTACGGCAAGGCGGCAAGCGCCTATGCGAACGTCGGGAAATTCGATAATTACACCATCGATGCCGACAGCGGCACGGTCAGCAGGGCATATGCCGATGAAAATTACAGTTGGGCATATCCCGTCGCAACCGCGGGCGAAGGCGAAGCCCTCACGCTCACGGGCGGCGACGTAACGCTTTCGGTTACGGGTACGGGCGCGGCGACGGTCGGCACAATGACAATCGAAGCGACTGATTCCTTCACGTTCGAGGCGGGCACGCTCAACAGCGGGCACATCGACACGACCGCTCCCGAAAACACCATCGGGGCGGGCGCCACGCTCAACGTTACCACCGACGGCACGACCAACGGCTTTAACGCCGAGAACGTCTGTCTGACGGTCAACGGCGCGCTGAAAGCGGTCTGCACCGCTCCCGAGGGTGCGGAAGGCGATCCGTCGGGCGTTACCGCGCGGGACATCACCGTGAACGCAGGCGCGTCTTTTGAAATCGAAGGCTATCCCCTCGGCGTCTATATGAACGCAAACGGCAAGTTCACCGTCAGCGGCACGGCGTCGTTTGCGGGCGGGGCGCGTTACGGCTTGCGCACGGATGACGGATTGGCGCTCATCGTCAACGAAGGGGGTTCCTTCACGGTGGTGGACGCCGCCGAAGGGGCGATCAGTTTTGAAGATGGCGGCGAAGTTACCGTCAACGGCGGTTCGGTCAGCGCCTCTGCGGGCGTGCAGATCGGCACCTTGCGCATGAGGGGCGGTTCGTTTGTGCTTGATGGGCAAAGAGCGTCTTACCGCATTCAAAATTTTGAATTAGCGGGCGGCAGTGCACGCTTTGAAAATACCCTGTGCACCGACAAGTTGGTGGTTAAGAGCGGTGAACTCAATGTCAATGTTCATCAGGAATTTGGTTATGATCCCGGCGGTATTACGACTTATTCCGACGAGCAGGGACAGCGCTATTACTTCCTCGGCGGCACGACGGTCGTAAATCGTGAGCAGGCGGACGGCGGCAAGGGCGCCGCGGGCTTCTTCTTCAATGCAACGGGTGAACAGATCGCCGTGGTCATTGCGGGGAAAGCAAGCGTGCAGGTTACGGGAGGATTTGATTACGTATTCTTCTTCAATCAGGTCGCCCAAGGCGAAGTGTATCAGTACACAAAGAACGTTGCGCATAATCCCGGTGAAACATCGGATATTGACGAAATCGCGGGGCTCAAATATAACATTGTGGGCACGAACGTCAACAATCAACCGGGCGGCGGTAATTTGTGGGGTGATGTGGTGAACAACGTTGCCTATTGGCAGAATTTCTGTGGTATCAACAGTTGCAACGAATTGCAGAATCAGGATCTGTCCGGGAAATTCCTCGGCGACGTGGATTTTGCAAAACTGTAAGGAAAGGAGGCAAAGACAATGCAGGAAATGAAGAGAGGAACGGACAAAAGAAAGTTCGACGCTTGCCGCATGGAAATTGTTTCCTTCGGAAATAAAGACCTCATCGCGACCAGCGGTTTTGAATCGGAAGATCATTTCTTCGGCGACGGCGCGTTCAACCCCGACGGCACGATGAAAGAGCCCGCCGAATAAGGGGCGGAAAGGAAAGAACGGGCGGCGCACGGCAGAAAAGCCGCAGCGCCGCCCTTTTCCGAAAAAGGAAAAACGATGAAAAAAACGGGTTTTTCCCGCGCGCGTTTTTCTTTTTTCTTTGCCCGTTTCGGGCGGAAATTTTGAGGGAGGAACTATGACGAAAAAAGGCGAATTTCTTTTCCGCGGACTGAGCGCACTCTTTGCGTTTTTGTGCGCTCTGGTTTTCGGGGCATACACCGTTGCTTCGGGCGGGGATTATAAGAGCGTGGTGGACAACCTGCTCGTGTCGGGCAGCGTGGCGGGCAGTGCCGATGCCAGCGCTTATGCGTTCAATTCGGACTACAAAAACACGACCGAAATGCTGACGGCGCGCCGCAACGTCGCCACCCGCATCACGGCGGAAGGGAGCGTGCTGCTCAAAAACGAAAACGGCGCGCTGCCTCTGCGTGAAGCGGGCTCGCAGGAGCAGATCAATGTAACCCTGCTCGGTTCGGCGGCGTATACCTATGATACGTCCGGCAACCTGCGAGACCAGGGACAGGGCAAAAAACTCGGCGTTTACGGCGGACTGACGGGCAGTCCCGTTTCCGAACAGACGGTAACCACGACGGACGGCACTTTGCAACTTCCGATCACCATCGAACGGGCGCTCGAATCGAAGAATATTCAGATCAATCCCGTGGCGCAGGCGGCGTATAACGGCAAAAATTTCCCCAACTATGTCAACGGCAGCGAAGCCAACGGTTCGCAGGGCGGTCCTTTTTCCGTCAACGAACCTTCCATGACGCTGAACGAGTGCGGGGATTATGAGAACTATTCGGACGCGGCGATCGTATTTTTGTTCCGTTCGAGCGGCGAAGGCAGAGAATATTTCCCGGGGGCAAACGGTCTTGCCTCCAACGACGGCGCGACCTGCGCGCTCGGGCTGTCGGATAACGAGAGAAACCTCATCGACGTGGCAAATCAGATCTCCGACAAGGTCATCGTGCTTTTGTGCAGCGCCGTCGCCATGGAAACGGACGAACTGAAAAACGACGAGGATGTGGATGCGGTGCTGTGGATCGGTCTGCCGGGCGCTTACGGCATGGACGGCGTGGCGCAGATCCTCTCGGGCGAAGTTTCCCCGTCGGGCAAACTCCCCGATGTGCACGCGGTTTCGGCTTCCGCTTCTCCCGCGGCGCAGAATTTCGGCGTGGAATCGGCAAACGGCACGCCCATCGCCTGGCAGAACAAGAGCGCTTACGGTCAGATCGCCTGGCGCGCCAACAGCGAACACTATGTGGTGCTCGCCGAGGGGCTGTATACGGGATATCGCTACTATGAGACCCGCTATGCCGACGCGGTGTACGGTCGCGGCGACGCAAGTTCGTCCGTCGGTTCTTCCGCGGGCGGCGCGTGGCGGTATGAAAACGAAGTCGCCTATTCCTTCGGCTACGGCATGACGTATTCTCGGTTTACCGAAGAGATCGTGCCGGACAGCCTGAAAATCGACCTGGAAAACAAGACCGTTTCCGTGGACGTTACGGTGGAAAACGTGGGGGATCGCACGGCGCAGCACGTTGTGCAACTCTATGTGCAGTCCCCGTACACGCAGTACGATATCGATCACGGCGTGGAAAAATCGGCGGTGCAACTTCTCACCTATGAAAAAGTGGAACTTGCCCCCGAGGACGATCCCGTTACGCTCACTTTGACGGGCGATCTCAAATATATCGCGTCTTATGACAAGACCGCGGCGCATGACGGCGTTACGGGCGGTTATATCCTGGAAAGCGGGGTATACTATTTCGGCATCGGCAACGGCGCGCACGAGGCGCTCAACAACATCATCGCCCTCGAAGGCAATGCGGTGCACGAAGACCTGATCTATTCGGAAGAGGGAGCGTCGATCAACGAAAAGGGCGCGATCGCCTGGGATACGTCGAAGACGGCGGGCTGGGAAGCGGACGGAAACGGCGTCAATTCTTCCCTCATTGCCAGGACCAACGAAGAGGGCGACATCGTGCAGAATCAGATGGAGGACGCCGATTACAACTATTATAAAGCGGGAACGATCACCTATCTCACCCGTAGCGACTGGTCGGGCACGTTCCCCGAAACGTATACCAATCTCACGGTAACGGATGCGATGATCGACCATCTCAACAACGACGTCTATAAATTCCAAACGGGCACTTCGGACGTGGTGTTCGGCTATGACCACACGCAGGACGTGGACGAGAACGGTCAGCCCATGGAGAACAAGAACGTCGCCGAGATGAAACTCAAAGACTTCGACGACGAGGAATGGGAGTATCTGCTCGATCAGGTAACTTTCTATGAAGCCTGGTTCCTCTCGCCCTACGGCGGCACGGAGAACGAGGCGATCGTATCCGTCAATTCGCCCGTGGCGTGGCAGATCGACGGACCGAACGGCAATGTTTCCCGTTCCATCGGTTCCAAAGCCAAGACGGCGGGACCTTACGCCGTGTCCAAGAGCGATCCCAACTATAACTATATGTCCAGCGACATGCCCTGCGAGCCCACCACGGCGGCGACCTTCAACAAAGAGTTGGTCGAAGAGCAGGGCAGGATGTACGGCGAGGACATGATCTGGAGCGGCAACGCCATGATCTGGGCGCCCGGCATGAATCTCCACCGCACGCCCTTCAATTCCCGCAACCATGAATATTACAGCGAAGACCCCATGCTGACCAACCTCACGGGCGCGGCGTTCATCTACGGCGGACTGCAAAAGGGCGCCATCCTAGCAGCCAAGCACTTTGCGTTCAACACGCAGGAGTCCTACCGCGAAGGGCTCTCCCAATTCATGGAAGAGCAATCGGCGCGCGAGTTGGAACTGCGCGGGTTTGAAGGCATCGTCGAAGACGCCGTCTATGTCAACAGCGCGGGCAACGAGATCACCGCCCTCGGCATGATGACTTCCTTCTCCCGCGTGGGGGTTACGGGCGTCAACGCGCACACGGGCGTGATGAAGAATATCCTGCGCGGCGAATGGCAGTTCAAGGGGCTGAGTTCTTCGGATATGGTCGTAACGGGCGAATTTTTCACCGTTGAAGACGCCGTCGTCAACAACGTAACTTTCATGGCGTCCACGGGACCGCAGTCCTTGCTGAGTAACTATTGGAAGGAATATAACGATCAGACGAAGGTGCAGAATGATCCCGTCATGTGCCGGGCGCTGCGGGATAACATGCATTACTATCTCTATGCCATCGCCAACAGCAGCGCGCTCAACGGCATCGATCCCGATTTCGTCGTGGACACGGGCATGTCCTGGTGGCAGCCCGTCATCCTCGCCGTCGGCGGCGTGTTCGGCGCTTTGGCGGCGGGCGGCGCGGCAATGAGCGTGTTCATACATTTCCGCAAAGAAAAAGAAAACGGGGGAGGTGAAAACAATGCGTGAATTTTCCGAAACGAAAGGGGAAAACCGTGCGGTCGGATTTCTGAAAAGTCTGTGTCCCGCATTCTTCCTGCTCCTCGCCGCTCTGGCGCTGGCGATCGTCGGGTTCGTCAACTATTTCCACACCATGTCCGCGTTTGACTATCCCGTGGACCGCTGGGTCATCGTCCTGACGTGCTTTGCCTTTGCGCTCATTTTCTTTCATCTCGTCAACGGGGCGCTGATGGGCGATCAGTTCGGCAACGTCTTTCTTTCCTGCGCGGCGATCGTGCTCCTCGTCCTTGCGGCGGTGGCGTACCTTTCGCCCTGCCTCTCCAACATCGGCATCTATTTCACGGTCGGCAACATGGGCAACGTCGAGGCGAACGCCGTGGGCGTGCCTTCCGCCATCTGCGGCGTGGCGTTCTATGTCGCCTCGGTGCTCTGTCTGGTGGTCGGGGCGTTCTTCCCCGCCGTCAAGGCGGAACGCGGCTTGCTCTCTCCCTTGTTCGGAGGTGAAAACGCATGATCTCTCTCGGAAGAAAACAAATTTTATGGCTGGTCTACGGCGCGATCGCGCTGGCATGCCTCATCGCCTTTTCCGTTGCCGCCGTCTGGGCGTCGCAGGGCGTCCTCTCCACGGAGATCACGGAGATCCTTTCCGCCGAGGTAACCATCGACACCGAAACGGAAAAAACGCCCGAAACGACCAGGACCGAATACATCGTCGGCGAACCCCTCGACACGACGGGCGCGGCGATCAAAGTCGTTACCAAAGAGGGAAAGACGGTAACGCCTTCCCTCGACGAGTGCACCGTGGAAGCGGACATGGACAGTGCGGGCGTCAAACCCGTCGTCATCTCCTGGCAGGAGGGCACCATTCTCTACCGCGGGAGTTATGAGATCGAAGTCTTTGCCGTGCGCCATCTCGACGTGCGCCCCAACGACGGGGACGAGAAGATCGTCTATGCGCAGGACGCGACCGAACTTGACAAGACGGGCATAGAGGTCTGGGCAGACCTCACGGGCTCGCCCGCGACCATGGAAAAACCGTCCGAATGGGGCAACGTCGTCCGCCTCACGCCCCGGCAGTTCACTTTGACCTCTTCGGAGATGGGAACCCCGGGCATCCATACGGTGACGATCACGGCGGGATGCGCCACGGGCGCATTTCCCTTTGCCGTCGAGGGCATTTCCATCGACACGTCCCAGGCGGCGACCTATTACGGCGTGGGTGAGGAATTTTACCCCGCGGGCGTCAATGTCATGCGCATCTCCGCCGCCGACGTTACGGCTGCCAATCCCTATGGGGTAACCTATGTGGGCGATTACGATTATGACCCCGTGGACACGTCCTCGGCGGGCAGCAAGGCGGTCAAAGTCTCGTATGAAGGCGTATCGGCGGAATATCCGATCACGGTCTATCCCGTGGCGTTCCGCACCGAAAACGTCCGCGGCACGGACGGCACGTCCGCGACCATGGATTTCTATTGGATCAAGGGCGCGACGACCGCCAACGAGGGCGGCTTCAAGGTTACCTGGGTGGACGCCAACGGCGTCAGACACAAACAGCAGGGCACCTGGGGCTACTATGACGGCAACAATGTTACCATGTGGGCGTATAACGGGCTCATCGACGTTTGCAGGATCTATTTCAACGAAAATTACAATCTTTGGAGTTGGGACGTCAACGATAAGCACGGCTCGGGTGTTTCGGACGGGGAGAATTTTGAAATTCTCTATCCCTATGCAAAGGTCGGCGACGTTACGCTGGAAATTTACGGCAAAGCGAAACTTTCCGATTTGGAAGGGGTCAAACACGGCGTGGACGCGAAGAGCATCTCCGTCGACACATCCGAAGCCAAAACCGTCTACGAATCGGGCGAGACCTTTTCCGCGAGCGGATTGCAGGTTACGGCGCAACTCTGGAACGGCGGCACGCGCGTGCTCGATCCTTCCGAATACACCGTTTCCGCGCCTGCGCTTAACGCTATCGGACCCAAGACGGTTACCGTCTCTTACGGCAATCCGACGGAAGGCAATCCCTATCAGGTCCTGACCGTGCGCTATGACATATTCGTTACGGGAGAAACGCTCGACGTTTCGGGCGGCAAGACCGTTTACTTTGTCGGCGACGACTTCTCGGCGGCGGGCATCAAACTCATCCGCTGGGACGAAGAGGGCGGACAGACGGACGTCGCCACCGAATTTACCGTGGAAGAGATGCCCGACATGTCGGCAGCGGGCACAAAGACGATCACACTCGTCAGCGGCGAGGCGCGCTATACCTATACCATCGCCGTCCTGCCCGTACCCGCATCTCCTCTTGAAGACAGCGTGCTCACTTTTGACAACCGCACGGGCGACGGCAACGCACTTGCGCTGTACATCCACGAGCGGCAGAGCACGACGGATGCCGCCGCGGCTTCGGCGAACGGCTACTATGTCTATACCATGCCCGCAAGCGGCAGCAAAATGTTCTCCTTCGGATATACCTATGATCCCGCAGGTTGGGTGAGCACTTTCACTTCGGACGAGAGCACTCTGACGGCGAGCGTTCTCAACGATCAGGCTTCCGCCGATAACGGCGCGCTCTTCGTCTCCTATGCGGGTGCGCAGTTCACCGCGCCGCAGACCGAGTGGCATAAAGTCGTCATGCACTGGGCGCGCGAATTCGATTATCTTGAAGTAGACTATTCCAAGGCCACCCGTGAATATCTCGTGAACGGCACGTTCTCTTCGGCAAATCTCGTCGTCAGCCTCAAATATACCGACGGCACCCGTCAGACGCTGCAAGAAGGGGAATACACCGTTTCGCAGCCCGACATGTCCTTCATCGGCGTGCACGACATCACGGTGTCCTACAAGGAAGATCCGACCGTAACGGCGAAATATCAGATCTTCACCATTCCGGACGTGCCTTGGGAAACGCACAAGATCGATTTCACGCAGAGCGCGGCAGGCGACCGGCTGGAACTCTATGTAACCGAACGCCCCGAAAGTTCCGATTCTTCGCAGGATTCGGTGAGCAAGGGCTGGTTCCTCCTGAAAGCGGCGGACGGGCACTATGAGATGTATGAACTCACCTATACCTACACGGCGGAAGGCGCTTTGAGCACGTTCGATACGAGCGCGGGCATTTCCGTGCGCGTGGGCGACGGCGGGGAACTCATCGCCACGCTCGGCGACACGGACTATGCGGTCGGCGCGGCCATGTGGCACCAGCGGCTCATCGGCTGGGCGGCATAAGGCGCGGGGAGGAAAAAAGCAATGAAAAAATTCTCTAAAATATTCGCAACGATTCTGGCGCTCTGCTCGCTTGCGACGGGGGCTTTTGCCCTCGCCGCCTGCGAGAAAGAACCGGAAGAACAGACGGGTCCCGTCAGCGAACTCCGCGGCACGTTCACCTTCAACGATTCCATCGGCGAAACGGGCGACGCTTCCAAATTCCTGACGGTAACCAACGACCAAACGCGTGTGGACGAAGCGGGGCAGAGAAGTTGGCTCTACGGCTCGTACAGTCCCTTCTCCGTCGCCTACGATTGGGACAATCAGTTCAATCTTGCGACGCCCCATCACGATGCCGCGCAAGCCGCACAGAACAGGCGGGTGCCGGTCATGAATTACCGCATCAACCAGCAACTCCGCCTTAACCGCGATTTTACCTATTCCTACGTCTGTTCGGTCATCATCTCCAATCCCTGTCAATGGGGTTCGGAGATCGGCAGAATGGAAGCGTCGGTGCGCGGCACGTTCACTTCCGCGGCACAGACGGGCACGGCGCACGCCGTAACGCTCTCCGATCCGACGGGCGGTTCGCTCGAACTGTACGGCATTTCTTCGGGCGGCGCGGGCGACGGTTATTATTGGCAGTGGCGGGTGCATGAAACGCCCGACGTCGTGCAAAATTATGACTATGCGGACTGTTTCGACGGCTATAAGGAGAGCGAAGTCTATCAATACGTCGCCGGCAGGGTTGTAACGGTGGACACCGAAAACAATTCCCTCTCGGACGATCTGTTCGACCCGTATCTCTTTGACCTGATGGCAAAATACGGGACGTATTGACACCGAACGACGATCACACTTCTGCACTTACCGACTTTTCTCCGCCGCGATTTAAGCGGCGGAGAAAAAACGGTGTGCCTTTTTTCGCGCCCGCTCGGCAGACAATGCGTCGGAACTGATTGTTTTTGCTTGCTTTTGAGTTTTATTGATTGTATTTTTGCGCAAACGGCAAGTTTTTGATCAATTTGATCAAAGATATGGACAAATGCGGAGATACTTGCTATAATATTTCCATATGAAAAGATCGGGCGGAAAATCTTGCAGCCGAGGGAGAAAGGGAAATGAAAATTTTGGAGATCAGAACGGAAAATCTGGCGGCGGGGTGCGTTACGGACGAGCCTCGCCCCCGTTTCTCTTTTGCGTTTTCGTCCGAAAAACAGGGCGCCGCGCTTGCAAAGGCGCGCATTGCCGTGGGCGGTTGGCAGAAGGAGACGGACGAGCAGATCCTGGTGCCGTACGAAGGCGAAGCGCTGCGGGCTTTCACGGAATACGAAGTGAAGGTCGAAGCGGAGAGCACGGACGGCGAACGTGCGGCGGGAACTTCCGTCTTTGAAACGGGAAGAATGGGAACGCCCTGGCAAGCCAAATGGATCACGGACGGGACCTATCGGTTCAGGGAAAAGGGCGTTTCGCCCGTACCCATGACTTTCCGCCGCTCGTTTTCCCTGCGCGGAGCGGTGAAGCGGGCGCGGGTATACGTTACCGCCATGGGCATTTTTGAACTTTTTCTCAACGGCAGAAAGGTGGGGAAGGATTATTTTGCCCCCGGATTTACGTCCTATGCGCATCAGTTGCAATATATGACGTATGACGTAACCGAAGCGCTTAAAGCAAAGAATGAACTGACGGCGGTGGTCGCCGGCGGCTGGGCGGTCGGTTCGTTCGTCTGGACACGCAAGAACCGCGTCTATGCCGACAGGCAGGCTCTGCTTTTGGAACTGCGCGTGGAATATGCCGACGGGAAGAGCGAGGTCTTGGGCACGGACGGGCAATGGGAAGTTACGCGGGACGGCAATTGCCGCGCGGCGGATTTTTACGACGGCGAGAGGTATGACGCGACCGTGCGGGCGGAACAGATGACCTGGCGGCGGGCGTCGGAAGAAAAACTGCGCATTGCGCCCCGCATTTCGGCGGCATACGGCGCGCCCGTGCGCGCGCAGAGGGAAATGTTCCCCGTGTCGTGCACCCGCCTGCCTTCGGGTGCTCTCGTCTATGACTTCGGACAGAATTTTGCGGGGGTCATACGGCTGAAAATCGAAGGGGAAGCGGGACAGACCGTCCGCGTGCGCCATGCCGAGATCCTGCGCAAAGACGGCACGCTCATGACCGATTTTCTCCGTTCGGCGAAATGTGAAGCCGTGTATGTCTGTAAGGACGGCAAACAGGAATATTCTCCTCGTTTTACCTATATGGGGTTCCGCTATGCCGAAGTAACGGGGATAGCGCAAGACAAGATCGAAGTTTCCGCTTTTGCGCTCTGGTCGGACGTGGAGGAAGTGGGCTCGTTCGCCTGTTCGGATGAGCGGCTCAACCGCTTGCAAAGCAACATCGTGTGGAGCGCGCGTTCCAATTTCATGGACATTCCCACCGACTGCCCGCAG
>CALVZM010000095.1 GCA_944372515.1 uncultured Clostridia bacterium
TTGCGCATGTCGCCCGCCGAATTGACGGCGCCGGGTCTGGACGTCGCTTTGCCGTTGACGAGCACCGCCTCTTCATATCTGGTTTCGTAATATTTATAGCCGACATAGATGTTTTCCAGATAGACGACGTACGTCCCCTGCTGCGCCAGATTGTCGAGATCCATGTTCGCCGCGTCCTGAAAAGCCGTGCTCGTCGAATTGGCGAACGAGGATTCCGAACGGGTGTTATAGACAAAGGTGTCGGGGAGATGCCCGCTCGGGATCGACTGTCCCGACAATATTTTGCCCACTTCGTTCAGACCCTGATAGCCGCCCTGTCCGACCCAGAGGCAGGCATCGATGTCCGCGCGGAATTCCCCGAAGGGCGCAAACCACATGCCCGTGGGCGTGTTCAGGAGAACGACGACCTTTTTGAACGTGCCCGCCTTTTTGGCGGCGACCACTTCGCGGAGCATGCTTGATTCCTGCGCGCTCAGTTCAAAATAGTCCCCGCTGGGCGTGTCGGCAAAATACTGCGTGCCGTCGCGCGGACCTCCCTGTCCGCCCGAACCCTCGCCCATCAGACGGGAGATGACGACGATTGCCGCATCGCCGTAAGAGGCGAATGAGTTTTTCACTTCGTCCGTATAGCGGCTCCAAGGCACTTCGTTGATGCCCGTCTTTTGGGTGCGCACATAGTCCTTTCCCGCACCGCTGCGATAAAAGTTCCAGAGGGTGGGATTGACGGAAAGCCCCGCCGCGGTGAGCGCCTGCTGCATGTTGGCGGCGCCGCTCGTGTATGCCGCCGCCGAGCCCCTGCCCGAATAGACGTAATCCACGCTCGAATGGGAGAATAGGCTGACCTTGTCGCCCGATGCGAGCGGCAGACCGTTGTTTTCGGAGTTCCACAAAATGACCGAACCTTCCCGCTGCACCTCCTCCGCCTTCGCCTTGTCCGCTTCCCAAAGCGCAAGATCGTCATAGACCTGGTGGCGGTAACCGTTTTCGTCGGTCGTGTACAGCGGATTGCCGTCGGCATCCTTCTGCACATAGTCCGATTTGAAATATTCGGTGTCCGTGCCGTCCGATTGGAGCGTTTCCGTGCGGTAACCCGTCAGGTTGAGCGCGTTGTTGATGGTGTTTTTGTAGCCGTCCATGATGATGCCGCCAACGATGACGATGGTCAGCCAGATGGCAAGATAGACGGTCAGCATGCACCAGACCGATTTATGCCTGAAAAATTTCATTGTACCCCTTCCTCCTTGTTCCGTGCGTTCCCCGCAAGGCGGCGACGGATGTAAAAAAAGAACGATACGCCGAATCCGAGCACGGAAACGGCTTCCAGAACGTAACAGATGATCAGCCACCAGGATTCCCTGAGCCCGTCATCGCTGCCCGCCACCGAATACATCATGCCCGATATCACGAACACCGCGACGATCGCCACGGTTACGAAGGACCAAAGCATGGCACAGGCGCCGGCTAAGATGCCCCATGGAAATTTTTTCATTTCCCGTCTTCCTCCAATAATGTCATTGATTTCCCGGGAACGGCCGTTTTCCCGCGCTTTCAGCGTAACAAAAAAGTGCAGCGGCGTCAATAGCCGTTGCACATTCTGCCCCGTTTCATGCCCATTATGCCTGTACGACGGGGATTAAAACGTTCAGATTGAAAATGTCGTCTTTGAGTGCGACAGAGAGATTGCCGCCGTATTTTTCCGCGACCTGGCGGATGCTGCGGAGCCCGAACCCGTGCTGTTCCTTGTCCGACTTGGTGGTGCGCGGCAGCCCCTCCCCGTCCAGTTCGATGTTCCCTTCATAGAAGTTGCGCACGTTGACGGTGATGAGCCCGCCGACCGACCAGACTTTCAGCCCGATGACCCGCTTTTGCTTGTCCCGCAGCCCCAGCACCGCCTCGATGGCGTTGTCGAGCGCGTTGCCGAAGAGAGAATATACGTCCGAATTTTTCATGAAATTGAGTTGCTTGCCGTCGGCTATGCAGTTGAGGATGATGTCGTTTTTCAGGCATTTGAAACTCTTTTCCGTCAGGATGATGTCCAGCGCTTCGTTGTCCGTCTTTACCACCGAGTCATAGACGGAAATGGACCTTTCAAGGTCCTCGATGATCTCCCTGTCCAGCCGCTTGCTGTTGCCGATCTCGCGGATCTGATGTTTCATGTCGTGGCATTTGAGGTTGATGAGGTCGATGTTCTCCTTGGATATCCTGTACTGATTCTGCGCCTGCCAGAGAAGTTTGTTCGCCAGATCGAGTTCGCTGCGCAGCCTTCCCGAAGAGAGCAGTTCAAACTGCCAGCGCAACAGCAGCAGGCAGTTGAAAACGGCGGAGACCTGGCGGACGATGGCGGACACCACGCTCTCGGGCTCTTCGGAATACACGGCGACGGCGTTGAGCACGATGTTGAGAATCAGGCAGCCGCTGATCAGAAAGAGAAAGGACTGCGCCTTCACTTTCATGTCCTCGTTCTTCTCGATCTTTCTGCCGAAGAAGAACCAGCCGATCGCATACATGGTGAAATATCCCATGACGTAGACGGCGATCCAGAACAGCGTTTCAAGGCTCCACCCGGAGATGTCGACTTCCCCGACGTGATAAAGACCAAGCAGCGGGCTCTCACCCCACAGGACAAGCGTGAAAACGAGGTTGGTGAACTGATATGCCATGTGTTGGGTCGTGTAGGCGGCAATGCCGCAGAACAGAATGTTGATCCATGGTTCGTTGTAGATGAATTTCAGCCCCGGGAGCGTCATGGCAAAGAGCAGCAGATATACCAGACAGGTATACCACACGCTGTCGACGAAGGGCACGAAACAGGCGACGGCAAAGGATACGGCGGCAAACAGCGCCAGGCGAAGGACGTAAAATTTTCTGCGTTTGAGGCGGCAGGTGAGCAAAAACTCCGCCACAAGTATCTCCGCGATGAAAATGATGTCGGAAAACACGGTTCAGTTCCCTCCCGCCAGAAAATCGTTGAGCGCTTTGAGAAAGTCCGTGCGCTTGTGCCGCGAAACGGTGAGCCATTCCCCGCCGACCATCGCCGCGGTCTGCGTTACGCGGGAGACATATTTCAGATTGACAAGGTAACAGCGGTTGCAGAAGGCAAACGTCGAATCTTTGAGTTGTTCGGCGGCGCTGCCGATGGAGCCAAGCGCCGTATAGTTCCCGTCCTGCGTGTGAAAGGTCAGGTAATGTTTGAGCACCTCGATGTAGACGATGCGCGAGGCATACAGCCGCATCCGCCCCTCCTTGGTCTTGATCCATATTTCCGTATCTTTGTTGAGTTCCAGATTGTCGATCGCGGCGGAAAATTTGAGCACGAAATTGTAGTAAGAAACGGGCTTGACGATGAAATCGAAGGCGCGCACCTCATAGCCCTTGACGGCGTACTGCGCCAAATTCGTAACGAAAATGACGAGCGTCCGTCTGTCTTTCTCCCGCAGACGGCGCACGGCGTCCATCCCGTTTTCGTCAGGCAGTTCTATATCCATGAACACGACGTCGAACGCATGCCCTTCCGCCGCCGCAAGAAAGGATTCCGCCTCCCGATAATGGGAAACGGTCAGTCTTTCCCCGTTTTCGGCGGCATATTTTTCAAGATACGAATGCAGCAGCGCCGCCTGCTCTTCCTCGTCTTCCACGATGGCGATCCTGACCATCTGCCTTTTCCTCCCGTTCGATCATTCTCCCGCGCCCGAAAGCCGCCGCAAGCGGCTGTATCCTCGTATCGGAGCAAAATAAAAAAATATATATTTATTCTACCCTCCCCCCACGGCATTTGTCAAGAGGATTCTTTTGAAAAAAAAAGACAACCCGCCCGAACGGCAGATATGCACGGGGCATGCCTGCGTTCAAGCGGGAAAAGATCGCCTTTTTCTTTTTTACGGGAGCATTGCGGAAAAATTGCGGAGCAATGCGGCGCGCAGCCATAGCATGCCCGCGGCAAAGCCATATTTTGACCTGTTTCCGAAATAAAAAAACCGGCAAGAGCCGGCAAAGAAAATTATTTTTTTTCCAGCATATTGAAAAGTTCGCCCGAGAGCATGGCGAGGGATGCCGCCAGGTCTTCATAGCGCACGATGACCCCGTTGGGGACGTTCAGTTTGACCGACGCAAAATTCCAGATGGCTTTGATGCCTGCCTCGATCATGCGGTCGCAGACGGTCTGTGCCGCGCTCTTGGGTACCGTGATGATGCCGATGTTGATGTTGCGTTGCTGCACGAAATCCGCCAGATCGTCCGGGGACAGAACGGGCTTTGACGCGATCTTCGTGCCGACCAGTGCGGGATCGGCATCGAACCCCGCGACGATATTCAGCCCGTAATTTTTGAACCCTTCATAGCCGAGGAACGCCCGTCCCAGCCCGCCGACGCCCACCACGAGCGCATCGGACACGTTGTCATAGCCCAGAAATTTTTCGATGTCGGCGATCAGTCCGTTGACTTCAAAACCGAGCCGCGGTCTGCCCGCGACCGACGACACCAGCGCCAGATCCTTACGCACCAGCACCGCCGAAACCGCCATGTCCTTGGCGATCGCCGCCGACGCCACGTATTCCACCCCCTTTACGCTCTCTTCTTTGAGATAACGCAGATAGGCGGGCATGCGGGAAAGGGTCGCCTTGGAAACGTCCGCTTCTTTATGACTGGGAGAACGATGTATCATTTTCTCTTTTCCTCTCTTTACGGTCCGCGGGACTTCGGGGATACGCCCCCGCGGGAAAGCGCTTTCCCGACGCCGATTGAAACCGTTACAACCTTATCGATAAAAATATTATAATTAAAATCGGCGATAAAGTCAACAGGAAAAGCCGCTTTTTTTTTGGGAAAAGCGGCTTTTGAGGGCTTTCTTTTTCAAAACGCGGCAGGGCGGGTCAGTTGAGCACCACGTCTTTGAGCGCGTTGTACTTCTCCCCCGCCGCGCGACGGATCTCCTCGGTATCGAAAGCGCCCGAAAAACTTTCGTCGCTGAGTTTCTTTGCCAGAAAAATGACCTCGGAAGAATATTGCAGATTGCGTATTTCATTGAGAAATTTACCGCTTTGACGGGTACCGAAAAAGTCCCCGCTGCCGCGCAGGCGCAAGTCCTCTTCGGCTATGGCGAAGCCGTCCGATGCGTTTTTGAGTATCTGTAAACGCTCGCGCGCGACATCGCTGTCCGTGCCCAGCAGCAGGAAACAGTAACTTTGCCCCTCGCCCCGCCCCACGCGGCCGCGGAGTTGGTGGAGTTGGGAGAGCCCGAACCGCTCGGCGTTGTGAATGACCATCACGGTGGCGTTGGGGACGTCGACCCCCACTTCGATGACCGTCGTGGAGACGAGACAATCGAATTTGCCGTCCTTGAAATCCTGCATGACGGCGTTTTTTTCCTTATCCTTCATTTTGCCGTGCAGCATGGCAAACCGCACCCGCGGCAGACGGTTTTTCAAATCTTCGTACAGTTCGCTGACGCTCAGGACCTCGCCTTCGTCGTCCTCGATTTTGGCGGCGACAAAATATGCCTGCCTGCCCGCACGCACCTGCTTTTCCACATATTCGAGAAGATCGTCATAGCGTCGGGCGGGGATGACGGACGTGGAGACGGGCAAACGCTCGCTCGGCTTATCGGGAATGGTGGTGATGTCGAGGTCGCCGTAAAAAATGAGCGAAAGGGTGCGCGGAATGGGCGTGGCGGACATGACGAGCACGTCGCAGCCTTCCCCCTTCTCGCTCAGCGCGTTGCGCTGCGCCACGCCGAAGCGGTGCTGTTCGTCGCAGACGCAAAAGGAGAGGTCGGAAAGTGCCACATCCTTTTGAATGATGGCATGGGTGCCGCAGATGATGTCGAGGTCGCCGTTTTTGAGCGCGGTTTTGATCTCCCGTTTTTCCTTCGCGGTCAACGCACCCGAGAGATAGCCGACCTTGTATTCGGGGAAATATTTACAGAGCGTCTGATAGTTCTGCCTTGCCAGCACTTCCGTCGGAGAGAGATAGGCGGCGCGATGCCCGCTCTTCACCGCCATATAAATGCCGCAGAGCGCCACGGCGGTCTTGCCGCTGCCCACGTCCCCCTGCAAGAGCCGGTTCATGCGCGTGGGAGCGTGCAGGTTGCAATAGATGTCGTTGACCGCCTTTTTCTGCCCGTCCGTAAACGTAAAGGGAAAGCGCGCGGCAAACGCCTTGACGTCCTTTGCCGTTACGCCGTAAGTGTGCAGCCGCACCTCTTCCTTATCCCCTTTGATGATGCGGAAGGCGCTGATGAGTTTGAAATATTCTTCGAGCGCGATACGCTCCGCCGCCCCCTTCTGCGCGGACATGGTATCGGGAAAATGAATGTTCCGATATGCCTGTGGCAGGGAAGAAAGCGCATATTTCGCCGCGAGAGGCGCGGGAATGACCGAATCGATTTTTTCCGTTTTCAATGCCTCGCGGACGGCAGACGACATGACGCGCTGGGTGATGCTGCCCTTGACCGTATATACGGGCACGATGCCCTTCAAACGATGGTTTTCGTCCAGGCGTTCAAACGTGGGATTGGTTACGGAAAGCGCGTCGTAACGGTTGGACACCCGCCCGTAAAAGAGATATTCCCCCGGGGTCAGTTTCTGCACGACATAGGGTTGATTGAACCACACCGCCGTGAAGGGAAAGCCGTCCTGGTTGCAGAAGGCGCGCACGACCTTGTAGCGGCTGGCGTGGTTGACGGGCGAAACGGAGAGCACGCGGCAGACGAAGAGCACCATGTCATTGTGATAGGCGTCTTTGAGTGAGGTGCGTTTTGTGAGGTCGAGATAGGCGCGGGGATAATGATTGATCAGATCGGCGGCGGAAAATATGCCGAGTTTGTTGAGGTCCTTTGCCCGTTTTTCGGATATATACTTAATGGAAGAAAGTTGCATGGTTTTTTCTCTCCCCGTGTTCCGACGGATGCGGCGATAAAATTTTTGCCGTTTGTCATTCTCATTATAATACATTCTCTTTCTTTTTTCAAGAAATTTTCCGTTTTCGGGCAAAAAAACGGTCATCCGACCGTTTTTACATTTTATAGATTATTATTTTTTATCGTAAAAAATTATTGTCAAACCAAATCTTCGCACACATACATGCATTTTTCGGAAAGAGAACATAGAAAGAATGCCTGCCCGTGAACGACCGAAAAGGAAAAATTTGCCAACCAAAGATTTTTGTGCGTGCGTTCCAGCCAAAAATATTCCCCTTCCGTTTTATACTGTAAGGGAGTAATACGAACCCGATCAAAAGCGCCGATTTTGCGGTGATGCATTGTTGAAAGGCTTGCACGTGCCACACGGCACGCACTGCGCCTTTCGCCGCGCCTGACCGCAAAATATAC
>CALVZM010000096.1 GCA_944372515.1 uncultured Clostridia bacterium
AAAAAAAGCACCGTGTCTTGTGTGTTCCATGCTAATAAAACCACAAGATATGGTGCTTTTGGCTGGGGCGAAGTGATTCGAACACCCGAATGACGGAGTCAGAGTCCGTTGCCTTACCGCTTGGCGACGCCCCAATGCTCAATTGCCTTATTCATTTTAACAGACTTCCCCGTTTTTCGCAAGCGATTTTGCGGCGCCGAAGAAAAGTTTTTTATTTTTTTTGACATTTTTATCCGTCTTTTTTCATTCTCCCGCACCGATTTATCTCTTATAATGATACCAAGAGGTGATTTTCTATGTTTCTCAAAGATCTGATCGGAAAAAAAGTGCTCTCTCACGACGGAAAACTGTTGGGATATTCCCGTGCGGCGATATTTTCCGCCAATTTCAGGCGCATCGTCGCCCTGCTCTGCGCGGACGAGGATGAGGAAGATTTCCTCTTTCCCCTTTCCGCAGCGCTGTCCGTCGGCGATGCCCTGATCATGCCCCGACGCCCGTCGGCAAAGAGCGAAGGGCGGACATATTCCCCCCTGCTCAAACAGGTCTATACCGTACAGGGGAAATTTTTGGGCTGCGTGTCCGACCTGCGTCTGGAAAAAATGAAAATCATTGCCGCGGTGCTGGACGACAAAGAACTTCCTGCCGATAAAATCAAGGCATGGGGCGACTGTCTTCTCTATGACCCCGCGCCCAAAACGGCGCGGGCGCGCCGTCAACGCGGCGAAGAAAAAGAGCCGACGGCGGCACGCCCCGTCATTCTGCTCGGACGAACGCTGCGCCACGACGTCAAAAAATCCGCCGAAGAGACCCTCTTTGCCAAAGGTACGCGCATCACCCCCGCCGTTCTGCGCGCCGCCGCGCTCCATAAAAAATTGGTCGAACTGACGGCAAAAACGCTTTCCGAATGAAGGGTTATACCGAGTATTTGGACATCAACTTCAAAAGCGTGGCAAGGTAATTGTTGAGCGCGCGCGTTTCTTCCGCCGAGAGAACGCCCTTTGCCGCATATACGTTGAGCATATTGCGGATGACGTCCGTTTCCAGCCGGTCGCCCGCGCTCAACTTCATGTTCTGCAACTTTTTCAGCACCTGAAAGACATGTTCCAGCCGCACGTCGGCATTGCCCTGTCCGCCGACCGATACGCTCCGTTCCCCGCCTTCCGCCGCCTGTAAATCTTCCGCGGGGCGTAAACTCACGATTTCTTTATTCGACGGTACCATGTCCGAATATTTCCCCTTTTTCCGTTCGGAAATCCCATCATCTTCCCCGTCGGAAGCAACATGTCTGCCGCCACGCAGAAAGGCTTCCCCTTTCCGGACTTCGGACATCCTGCGCGCCTCCTCTTTTCCCTTCTTCCCGCCCGTCTTGCGGCGGAGAAAGAACAATAAGGAAAAACAGAAGAGGGACAGCGCGACCAGCAGACAGCCGTAACCGAACGCCAGCGTTCCGCCGCCCCTGCGGTGAAAGGCGATCAGTCCGCAAACCAAAGAGAGCACGAACACCCACAAGACCAAAACGGGCTGTCTGCGGCGCACAAAGAAAGACACGGCGCCGAGCAGTGCGAGAACGCAGAGCGGCGCAATGAGCAGGAAATCAAAGGATATCCGATCGACGATATTTTCCAGCCAGGGCACGAAAAAAATCCTCCCGAAACGCATTTTTGTCTATTATTGCATCTTCGGGAGGAAATTTTTTGACTTTTTTGAGAAATCCACGTCGAAATTTTTCTTTTTTTCTCTCCCGCGCCCCTCATGCACGGCAAAATGCGCAGGGAGATCAATCCACGGGGATCTCTTCCCCCGTCCGAATGTTGACGAGGGTGGCACGGACGGAAGAAAGGGCGATCTTCATGATCTTTGCCGCCGCCTTTTTATAGAGCCCGATCTGCGGGGCATAGTGTTCGCGGAGATACGCCGCAGGTTTCGAGGAATACTTGTAATCGACGATCTCCACACCCGCCGCCGTGATCGCCAAAAGATCGATGAAGCCCTGAAACAGAACTTCTTCCCGGCTGTCCGAAGCCAAGACCTCGTCGGCGGGAAGATAGACGAGGAAGGGCTGTTCCCGAAACAATTGTCCGTCTTTTAACCGCTTGAACACGGGCATGGATAGTATCTCCTGCGCCTTCGACGAAGAAATCAGATCGCCCTGTTCGCGGGAGAGAATACCGCTTTGCAACAGGCGCTCCAACTCTTTTTTTCCGTCCGCACCGAAATCGGCGTACTGCAAAAACGCATGATATGCCGTGCCGACAAGCGTTATATCCTCATCCGCCGGCTCTTCCGCCACGACGGAAGGAACGGAATAATACTCTTCCCCGTCCTTGCCGTCGCGCAGCAGGTTGCTCGCGGAACTTTTGACGGGCAACTGCGTTTCGGCAGCAAAGGCATAGACGGGCGCAAAGGAACGGACGATGCGCTCGCTCAGCGCTTCGCTCCCGCCCACAACCAATGTCTGCCGCCGTTCAAACGGCGCACGCTCCGCGTAGGGCGGCGCGACCTCTTCCGAGAGCAACTCGGGCGGCAGAAAATCGGCAAAACTGCCGGCAAAATACAGATCGGCATATCGTTCCGACTTTTCCGCGTCCAGCACGAGATGCAAGGCATATTTCGCGCGCGTCATCGCCACATACAGGATGTTGAGTTCCGCTTTGCGCTCCTCTTCGCGCGTCTCCTCTTCGATGGCGCGGCGCAGGACGTTGCCGAACACCAGATGATTCTCCCGCTCGTAACTGCGCGGCGCGACGCCGTAACGCTCGGAATATAAGAGTTCGTTCCTGTCCGCGCCGTGAAAGCCTTCGTTCAGGTCGATGAGGATAACGACGGGATATTCCAGCCCCTTGGACGCATGCACGGTCATGACTTTGACGGCATCTTCCCCCGCCGCCTCGCCCACGGGCACCTTGTATTCCAGGCTTTTGAGATATACGAGAAAGTCATGCGTATTCTTGTCCTGCGCCAACAGGGCGAACGCGCGGATGCGCTCCATGCGGCGGGCGCCGTCTTCACGGGAGAGCCAATCGGTTTCCAGCCCCGTTTCGGCAATCAGCCGCTCGATGAGTTCTCCCCCGCCGAGAATGTGCGAGAGCAGGGTATACCGTTCGAGCGCGGCAAAAAAGTCTTTCAGTTTTTGGGCAAGTGCATCGGTAAAGGTCTGCGCGTATTCCCGCACGAGCCGACGGAAAGGACCGCGGCGGAGGGGGTAGCGCAGACGTATCGCCGCCAGATCCCCGTTTTGCAGCCCGCCCATCGCCGACAGGAGCGCACTGCAAAGCGGAATGTCCTGTTCGGCATTGTCGATGAGGGAGAGGATGTCCGTCAACTGCCTGATCTCGGGATAGTCGCAGACATTGGTCTGCGCCGCCGCGCTCACGGGAATACCGTTCTCGGCAAGGCAGGACACGACGGCGGGGATGCCTTTGGAATTTTTGCGCGCCAGCACGGCAATGTCCCCATAGCGCACGGGACGGAAACACTTTTCTTCCGGGTCGTAGACCCGGGAATGCAGTTCCTCTTCGATGATGTTCAGAACCTCCCGCGCCTGCGCATCCTCGCTTTGCCGCCCGCGCGCGCGTTCGTATTCTTCGATGACCGAATATACTCCGCGCTCCCGTTTCTCCTCTTTTTCCTTATGCAGCAGATGCACGGACACCCTGCCCTTGTTTTCGCCGTAATCCGCGCCGCCGCGCATCGGTTCCTTTGCATAATCGATGCCGCAGGAGTCAAGGGTCATGGCGCGGGAGAATACGCGGTTGACCGCCGAAAGAACGGCGTCCGCGCTGCGGAAATTGGAAGAGAGGGCAAGCGACGAGCCGACGGCGGCATATTCCCTCTGTTTTTGCGTGAAATAGACCGATCTGCTCCCGCGGAACCCGTAGATCGATTGCTTGACGTCGCCGACGAGGAAGATGTTTTCCCCGCCGATGAGGGAAATGAGTTTCTCCTGCACGGGATTGATGTCCTGGTATTCGTCGACGAACACATAATCGAAGCGGGCGCGCGTGTCCGCCGCCACGTCGGGCAGCGAAAGAAGGCGCAGGGCAATGTGTTCCAGGTCGTTGTAATCGAGACGGGCGCGCTCCTTTTTGACCGCCGTATACTGCTCGTCGAAGCGAAGCAGCAGCCCCGCGATCCTGCCCGCCGTGTCCTTGGAAGAGAGAAACCTCTTTTCCTCTTCTTCCCGCGTGCCCGTGCGGGCGGCTTGCTTGTCGAAAAACTCCTTGATCTCGGAGATATAAAAATCCACCCGATCAACCATCCGCCGCTTCTCCGCGCCGTCCTTTTTATAGACGCTCTCCTTCCTGGAAAACTTGGGCATGGGTATGGCGCAAAGCGCATAATAATCCGCAGCCGCACGCACGGATGACACAAAGGAAAGCGCCTCCTGCGCGCGCTCGGAAGTGGCACGCAGCCCCATCTGCTCCAAACGGGGCAGGCAACTTTTCAGCCCGCTTTCGATGCGCGAAAAATCGGTACGCACGCGGGACAAAAGATCTGCGGACACTTCCGCAAAGGAAGGACCCCCGCCCTGCTGCAACAGGGAAAGCGTTTCCCGATAGTCCGCGCGGACGCGGAACTGCTTATAAAGTCCGAGAAGTTCCTGCCGAAACCCGTCATCCTTTTTCTTGCGGAAATACAGGGAGAGCAGGTCGAGAAAATCGGGGTCTTCCTCTTCGTATAGCCCGGAAAAGACCTGATCGAGTGCCTGCGACTGCATGCTCTTGCCCTCGGCGTCGTCATCCGAAACGATCTCGAAGGCACCGTCGACGTCGGCGAGGAAAAAATTGGCGCGGATGAACCGCGAACAGAAGGAATGGATCGTGCTGATCTCCGCCATGGGCAGGCGGGAGAGTTGTTCCCGCAGGCGCGCGCGCTCCCCTTCCCCCGTTTCCGGCTCGTTGATCCGACCGATGAGGCGGCGGCGGATCTTCTCGCGCATCTGTGCCGCCGCCTTGTTCGTAAAGGTCAGCGCCAGCATACGGTCGACCTGTGCGCCCGCGAGGATCTTTTCGAGCATGCGCTCGATCATGACGAACGTTTTGCCGCTGCCCGCCGAGGCGGAAACGATGATCTTGCCGTCCGCGGCAAGGACGGCGCTTTGTTCTTCGGTGTATCTGATCTCCGCCATGGTCATTCTCCCTCCGTTTCCCGACGCACGATGTCCGCGATCTGTTTGCAGGTGATCCTGCCCGCCGTATTCCGCTCGATCCCCTCGCCCAGCGCGGCGCACATGCCCTTATAACGGCAATACGTGCAGGCGCCCCCGATGGGCGTGGGGGCAATGAATCCGCGGCGGATCTCGCTCTTTCCCCTGCGTCCGATCAGGACGGCATAGGCGATAAAAAAGCGGAAATCCTCTTCCTCCATCACGGTGCCGCTCCGGCGGGGCAAACCAAGCCCCGCGTCAAAGAAACGGCTCTTTCCGCCCGCTTCCAGCGTGATGTCGGAATTGCGGATGACCTCTTCGCTGCCGTTCATGAACCCCTGCATCCGGAAGGGCTCGTCCCCGGGGGCGAAAAACCCGACGGACGCGGGGAAATAGTACATTCCCGCAGGCGTCTTTCCCTCGCTCACCGCGGACATGTACAGCGGCAATTGCAGTTTTTTGCCGACGTAATACGACGCGGGCGAAGCGTCGATCGAACCGGTCTTATAATCGATGATGCGCACATATTGCCCGCATTCGTCCACGCGGTCGATCTTTCCGTGCAGCCGCTCCTGCGGCAGACGGCAGAAATATTCCGTGTGCGCCACCCTGAAATTGGAATATCGGATCTGGCGGTACATTTCCAGCGCGACTTGCGCGCTTTCCCGACAGAGCCGCGCGCCCGCATATTTCCCCGCCGCGGTGTCGCGCAGGGCGGCATAGGCGGGAGAGGCAAACAGCGCTTCCGCCGCGGCGAGCGCATAGGCAAAACAACTCTCCTCGTCTTGCAGTTCCTCCATCGCGTTCGCCGTCTTTTCCAGAACGGCGTGCGTGAACGTGCCCGCGTCGGTCGCAAGCAGCATCGTTTCTTCCCGTTCCTGCAACCGCAGTCCGCGTTCGGTGAAGTTGCGGTATGGGCACTGAAAATACCCTTCCAGCAAGGTCGGGGAGGCTTCCCCTTCCGGGAAGAAAAGTTTTTCTCCGCTGTCCACGAAATATACGGGCGGTTTGTCCGCAAACAAACGGCTACTCTCCCGCCGCGTCGCCGGCATACGCTGCAACGCGGCATACAGGGACGCATATTTTTCGCGGGAATCCTCCCGCCCTTCCCGATAGGCATCGCGGAGCAGCAAAAGTTCCTTCAACGCGGGCATGGGTTGCATGCAATTGTACAAAAACAAATCGTCCCGCTGCGCCGTGTCCGAAAAAATACGCCGAACGTAACGCAAGATCTCGCTCTCCGCCGTCTCTTCCGCCGTGCAGACGGGATAGGAAAGGAAGAGCCGTTCGGTGAACGAACAGATATTCAGGCAAACGCTCTCGCGCGTGCGTGCATTGACCTGGGCGACCGAAGGCTCGATGCGCACCTTGACGCTTTCCATCCGCTGCATTTCCTTGTCGGAAAGGAGCGCGGTATCCTCGCCGCGGCGGGGCACTTCTTCGGTCATGCCCAGGACAAAGACGTCCTTGCAGGGGGCAAAACGGCTCTGCGCGACGTCGCCCACGAACACCTCGTCCCGCCGCAGGGGCAGCAGGGAAATTTCGCAGGCTTTCAGCCCCTCTTCGAGCAACGCGGAAAATTCCGCCGCCGTCAGTTGCGCGTTCCCCAGCAGTTCTTCGGCTTCTTTCAGCAGCGCATCAAGTTTTTTATCCATGGCGCGCAGGTATGCCGCCTGCGCCGCATCACCGCAGTGATCCGCCAACTCTTCCGTCCGCTCCGCCACCGAAAAGTCGGCATACAGCCGCCGCACGCCCCGACAGAACTGTCCGCCCGTCATCTTACGGGAAAAGAGCGCCGCCGCCTGCAAAAAGCGCTCGTGCAGCCGCACGAGGTTTTCGCGGTCATATTCTTTGAGCGCTTCCCCCTCTTTGACGTCCCGTTTGACGCCGCCGCGGTAGTTGCCGAATTTCGCGAGGTAATTGCGGTATTCCCCGCTCGGCGGGAAATAGACGGAAGAGAGCACCCGATCGGTCGATTCGGGCGTGAACCCGTCCGACACACCGCGCAGAAGGGCGAGCGCAAAGAAGGAAAACGGGTGCGCCGAAAGGGGCTTTTTCAGGTCGGCGAAACAGGGAATGTCATATTCCCCGAATATTTTGGCGAGCAGGAGAGAATACGCCGCGACGTCGGGCACGAGCACGGCGGCATCGGCATACCGTCCCCCCTCCGCCACGCGCCTGCGGATGTTCGCGCAGACAAAGCGCAGTTCTTCCTCTTCGTCCCGCAAGGAGAGGACGCGCACGGCGCCCCCGCTCGGCACGGGAGAGAACGCCGCGGAAAAGACGCCCGGTTCATACAGTTTCTCGCGCAGGATCCCCGCGTTCCCCCGCCGCTCTTCGGGTATTTTCAATTGGGAAACTTTGATATCGCCGTATTCGGCGCATACGCGGCGGAACGCCGTCGCCGCCTGGCGGGAATACAGTTCGGCACTGCCCGCGGGGAAAAGCCCGAGCAGGTTTTTCGCCGTCTCCGCCGCCGCGCGCACGCCGTCCAGCGCCTGGGCGGTGGAGGAAGAAAAGCCCAGAAACACCACGTTCGCCTCGCGCAAAGAAGGGTCGGCGCGCAGAGCGTCGGGCAGAAAGGAAAGGTAGCGGTTTTCATCGGCATAGCCGTTTTCACGCAAAAACTTTTCATATTCTTCAAAGACGAAGGCAAGGTCTTTGAGTTTCTCCCGCAAGAGCCCTTCCTCGGGCAGAGCGTTTTCCAGCATCTCGCCCGTAACCTTGGAGGCAAAGAGTTGGGAGAGCATCTCATAGACCGCCGCCGCGCCGCTGCGCACGCCGCCGCGGAAATTCAGGCAGGAAAGGCGTTCCTCGTTGCGGGCGAGAATGCGCCCCACCGCCATGACCGCGCCCTGCTTGGACAAAGTTCTGCCGCTGTAACGCAAAAAGCGCGCAAAGGTCGTTACCGACGTCAAAAAGGTGCCGCCCAGAGCGCCGCAGACCGTCTGTTCGGCGAGCAGGGTCAGCCTGTCCTCGCAGAAAATGACGGTGCGTTCCCCCGCCTCTTCCGCCGCGGCAACGTATTTTTGTAAATATTCCAACCCCGCATCGAGGGAAGGGTAACCGGTGATCTGTATCAATTGCGCTCCTTTTTGCCCGCATCCGGGACAAAGCACGCCCAAAGGGGGTGCCTTTCGGATACATTATAGCATACTTTTTACGAAAATTTCACGATTTCGGGACAATTTATTTTTACAAACGGAAAAGAATGTGTTATAATTTTAGAAAAGTTCAAAAAAAACGGGACAAATCAATCATGAATGCAAAAAAAATATTGCTCGGCGGCGTTGCCGCCCTTTCCTGCGCCGCGCTCGTCGGACTCACTTCCTGCACGACCGTAGCCACCGCCACCCTCGTGCCCAATTGGTACGAGGACACGACGCTGACCTCTTCCATCGCCCGGACCAAAGAAACGCTCACCTATGCGGTGTCCTATGAAAAAGGGTCCAACACCCGTTACAGCGTGGAATATCAGCCCGGCACCTACACGGTTACCCTCGAAAACGACACCCGTGGCGGCGAATCGGTGTATAAACTGACCTCGTCGCTGCGCATTGCGGGGAAATATACCATGGGGAACGAGTCCTTGGATTTTTCGGACAGCGTGGACTCCGTCTGCTGGTTCCGCAACGTCAGCCGCTCGCTCTATCCCCTGTACAGCGAAAAAACCGTGCACTCCACTTCACCCTGCACCGACGATCCCGCCTCTTTACAGGACGCCGTGCGGGTGTATGATTACACCGTCTCCGTCTCTTACGACCCCGACGAAAACGAAGCCGACGTATCCTATCAAAACACAGGCGACGATGCGCCGCAGACCGCACGGGTCTCCCTGCGGAACGACATGACCGTGCTGGACAATGAAACGCTCCTCTTTGCGGCGCGCGGGCTCTCCCTGTCCGTCGGCGGTTCGGTCGGGCTTTGCACGGTCAACCCCTATACCGCCGAACGGGAAGTCATCGCCGTCAATCTGACGGAACAAAAGGCGGATGCTTCCTATTCTTTCATCGACGTCGATGCGGGCGAAACGGAAGCCACGGAGCACAAGATCACCGTGAACACCATGGTTTTCAGCCGCGACACCACGCTGACGGGCAGCATGATCACCGCATACTATGCCGCCGCGCCCGTGCTCGGCGGGGAAAATCCCTATCGCTGCGTCATGCTTGCAATGAACGATCCGCTCGCCTATCACATGGGCACCCTCGTCTATCGCCTGACAAGCGCCGATTTCACCGACAAGTAACGGCAAAGACGAGCATACCATGCCTGAAAAAACAAGGAGTTTGCGCCCCGCAGAAATGCGGGGCGTTTTTTGGGCATGGCGGACGCTCCGACCCCATTTTACCGCCTATATATCTCCCGTTTCAACAGTGCGATATACGGCAGGTCGCGGTATTTTTCGGCATAATCCATGCCGTAACCGACGACAAAACCGCCGTCAACGTCGAAGCCCTTCCAATCCGCCGAGAAGGGAACGGTTCGGGCGGAGGGCTTGTCCAGAAGGGTCGCCGTTTTCACGCTCTTTGCGCCGTGCGACAGCAGGGACTCCTTCAAAAACCGCAATGTCTTGCCGCTGTCAACGATGTCCTCCACCAGAAGAACGTCCTGCCCCGCGGGATCGAAGGGAAAGGTCCTTTCGGTGCGCAAAACCCCGGAAGTAACGCCCGACCCGTAGGACGACACGCGCAGAAATTCCACCTGCACGGGCGTGTCCATCGCCCGGACCAGGTCGCAGAAAAAGAACGCGGCGCCTTTCAGAACACACACCGCCAGCGGCGTTTTGCCGCGGTATTCTTCATCCAGCCGCGCGGCGAGATCCTTGACCTTCGCGGCAATCTCCTCGGCGGAAAAGAGCAGTTTTTCACAATCGGCGTGCAATTTCATTCTTTTTCCTCTCCCCTCTTTTCTTCGGCGGGCGGCTCCTCCGTCAGATACAGCCGCACCGTCGGATCGCCGTCGTTCACACGGAGTTTTTCGGATATCTCCACTCCCAGTACGGCGAGGATTTCCCTGCCATCGGCAAGCAGAATCAGCCCGTCGCGCACACGGCGGGGGATCTTTCGGTCGATGAGAAAATCTTTGAGTTTTTTCTCCCCGCCGCCGAACTTGCAGAACACGTCCCCCGCCCGACGGGTGCGGAATACCGCGGAAGCGGGAATGCGGGAGAGCGCCGCATACAAGCCTTCCCCTTCCCCGTGGCCGCGCCCCGGGCATGCCTCGACGCAAAAGCGCCTGCCCGCCAGGCAAAAACTGCCCAAGGCAAAGGGTATTTCCCGCGTTTCGGCGGGGCGGGAGCGATAGAAAGTTATGCCGTCATATTCTCGGATCGCCCGAATGTTCCCGGGCATG